>JAIVJM010000021.1 GCA_020199995.1 Acidobacteriota bacterium | reverse complement strand
CATTAAAGCTGTTAGCTCTTGGCCGTTAGCTTTCAGCTTTTTTCTGATAAGAGACGACCGGCTTCGGCGAGTCGGGCACGCTTCGAGACAGAGTTTTTGCCGAAAAGCTAACGGCTCAGAGCTAACAGCTTCTCCGCTTGCCCTCGCGCCACACAATCGTTAATACTTGCGGCAACCGAACCGGCTCTCCAGCATGTGTCTTCCCGGAGAGCCAGTCACTTTTTGTTTTGTGCGGAGGGGAATAAGGAATGGCGGACATCGAGATCGCGTCTTCGGACGAGAACGGCGGCGCGCCCGTGCGCTGCCGCTACTGCGGCCAGTTGAATCAGACCCGCGCCGACGGCGGCAGTCCGAGGTGCGGGCGCTGCCGCCTGCTGCTCACGGGCGAGCCGCACAGGAAGTTTGCGGAGCTGGACAAGCACGAGTACGTGCATCCCTCGGACAGCCGCGCGCTGGCCGCTCTGAAGACGATCCCCGGCATCGACACGGCGCTCAAAAAGCTCCTTGAGGTGACTGGCGAGTCGGCCATCCGCGTCATCTTCACGGCCAGCGCCATCAAGGTCACGCCGCACCAGTGCCCAGACCTCCACGCCAAGCTTCAGGTCGCGTGCACGACGCTCGGCGTGGACATGCCCGAGCTTTTCGTCCAGCAGAACCCGACCGTCAACGCCTTCACGGGCGGCGTCAAGCACCCCGTCATCGTGCTTCACTCGTCGCTCATCGAGCGGTTGACGGACGAAGAGGTGCTCGCCGTCATCGCCCATGAAGTCGGCCACATCCATGCCGAGCACGTGCTCTACCTGACGGCGGCGCACCTTCTGGAAGCGCTCGCCAACGTCGCCATCGCCGCCGCGCCCGTCGCCAGCCTCGTCGCGCAGATTCTGTCGGGGACGATGCGCGCCGCGCTTCTGGCGTGGGCTCGCCGCGCTGAGCTTTCGTGCGACCGCGCGGCGCTCCTTGTCACGCAGGACGCACACGTCATCGGGCGCACGATGATGAAGCTCTGCGGCGGCACGTTCGCGTCGAAGATTGACTACGAACAGTTCCTCCAACAGGCGCGCGACTTCCAGAAGACCTACGACGAGAAGGCGCTCGACCGCTTCTGGGCTGACATCATCACCTCGGGCCTCTCGCACCCGTTCCCCGTCTGGCGCGTCTCGGAAATCCTCAAGTGGGTCGAGAGCGGCGAGTACCAGCGCCTGATGGACGGCACGGCGGAGAGCGCCGCTGCCTGAGCCCGCTACGGAAGTGTTGTGTTCTCCGTCAGCCGATTCCTGAAGCTCAGAGGGCAACAATCTAAATGCTGCTGGAAAATAAATTCGGGGTCATCTTCGGCGTCGCCAATAAACGCTCGATTGCATGGGCGACGGCGCAGGCGTGCGCGGAGGGGGGCGCGCGGCTCGCCTACACCTACCAGAACGAGCGTCTGAAAGATAACGTCGAGGGGCTCACGGCGGGCTCGGACGCGCCGCTTATCCAGTGCGACGTGACGAAGCCGGAGGAGGTTGAGCAGACCTTCTCGATGCTCAAGGAGAAGTTCGGGCGGCTCGACTTCCTCGTCCACAGTCTGGCGTTCGCGCCGCGCGAGGCGCTCGAAGGCGACTTCGTCGCGACCACGCGCGAGGCCTTCACGACGGCGCTCGACATCAGCGCCTACTCCCTGACCGTGCTCGCGCGCGCCGCCACCTACTACGGCGCGGAGAAGGTCGTGCCGAACTACAACGTGATGGGCGTGGCGAAGGCCGCGCTCGAAGCGAGCACGCGCTATCTCGCCTCCGACTTGGGTCCCCACAACGTCCGCGTCAATGCCATCAGCGCCGGACCGATTCAGACCCTCGCCGCGCGCGGCGTCGGCAACCTCTCCACGATGCTCAAGCACCACGCTGACCGCGCGCCGCTGCGCCGCAACGTCGAGGCGCGCGAGGTCGGCAACGCCGCCGTCTTCCTCTGTGGCCCCCTCTCCTCCGGCATCACCGGCGAAGTCCTCCACGTTGACTGCGGCTATAACATCATGGCCTTCTAAGCTATTAGCTGTCAGCTGTTAGCTTTCAGCCAGAAAGGCAAAGCTAACAGCTAATAGCTAATAGCTAACAGCTTCCTTATGACTGACAAAAATCAAGAGGTCGAGCAACGGCGGCTCGCGGAGCAGGAGTTGAATGCGCCACAGGGGCGCGGCGCGACGCAGGACGAGCAACTGCTTGAGACGCCGCGGGCGGTCGAGTTCAAGCACACCGACACGTGGCGCGTCTTCCGCATCATGGGCGAGTTCGTCGAGGGCTTTGACGAGCTGGCGACTGTCCAGCGGGGCGTCTCGATCTTTGGCTCGGCGCGCACGCCCGCCAGAGACCGTTACTACGAGGCGGCGCAGGAGACGGCGGCGCTTTTGGTTCGCGCCGGCTTCTCAGTCATCACGGGCGGCGGCCCCGGCATCATGGAAGCGGCCAACCGCGGCGCGTTTGAAGCGGGCGGCATCTCGGTCGGCTGCAACATCGAACTCCCGTTCGAGCAGAAGCCGAACCCCTTCCAGACGCGCACGCTGGTCTTCAAATACTTCTTCGTGCGCAAGACGATGTTCGTCAAATACAGCACGGCCTTCATCATCTTCCCCGGCGGCTTCGGCACGCTCGACGAGCTGTTCGAGTCGCTGACGCTCATCCAGACGCGCAAGATCAGGAACTTCCCCGTCGTGCTCTACGGCTCGGAATACTGGGGCGGGATGGTCAGGTGGATCGAGGAGACGATGCTCGGGTCGGGGTATGTCTCGGAGCGGGATTTAAAACTCCTGCACGTCACGGACTCGCCCTCGGAAGCGGTCGAGATCGTCGTCCGCAGTCAGGACTCTCTACACAAGCTCGGCGCGGACGGCTACGACTACTGATTATCCGGCTGGGGCGGCGTGGGGTTCTCCTCGGCGGCCAGCCGGGAGACGAGCGGGGGGAAGGCGTTCGACGTGATCCAGTCGAGGTACGGCGCGGAGACGTGTGTCACCGGCAGGGCGACGATCTCAGGCGTGTCGTAAGTGTGGAGGGCGCGCACCTCTCGTTCGAGTTCGTCGAAGCACGCGGCGGTGGTCTTTGCCAGCAGCAGAAATTCCGGCTCGCGGTGAACCGCGCCCTTCCAGCGGTAGACCGATTCCATCTGCGGCATGATCTGCACGCACGCCGCAAGGTGCGCCCCGACCAGCATCTCCGCCAGCCTCGAAGCCTCTTCGCTGCTCCCCGCCGTTAGCAATACCACGATGGCCGCCGAATTCGCACCCGCCACAATGTCAACCTCCAAGGGAAAACTATGATGTCGGAACGCTGAACGATGAACTAAAAGACGAGCAGTTTTTCGTCCATCGTTCAGCTTTCATCGCTCTGCGTTTCTTCTTCGTCCGTCATGCCGGTGAGCGGCGTCGTGTCGCCGCCGAAGAAGGAGTTGTAGAGCTCCTGCGCCCGGTCGAGGTCGCGCTCGTCAACCAGCACAATCGCGCCCGGAGAGGTCGTCGAGAGCAGGGGCGAGAAGGCGTCCATGCCGCCGGACTGCACCGCCGAGCGGATGCCGTTCTGCGAGAGGATGTCATTGACCATCTCGGCCTCGGCGGGCGAGCCGATGTTGTGCAGCGGCACGAAGCGCGCCTCGCTGTGGTCGTAGACGGTGTTCTCCGGCGTCAGACGCGCGACCAGCTCCGAGCCGTCGTCCGGGCACTGCGTGATGCCCTCCGTATACTCCGATTCGCAAACAGGACAGAACATTGAGGTCTCTCCGCGGTTCAGTTGGTCTGGGATTTCTCGGGACGCGTGGATTATACAGTGATAAAGCCGTGAATCGTAAATCGTGAATTGTAAATAGAATGAAGACTGTTCTTTCTATGTAGGCCGAAGATGATGGCGCGGCGCATGGTCTCTTCGTCCGCGAGGTCGTGGCTTGAGAGGTAGCCCATGAAGCCGCCCGCGAACGTGTCGCCCGCGCCCGTCGGGTCGAAGACCGCTTCGAGCGGATAGGCGGGGATGGCGAAATAAGTCTCCTTCGTGAACATCGCCGCGCCGTACTCGCCGCGCTTGACGACGAGGGCGCGCGGCCCCCACGAGAGGATTTTACGCGCCGCTTTGACGAGGTTCGCCTCGCCCGCGAGCTGCCGCGCCTCGGCGTCGTTGATGATCACGACATCCACGACGCGGATTGCTTCGACGACCTGTTCGGGGACGGTCGAAATCCAGTAGTTCATCGTATCGAGCGCGACCAGCTCCGCGCCCCCGACCTGCTCGCGCACTTCCTTCTGGAGCGCGGGCTGGATATTGCCGAGGAAGACCATCCGCGCACGGCGCGAAGCTTCGGAGAGCTTCGGCTTGAAGTCTGCGAAGACGTTGAGCTGCGTGTCGAGCGTGTGCGCGGTGTTGAGGTCGAAATCGTAGCGCCCGCGCCAGAAGAAGGTCTGCCCCGCGGGGACGCGTTCGAGGTCGCTCGTGTCAACGCTGTGGCGCTCGAAGACGCCCATCTCCTCAGACCCGAAATCGCCGCCGACCACGCCGACCACGCGCACATCAGTGAAGAAGCTGGCCGAGAGAGAGAAATGAGTGGCCGAGCCCCCGAGCATCCTCTCGCGCTTGCCGAAAGGCGTCTCGACCGCATCGTACGCCACCGACCCGACAACCAGTAATGACACTTCCCTGTGTTCTCCTGTGGAATTAAAATCAGTGAGCAGTAAGCAGTAAGCAGAGAGCAGAGAGCAGTAAGCAGTTTTAATGCCTTTTACTGCTTACTGCTCTCTGCTCTCTGCTTACTGCTCACTTTCTTGGCCGCGCCGCCGAGGGTGCGCAGGGCTGCTTCGGCTTCCTTGCGGAACTTGCTCTCGGGGAAGTCTGCGATGAGGCGCGACAGGTACGTGCGCGCCTCGGTGCGCAGGCTTGCGGGCGAATACTCTTGCAAGTTCTCCGGCGTGTCCTTCGGCGGGCCCTGCTTGCCCTTCCCCTCGGAGAGGTAGAGGCCGCTCATCCCGGCGATGTAGAGCACCTCGTCGAGCCGCGAGAATTCGGGGTAGCCGGCGATCAGCTCGTTGGTGCGCTTGTACGCCGCGAAATACGCCTTCTTCATCTTAAAGTAGTGACGCGCGACTTCAAGCTCGTGCTTCGCGCTCTTCTCGGCGTCGTCGTCCTTGACGACCGAGGGGTCCGGGCCTTTCGCGACCGTCCCCGTCTGCGCCAGCGCGGGCGACGCGGCGCAGGCCGACGCCAGCGCGATGCCGCACAACATGAGTAAGTATTTCTTCATCTTCACACCTCTTCTTTGCGTGGCAGGTAAACCGTGACAGGTGACAGGATTGAAAAACCTGTCTTTCTCCTGTCACCTGTCACGGTTTACCTGTCACGGCTTCCTGTACTTTTTGATGATGGCATCGAGCTTTTTCGTTGTCGCCTCGGGCCACAACTCTTGCGGCGTGAAGATGGCACTCTTCAGCGCCGAGCCGCATTCGCAGGCGCGCTGCGCCGCGCTCAGGCTCTTGACGGCCTCGCGCATGATGGCCTGCGCGTTGCGGACGTTCTTGTTGAGGTATTCGACGACCGTCTCGACCGAGACGGCGTCGTGATCCTCGTGCCAGCAGTCGTAGTCGGTGACGAGCGCCAGCGTCGCATAGCAGATTTCCGCCTCGCGCGCGAGCTTCGCCTCCTGCAAATTCGTCATGCCGATGACATCCATGCCCCACGAGCGATAGACGTTGGACTCCGCTTTGGTCGAGAACGCAGGCCCCTCCATGCAAAGGTACGTCCCGCCGCGGTGGACTTTCACTTCCGCCGCGCCGCACGACTGTTCGAGCACGTCGCCGAGCGATTCGCAGACCGGGTGCGCGAACGTGACGTGCGCGACGATGCCTTCGCCGAAGAATGTGGACTCTTGTGCGCGCGCGCGCGTGCGGTCGAAGAATTGTCCGGGAATGACCATGTCGAGCGGCGCGTACTGCTCCTGCAGCGAGCCGACCGCCGAGGCCGAGAGGATGCGCTCGACGCCGAGCGCTTTCATCGCATAGATGTTGGCGCGGAAAGGAAGCTCGGTCGGGAGCAGCCGGTGCCCCCGCCCGTGGCGCGGCAGGAAGGCCACGCGCGTGCCTTCGAGCGTGCCGACGATGAAGGCGTCAGAAGGGTCGCCGAACGGCGTCTCGACGCGTATCTCTTCGACCTCTGTGAGTTCGGGCATCTGGTAGAGACCGCTGCCGCCGATGATGCCTATGCTGGCTGTCGTCATGATTTCAGTGATTTACCTACAGGATAAAATTCAGAACTACTCGCCGGGAATAAATCCGTCCTGCGACTCCTCGGAGCCGACCGCGCGCAGCTTCCCTTCTTCCTCGACGAGGCGGCAGAGCGGCGCGTCCGCATCATGGTAGAAGAGGCAGAGCCAGCCTTCGCGCGCGGCTTGCGGAAGCAGACGCCGCTTGGCTTCGAGCGTCTCTACAGGGAACAGGTCGTAGCCCATGATCCACGGGAGCGCGATGTGCGCGCGCGTCGGCACGAGGTCGGCGAAACCGTAGAGCGTCCGCCCGCCGCGCTCCAGACGCACGCACTGCATCGTGCGCGAGTGGCCGGCTACGGTCTCCAACGACAGGCCCGGCACGACTTCATAGTCAGCGGGCTTCAATTCGAGCTGGCCGCTCGCGTGAAGCGGTCGCCAGTTCTCCGGCAGGTAGCTGGCGCGGTCGCGCTCGTGCGGCGCTTCGGCGTGCTCGTACTCCTCGCGCGAAACAAAGTAGCGCGCGTTCGGGAAAGCCGGCGCGGGGCGGCCTCGTTCGTCGAGCAGGGTATTGCCGCCCGCATGGTCAAAGTGGAGGTGCGTGTTGACCACCACGGTGACATCCTCCGGCGCGCATCCCGTGAGGGCGAGCAGGCTCTCGCCTAAGGAGCGGCGACGCTCGATGCCGTACATCTCGGCCTGCTTCTCAGACCACTTGTCGCCGAGGCCGGTCTCGACGAGGACGCGCTCGCCGCCGGCCTCGACGTAGAGGCAGTTAGTCGTCAGCCGCACGCGGTTCTCTTCGTCAGGCGCTGAGACGCGCGACCAGAGCGTGCGCGGGACGACGCCGAACATCGCGCCGCCGTCCAGACGGAACTCGGCGTCGGGCACGATCTCCACGCGGTAGTCTCCGAACTGCACCTGACCGTCGCCGCCTCCCTCGCGGGCGCGCCTCCTCGCGGGCGCTAGTTCTTCTTCGCCGGGGCCGCGGGCTTCGGCTTCGCGCCGCCGCCTTTGGGCTGCGCGTCGGGCTCGGGCGGGAGCGCCTGCTCTCCGGGGCTCCCGGCGGACGGGGCGGGCGGCCCTTCGGCCCCGCCGTGCGGAGAGAAGGGCGCGGCGGGCGGCTGTTCCGGGGCCTTGACGACGAACTCGTCCGGAACTTTGACGTGCGAGCGGCTAACGATCTCCTTGATCAGCCTCTCCTGCTTCTCCGCAACGATGGCGTCCTTCAACTGATCTTTGACCGGCTTGCGCGAAGGTGCGAAGGGATTCGCCTCGGGCATCTCGGGTTGAATCAGGACGTGCCGGACGTGAATCTGCTCCTGCGGCTGTCCGTCAGGCCCCTTGTCCGTGCGTCGGCCCTCGGCCTTGATGATGTGAAAGCCGAAATCCGTCTCGACGATGTCGCTGACCTCGCCGTCCTTGAGGGCGAAGGCCGCGTCCTCGAAAGGCTTGACCATCCCACCGGGTTGCCCCACCACAGCGCGCCCGAACCATGGCAGCTCGCCCCCGCCGGCTTTCGCGCCCGGCTCGTCCGAGAACTGTTTAGCCAGCTCCTCGAAGTTCTCGCCGGCGCGCGCGCGCTTGAGAACGTCTTCGGCCTCGCGCCGCGCCGCCGTCAGCTTCTCGGCGACCTCCTCGTCGGAAGGCTTGAGATTCTTCGCCATCTCGTCCGAGTACATCGAAGCCATCACGCGCGCCTGCTGGAGGCGGATCTGCAACTGCGCCTTGCGGTCTTTATCGAGCCCGGCGGCGGAGCCTTTGCGCGCCAGAACCTGAATGGCCGCCCACTGCTCCTTGAGCTGCGACTTCTGCGCCTCGGGCACTTCGCCCTCCGGGATGAGGCCCGTCTTCTGCGCGTCGCTGACGAACTGCGTAAACTCCTCTTCCCTGCCCGACTCCTTGAGGTAGCCGTCCGTCTCTTCCTTCGTGTAGGGCTGCTGCGTCGGAGGCGCTCCGCCGCCCTCGCGCTGCTTGAGGGCGTAGAGGCTGGCGATGACGAAGCTCTTCATCACCTCCATCTGGCGCTTGACCTCGGGGCGGTCACCGACGCCTTTGGACTTCGCCTCTTCGGCGAGCGCAAGCATCTGCCGGATGTCTTCGGCAAGCTTCTTACGCGCCTCGGGGTCTTCGGCCAGCCGCGCGCGCTCGCGCGGCGAGAGGCCTTCGGCGATGAGCGCCATGTCTTCGGGCGTGAGGTTCGCGCTGTGCGCCCCCCCGTACTTGGCCTGCCAGAAAATCAGCCCGCAGGCGGCGACGACGGCGACGGCGGCTGCGATAATCGCTTTGGTAGTAGCCTTCAAGTTTAGTTCTCTTCCTTTCTCGATTTTCAAAAAATCGCCCTGCAACCCAGACGGGACGGGTCAAGCGCGGTGGGACAGCCCGTTAAGATACATAAAAACCGGCTCACTTGCACTCCGGCGAGCGCCGCACAGTGGTGCGTTGGCCGTCCAAAGAGGAGTTTAAATAGTCAGCCTTCGTCCATCACGCCGCCTCAAGTGTGCGGGGCTCTGCCTTCCCGTGGGCGGCCTACCTCTTAAAATCAAGGGGCTGCCCGCTCGTCGGTCTTTAGTCGTTCGAGCGCCGCGCAGGTCTTCTCTTCGGCTTGGCCGAGGGGGCGCGCGTGCGAGGTTTCGCCTTCCCGGCAGCAGGCATCGTCGAGCCCCGCGCTCCCGCGGACGCGCCGATGCTTTTGGCCGGGGCGCCACCGCCGGCGGGCGTTGTCAACGACAACTCGACCGGATAATCGTCGGGGACGACGACGCGACGGCGCGCGACGATTTCGTCGAGGATGCGTCCGCGCTTTTCCGCCTCGACTGCGCTCTGTGCCTCATCGTGCGGCGTCTGCGGCTGCGCGCCCGACTTGCGCGGTTGCGAGTTGAACCGAAGCAGAATGTGGCGCGCGCGCACCTGCTCGCCCGCGCCCGCCTCGCCTTGCGCGCGCCGCTCTTCAAGCTTGACGATGTGGAAGCCGAACGGCGACTCGAAGACTTCGCTCACCTCGCCCACCTTGAGCTTGAAGGCGGCGTCCTCGAACGCCTTGACCATGACCCCGCGCCCGAACCAACCGAGGTCGCCGCCGCTCTCGCGGCTTCCGGGGTCGGTGGAGAATTCACGCGCGAGCGCCGCGAAGTCCTCGCCCGCGCGAGCGCGCTTGAGGAGCGCCTCGATCTTTGCGCGCGACTCTCTGGTGTCGAACTCGGGGTGGCTTGAGATGTACGCGCCCACCTCCGCCTCGGTCGCCTTGAAGCGCGGGCTCAGTTCCTTCGAGTAGGCTCCCGCGAGGAGCCGCGCCTGTTGCAGCATGACGACGAGTTCGGTCTTGCGCTCGCGGTGAACGCCGGTGGCGACGCCCTTGCGCCTCCCGACCATCACGCGCCCCCAGTGCTGTTGCAACTCCGCGCGCTGCTCTTTGCTGATGGGCGCGTCTTTATTCGGTCGGTTCTTCCGATAGTCTTCGAGGAAAGCCTCGAACTGCTTGTCCTGCCCCGGCTCTTTGACGTATGCGTCTATCTGGGCCTGCGTGACTACCTGTTCGGGCGTGCTCGCCCCCTCGTCCTGCCGCCTCTTGAAATACGCCTGCGAGATGACGAAGGCGCGCGAAAGCTCCAGCTGCAACGCGAGGTCGGGACGCGCGGCGAGCCCTTTGGCCTTCGCCTCTTCGGCGACGGCGAGCATCTGCCTGATGTCACCGGCGAAAGCCTTACGCTCCGCCCCGTCCGACGCGAGCCGCGCGCGCACTTCCTCGGGGAACCCCAAACCTTCTACGAGCAGTGCCATGTCCCGTGGTGTGAGGCTGATGCCGCCGCCGCCCTGAGAATTTGCAACGGGGGCGGGACGCGGGGCGGGTCGTGCCGCCGCCGGCCTCTGCGCGAAGATGGCTGTGTGAAGCGCGAAGACGACGACAAGCGCCGCGAGGAAAATCTTCTTGAAGAACAAACCTACTCCCTTTCTGTTTCCTACCCTTGAGTGGACGAAGGTGTGTGCTCGACCAGTTCGAGCAGAACTCCGCCCGCCGACTGCGGGTGAACGAATGCCACCAGACAGCCGCCCGCGCCGACGCGTGGGCTCTCGTCAATGAGGCGCGCGCCCTGTCCCTTGAGACGCTGGAGCGAGGCGCGGATATCTGCGACGCGCACCGCGACGTGGTGAATTCCCGCGCCGCGCTTTTCCAGAAACTTCGCCACCGGAGAGCCTTCGTGCGTCGGCTCCAACAGCTCGATTCTCGGCTCGCCCACCGGCAGCAGGGCGACGCGCACGCCCTGCTCCTCGACGACCTCCGTGTGCACGACTTCGAGCCCCAGCGCGTCGCGCCAGAACAGGAGAGCTTCGTCCAGACTCCGCGTGGCGATTCCGATGTGTTCGATTTTCATGTTCGTGAATGCGTACTGGCTGCGCCGAAGGTTTGAGATGCCGGAAGGGGCGGAAAGACTGCCCGCCCCTCCCGATTTCAATCGCCCCCCACGTCGCCGCCGGCCCCGGAGTTGATAAACTCCTCGACCGCCGTGTAGGGGTCGCGGCGCTTGTCAGCCACCTCGGAGGCGAGCGCTTCGAGCTTCGCACGCGCGCCCTCCGCTTCGAGCGCGCGTGCGAGCAGACGCTCGCGCAGGAGTTCGAGCAGTCGCCAGTGTGCGACCGCCGCGCGCCGCGTGCGCGCTCCCTCGGCCCCCTTCTGAAACTCTTGATAGCTCTCGACGGCCAGCGCCAGCTCCTCGA
This sequence comes from Acidobacteriota bacterium, assembly GCA_020199995.1. Classification (GTDB taxonomy): domain Bacteria; phylum Acidobacteriota; class Blastocatellia; order Pyrinomonadales; family Pyrinomonadaceae; genus JAIVJM01. The sequence goes on along the minus strand of JAIVJM010000021.1, from coordinate 18,030 downwards.
TGCCCTTGCTCTCAGTCGCCACGGTTTTGACAATCGGCGGCGTCCACATGTCGGGGCGGTGCGCGAGCGAGAGCAAAGCCTCCAGCTCTTTCTCCGTGCGGAGCACGCCGTCGCGGTCGGCCTTGTTGATGACGAAGACGTCGCCGATCTCCATGATGCCCGCCTTGATGGCCTGAATGTCGTCGCCCATGCCGGGCACGAGCACGACCACCGAGACGTCGGCCGTCTTGACGATCTCGACCTCGTCCTGCCCGACGCCGACCGTTTCGACGATGATCTTTTGATACCCGGCGGCGTCGAGAATTGCCACCGCGTCCACGGTCGCGCGCGCGAGCCCGCCGAGGTTGCCGCGCGTCGCCATCGAGCGGATGAAGACGCCGGGGTCGAGGCCGAGCGTCTGCATGCGAATACGGTCGCCTAAGATGGCCCCGCCGGAAAACGGGCTCGAAGGGTCTACGGCCACAATGCCGACGCGCTCGCCGCGCTGCCGGTAGAGCGAGGCGAGCTTATCCACCAGCGTGGACTTGCCCGCGCCCGGCGAGCCCGTGATGCCGACCACCAGTCCACGGCCCGTGTGCGGGAAGACGGCCTTCATCAAAGCGGACGCGCCCGCCGCGCCGTCCTCGACCGTCGAGATGGCGCGAGCCACCGCGCGCGGCTCGCCCCTCAAAATTTTTTCGACTTCCGGCGTATTCATTGAGAGAGTTCGGAGTTTAGAGTCAGGAGTCAAAGACAGCTTCCTGCTCCAGACTCCGAACTCCAGACTCAAGACTTTTAAGTGCTGCTGAGTATCTGTTTCGCGATGACGAGTCGCTGGATTTCGGACGTTCCCTCGCCGATGGTGCAGAGCTTCGAGTCGCGCCAGTATTTTTCGGGCGGATAGTCCTTCGTGTAGCCATAGCCGCCGTGAATCTGGATGGCCTCCTCGCAGACCTTGACGCCGATCTCCGAGGCGAAGAGCTTCGCCATCGCCGACTCCTTGGAAACCTTCCGCCCCTTGTCCTTCATGGCCGCCGCGCGGTAGGTCAGGAGCCGCGCCGCGTCGAGCTGCGTTGCCATGTCGGCGAGCTTGAACTGGATGGCCTGAAACTCCGAGATGGCCTTGCCGAACTGCTTGCGCTCCTTCGAGTATTTGAGCGCCGATTCATACGCGCCCTGTGCGATCCCGACGGCGAGCGCGGCAATCGAGATGCGACCGCCGTCGAGAATCTGCATCGCCTGAATGAATCCGAGCCCCTCGGGGCCGAGGCGATTAGCGTCCGGGATGAAGCAATCCTCGAAGATGACGCTCGCCGTTTCCGACGCGCGCAGCCCCAGCTTGTCCTCTTTCTTGCCGGGCATGAACCCGGGCGTCCCCTTCTCGAAGATGAAGGCCGTGATGCCCTTCGAGCGCATCGCGCGGTCGGTCGAGGCGACGGCCACGCACGTGTCGCCGTGGATGGCGTGCGTGATGAAATTCCCCCCCCGCCGTTCTTCTTGACGGCGGTCGTGCGTGTGCCCGAAGCGTCCGAGCCCGCTCCCGGTTCGGTCAGTCCCCACGCGCCGAGCCGCTCGCCGCGCGCAAGCGGCACGAGGTACTTCTGCTTCTGCTCTTCGGTCCCGAACATGAAAATGTGGTTCGAGCAGAGCGAGTTGTGCGCGGCCACGGAGATGCCGACCGAGCCGTCCACGCGCGACAGCTCCTCGATGATGGCGACGTATTCGACGTAGCCCATCCCCGCGCCGCCGTACTGCTCGGGGAAAATAACGCCCATCAGCCCCAGCTCGGCCAGCTTCGGCAGCAGCTCCGAAGGGAAGTGCTGCGCCTCGTCCCACTCGCGGACGTGCGGCTTGATCTCCGCTTCGGCGAACTCGCGCACGCTCTGTTTGACCTGCCGCTGCTCTTCGTTGAGATCGAAATCCATGATGCCCCCCGAAACGATGAATGATGAATGATGAATGATGAATGATGAATGAATTGCAGTCCTGCTCCTTATTCATCATTCATCATTCATCATTCATCGTTTTATCTTACTCGCTCCCCGAACCGTGCCGCGCTTCGCCGCCGCCTTGCGCGCGGGCTTTTTCGACGCCGCGCCGTCGGCCTTTGCCAAAGGTTTGCCGGCCACCTCTTTCGATGACTTTCCGGCGCTCTTCTGCCGCCCCCTGACGGCTCCCTTCTTGGGCCCGCCCTTGAGCCGCGCAACTTCCTCGGGCGTCAGGTATCGCCAGTGGCCGAGCGGCAGCCCCTCGTTCGTGACGTGGCCGATGCGGACGCGCTTCAGTTTCAAGACCGAATGGCCGACGGCGTCGAACATGCGGCGGATTTGCTGGTTGCGTCCCTCGAAGAGCACGACCTCGAACCATGCGTTGGTAGCCGTGTAGCCGGTGCTCTTGACCTCGGCGGGGGCCGTGCGCGTCCCGTCTTCGAGGCGGATGCCGCGCCGCAGACGCTCGATCTGGTCTTCTGAGGGCACGCCCTTGACCTTCGCCTCGTAGACTTTGCGCACGTGGTTGCGCGCCGCCGTGACGTAGTTCGTGAGCTCGCCGTCGTTCGTCATAATCAGAAGCCCCTCGGTGTTGAAGTCGAGGCGACCGACCGGATGCAGGCGACCGAGCGCGGGCGGGAAGAGTTCGGTGATGAGCGGGCGGTTCTCCGGGTCGGAGAGGCTCGTCAAAAATCCCCGCGGCTTGTTCAGCAGAACGTAGACGTTCTCGCGCGCCGCGAGCTGCCGGTTAATCAACTTCCCACGCACCTTGATGTGGTCGCGCTCGGGGTCGGCCTTCGTGCCGAGTTCGGTAATGACCTTGCCGTTGACGGTCACTTCGCCCGCCGCGATCAGCTCTTCGGCGTGGCGGCGCGAGGCAATGCCCGCGTCGGCAATCAATTTTTGAAGTCGTGTTTCCATAAAGCGATAAGCAGTAAGCAGTAAGCAGTAAGCAGTGAGCAGTGAGCAGAAGGCAGTCAGGTTGCTTTAGTTTGCTTACTGCTCACTGCTTACCGCTTACTGCTTACTGGTTTTAAGTTTCTCCGGCGGCCAAGTCCTCGAAGTCCTCGATGCTCGGCAGCTCGCCCACATCCTTGAGGCCGAATTGAAGGAGGAAGTCTTTCGACGTGCCGTACATCATCGGGCGACCGACCGTTTCCTTGCGGCCCTTGGCGACGATGAGGCGCTTGTCGAGGAGCGTCTTGATGGCCGAGGATGACTGGACGCCGCGGATTTCCAGAATCTCGGGAACGGTGACGGGCTGCTTGTAGGCGATGACGGCGAGCGTTTCGAGCGCGGGGAGCGAGAGCTTGGCGCTCGGTTTCGACTTGAGGTAGGCGCGGACGTGCTCGTGGTGCTCGGGGCGCGTCGCGATCTGCCACCCGCCCGCCACCTCGCGCAGCATGAGACCGCTGTTGCGCTCGTTGAACTCCTTCGCCAGAGACTCGACCGCCACCTGCACCCAGCCCCTGTCTTCGCGCAGCACGTCGGCCATCGTCTTCGAGGGCAGCGGCTCTTCCGAGACGAAGATGAGCGCCTCGCAGATCGCCATCAGCTCGGCCAACTCGCGCGGCTGTCCACCCGGCGCGACCTCGTCGTCCGTCGCCTCGCCCACGCCTGCTTCTTGCGCTTCCGCTCGACGCCGCGCGAATTCTTCCGCCGCGTCCTCGGCGTCGGCGTCGAAGATGGCGACCTCGCTATCTTCCTCGTCCTCCCCGTCTTCGTCCGAGTCTTCGGCGTCTAAAACATTCTCGTCGGCGAATTCGTCCGGCCCGTCGCCGCCGAGGGAAATGTCGTCCGCGCCCGTCCCGTCGCCTATCCGGAAGCCTTTTTGATCTTCTGCTGCGGCGGCGGCTCTCGACTCCGCATCGCCCGCGGCTTCTTGACCGGGCGCGGCCCCGCCGTCGCCGCCCCGCGAAGTCAGCTCTACGTCAGCCGCGATGCCCGACAACTCGGAGGCAAGGACTTCGACGGCTTCCCCCGCGTGTGTCTCCGGCGACTCCTGCGAACTCTTTTTTCTGCTGCGTTTGCTCATCTTGTGAATGTTGGGGCCCCTAGCCCCCGACGCGCGCGACGATGTCGCCGAAGGTCTGCGTCTGGAAAAGTTTGATCTCGGTGGTGCGGACGAGTTCGAGCACGGAGAGGAAGGCGAGCACCAGCTCGCGCCGCGTCGCGGCCCGCTCGAAGAACTCCCGCAGGTTCAGCTCGCCCTTCGAGAAGATCATGTTGCGGAGTCGTTCGAGCATCTCGGCCATCGTGACCTCCTCGCGCTCGATCTCCATCAGCACTTCTTCTTTGCGCCGCGCGAGTATTTCCTGAAAGACGCGCAAGAGGTCGAACGCGCCAGCCGCGATCTCGGGGTTGTTCTTGTCCGTCTCCAGCGTGGCGCGCGTGTAGACCGCACGCTCGACCGTCGCACGCGACCACAGAATCTCGGCGGCGGCCTTGTACTTCTGGTGCTCCAAAAGCCGGTCGATCAGTTCGCGGCGCGGGTCGTCCGCCGCCAGCTCTTCGCCAGCCGCCGAAGGGTCTTGCGGCAGAAGCTGGCGCGACTTGATCTCAATCAGCGTCGCGGCCATCACGAGAAAGTCGCTCGCGACCGTGATGTCCATGCTCTGCATCAGGCGGAGGTAGCGGAGGTACTCGTTCGAGATGCGCGCAATCGGGATGTCGTAGATGCTGACCTGCTCCTGCCGGATGAGATAGAGCAGAAGGTCGAGCGGGCCGGCGAACTCGCCGAGCACGAGCTTCAGCTCTTCGCCCTCACGCGACTCCGAAATCTCCGGCTCCGAGCCGGTGACGTTAATCGGCCCGCCCTCGGCGGCGGTCGCGACCGTCCCCTCCTCGGTCGGCTTCGCTGTCTCCTGCGGTTCGCTCGACAATGTTTTTTTACGCCCCCACGATTCCCATGCGCTCTTTGACCTCGCGCATGGTCGCGCGCGCGATCTCGCGCGCCTTGTCTCTGCCGTCCGAGAGGATGCGCCCCAGCTCTTCGTCCGAGATGGCGCGCATCCGCTCCTGAAACGGGCGGAGGAATTCTATCGTCACGTCGGCCAGCTCCGACTTGAGCTGCGCGTAGCCCTTGCCCTCGAAGTGCGCCTCGACCTCCGAAGGCTCTTTGCCCGTCAGGAGATGAAAGATGGAGAGCATGTTCGTGATCGCGGGCCGCGCCTCGTCGAAGCGAATCTCGGTGCCGGAGTCGGTGACGGCGCGCTTGAACTTGCGGCGGATGGTGTCGGCATCGTCCACGAGCGTGATGCTGCCGTTTATGTTCTCGTCAGACTTCGACATCTTCTTCGAGGCGTCGTCGAGCGCCATGATCTTCGCGCCGACCTTCGGGATGAAGGCGTCGGGCACGCGGAACGTCTCGCCGAAGTCGCGGTTGAAGCGCTCGGCGATGTCGCGCGTGATTTCGAGGTGCTGCTTCTGGTCGTGGCCGACGGGCACGAGGTCGGTCTGGTAGAGCAGGATGTCGGCGGCCATCAGCGCCGGATACGTGAGCAAGCCCGCCAGCACATTCTCGCGCTGCTTCCTGGCCTTATCCTTGAATTGCGTCATGCGCTCCAGCTCGGAGATGCGCACCACGCAGTTGAGAATCCAAGCCAGCTCCGCGTGCTCGGGCACGTCCGACTGGACGAAGATGGTCGAGACCTTCGGGTCTATTCCGGCGGCGAGGTAGACGCGCGCCACCTCCAAAGTCTTCGCCGCGAGCGCCTTCGGGTCCTGCGGGACGGTGACGGCGTGCAGGTTGACGACGCAGTAGAGGCTCTCGTACTCCTGCTGCAAGGCCACCCAGTTGCGCAGCGCGCCGAGGTAGTTCCCGATGTGCAGGTTGCCGGTCGGCTGCGCGCCGCTGAAAATTCGCTTGGGCATGAATCAGACTTCTTTCAACACAAAGACGCGCCGCGCGCCGTACTGCTTCAGAGCCTCAACAGGATGTCTATCAGAATATCAACCGGGGTAAAGATGAGGCGGAAGAGTCCGAAGTAGACGGCGGCCATCAGGATCAGGTAGCCGTACTGTTCGAGCGTCGCGAGCACGGGCTGCATGCTGGCCGGCAGAAACGTCTCCAGCACCTTACTCCCGTCGAGCGGCGGAAACGGCATCAGGTTAAAGACGGCCAGCGAGGCGTTCATCACCAGCGCCATGTAGAGCAGAATGGCCACGGGCTCGGCGAAGTTTGGCGACATCGTCCCCATCAGGAGCGACCCGGTCTGGGCAAGTTGCTCGCTGGTGCTGAAAAGCCCGGTGGCCTGCAAGGTTTTTATAATCAGAAGCGCGCCGATGGCGATGGCCGTATTCGCCATGATGCCCGCGAGCGAGACCATCACGTTCGCCCTGTCTTTGTCCCGCCAGCGCAGGGGGTTGACGGGCGTCGGTTTGCCCCAGCCGATGAGCGGGATCGCCGACCCCGCGCTGGCCGCGATGAAGCTGATGATCGGGATCAAAAGAGTCCCGATGGGGTCGGTGTGCGCCACCGGGTTGAGCGTCACGCGCCCGAGCAGGTATGCCGTGTCGTCGCCGAACTTGTACGACATCCACGCGTGCGCCGCCTCGTGCGCGGAGATCGCCAAAAGCAGCACCACGATGTAAATAATTAACTGTCCGACCTGAAAATCAGCCATTACACCTATACTCTAAGAAACATGCGTCGCCATTATTCTCGACGAAAATGAGGGCCACGCGAAGCCAGCAAAAGTAGCATGCGGGTTTCGGGGTGTCAAAAACAGCTATGAGCTATGAGCTATTGGCTTTCAGCTTTTTGTTTCTAACAAAGGCTCTCAGCTTCGATGAAGCGGGCACGCCTCGGAAAGAGGTTTTAGCTGAAAGCTCACAGCTATTAGCTATTAGCTATCTCAGCAACGTCCCCGCGATGCCGAGCGGCAGACTGTAGACGGCCTCGTTGGTGGCGACGACCATGTCGCCCGCCGTGCTGAAGGCGAGGCCGACGACGTTCATCCCGGCCACGGCCAGCGCCGCGTCGCTGCCCTCAGGCGAGATGCGGATGATGCCCCGACGCCCGCGGTAGCTGGCGGCGACGTAGAGGAAGCCCTCGTGGTCGAAGGCCAGACCCTGCGGGCGGCCTAAGCCACGGAAGAAGACGCTCGCGCGCCCATCCTCGTCGATGCGGTGCACGGCCTCGAAGCTCGACACCGTGGGGCCGGTCACGTAGAGCCGGTCGTCGGGGCCGAAGGCCAGATGATAAGCGGCGACCGAAGGTTCGAGCAGCGCCCAGACGTCGGCTTCGCCGACGCCGTTGACGCGGTGGATGTTGCCCGTCCGGTCGCCGACATACATGCGTCCCACGCGGTCGAAGGCGATTCCTGTGGCGACACCGAGGTTGCGCGCGAAGGGGACGACTTCGTGGAAGGGCGTGAAGCGGTAGACGGTTCCGTCCAAACGGCTCGTGACGAACATCTGTCCCAGACTGTCGAAGGCGATGCCGGTCGGGTTCGCGATCTCGCCGTTGAGACTCATCAACTCGCCGCCAGCCTCGACGCGAAAAATCGAGACCGGCACGCGCTGGCCGCGCGACCCGGAGCGCGTCACGTAGAGCGAGCCGTCGTCCGGATCGAAGGCCGGGTTGGCGACGATGTGCAGGTCTTCGGCGAGCTTCCTGCCGACGACGACGCGCGCCGGGTTGCTCCGCCGCCCGTCGGCGCTTTCGAGAATGACTTCCGTTTCGCCCCCCTCCAACTCCTCCGGCACAATCGCCAGCACGCGACTCGGGCTCAGGCCGACAAGGTGCGCCGCCGCGCCGCCGAACAATGCGCGGCACTCACGCAGGCTGCTCGTGTCGAAACCCTCGCACTCGATTGCCACTTCGCCGCCCGGGATCGCCGCCGCCGGAACAACCCGCACGATCTGCTCTCTCAACATCACAGCTCTCCAAGAGGTCTCTGCCCGAATACCGCCGCGCGCCGACGTGGAAATGAATCTGAAATCCCAGATTTGAAATCCCAAATCCAAGATTTCACACTCTGCTTCCGACTCTCTGGCGACGGTTGAATCCATCATACGACGGGCGCGTTAAGGCTGTCTATTGAGTGCTCCAATTGCGCGCCGTGCTCTTCATGCGGAAGCCCGGCGGTGGGGATAGACTTTCGGTACTTGCCGTTGCGCGCGCTGTGCTATAATGCGCCCAAGTTTTTAAGGTATTCGTTGCGCCCGCCGAAGGGCCGCAGGTGCTCAAGCCTTCAAGTCGAAGTGTTCGCGCAGAGAGCAACATCGAAGGGTTCCAGACGGCGTCCGATTCTTACCGCTCGCTTCCCTCTTTCTCTAACTTGTATCTGAAGACAGACCCGACCGGACAGACTTCCGCCTGTCTACGGTGCGTTTCGTCTTGCGGGCTTTAGGGCGCGGGCTTTTTTGGGGAGGATAAGAAGATCAGTCAAGTACACGGAAACACGCAGGGGTTGAAACCGAATCAGCTCCGGCGCATCGAGAAGCTTTACTCGCGTCGCATCACGCCGCAGCAGATCGTGACCCCGGAGTTCGCCCGCCAGCTTTCGGAACTCTCGCACGAGACGCGTCGGCAGATCGGGGCGCTCATAGACCGCAAGGGTTATGTCGAGTTCGTGGTGGTCGGCGACGCGCGCCGCATCGAATGGCCCGACCTGAAGCGGACGCGCGTGGCCGAAGACCGCTTCCGCGGCCTGCGCGCCGTCCACACGCACCTGCGCGGCGAGGAGTTGACGCAGGACGACCTCAACGACCTCGCGCTCCTCAGGCTCGACCTGATGGTCGCCGTGGACGTGGACGAGCGGACGGGCATCCCCGGCAGGGTGCGCAGCGCGCATCTCCTGCCCTCGACGCCCGACGAGGTCGAAGGGGCCGACGAGACGCCTTACGCCTTCATCGAAGCGAGCGTCCCTTCGCAGCTCGACGTGGATTTTCTGGAGTTGATAGATTCGCTCGAAGAGGAGATGGCGCGCACTCGCCGCGCGGGACGCCGCGCGACCGTGCGCGACCGCGCCATCCTCGTCGGCATTACGACCGCGTCGCTCTCGGAGGCCGAAGAATCTATGGCCGAGCTGCGCGAGCTGGCGGCCTCCGCGGGGATCGTCGTGCTCAACGAAATCGTCCAGCGCCGGCAGGCCGTCGATCCGCGCACGGTGCTCGGCAAGGGCAAGCTCGACGAGGTGCTCGTGCGCGCGCTCCGCGTCGGCGCGGATTTGATCGTCTTTGACCGCGAGCTTTCCCCGGCGCAGGTGCGCTCGATTTCCGAGGCCACCGACCTCAAGGTCATTGACCGCGCGCAGCTCATCCTCGACATCTTCGCGCAGCGCGCGCAGACGAGCGAGGGCAAGATTCAGGTCGAGCTGGCGCAGCTCCGCTACCTCCTGCCGCGGCTCATCGCCGGTCACGACTCGGCCTTCTCTCGTCTCGCGGGCGGCATCGGCGGGCGCGGCCCCGGCGAAACGAAATTAGAGACCGACCGCCGCCGCGTGCGCGACCGCATCAACCGGCTCGAAAAAGAGATCGAGTCGCAGCGCCAGCGCCGCCAGCAGCGCCGCAAAGGCCGTGCGCGCCGCGAGCTCCCGATCATCTCCATCGTCGGCTACACGAACGCGGGCAAGTCCACGCTCCTCAACACGCTCACGTCGAGCGAGGTGCTGGCCGAGCAGCGCATGTTCGCCACGCTCGACCCGACCTCGCGCCGCCTGCGCCTGCCGCGCGAGCACGAAGTCATCATCAACGACACGGTCGGCTTCATCCGTGACCTGCCGCCCGACCTCATCGCCGCGTTCCGCGCCACGCTCGAAGAAATTGACGACAGCGACGTGCTTATTCATCTGGTTGACGCCTCGAACCCGCGCTGGCAGCAACAGCTCGAATCCGTCGAGAGGATTCTGAGCGACCTCGGCCACACCGACATCCCGCGCCTCGTCGTCCTCAACAAGGCCGACCTCTTCGCGCCCGAAGACCTCGAAGCCGTCCTGCGGTTGACCACGCAGGGCGGCGCGCGCGAGTGCCTTGCCGTCTCGGCGCTCGACCCCGCGACGCTGCGCCCCGTCATCGAGCGCGTCGGCGAACTCCTCGCGCGCAACCTGATGCACCCCGGCGCGCACCAGCAGTCCGATGCGGAGAGCGCCGAAGAGGGGGAAACTGATGAGGCTGAAACGGTCGAGCCAGAGACCGACGAGGCCGAGGCGGTTGCACACTAAAACCTCTCCACCATGAAACAACACGGACGACGCCCCCGTTTCTCCTCTCCACTCACCGATGCGCGCAAACAGCTCGCGCGCGTCGCCGCCCGTCCCTTCAACTGGTTCCGCCCAACCACGCGCTTCCTCCTCGGCTTCTTCGTGCTCGCCCTCCTGAGCACCCTGCTGCTCGCGCGCACGCGCTCGGCGATGCCCGCCGCCGAAGCCTATCAGGAGGGCGATGTCGTGCGCGCCGACGTGGTCGCCCCCGCCGACATCACCTCCGAAGACGCACGCGAGACCGAGCACCGACGCGAGGCCGCACAGAGCAACACCCCGCCCGTCTGGGACTTCGACCCGACGCAGACCGAGAGCGCCGTGCAGAATTTTCGCGTCTCGTGGGAGACGCTGAAGCGACAGGCGGAGGCCCGCAGCACGGGCGCGGTCAACACGAACGGCAACGCGAACACGCAGCTTGAACGTAGCGAACTGGTGTGGACGGGCGCGGGCGCGGACAGGCAGGCCATCGCGCGCGCGGTCGTCGCGCACCGCTTCGACCCCGGCGCGCTCGAGACTCTCTCGCGCCTGCTGCGAGAGCACGGCGGCGGCCACATCTACGACGAACGCGACGCGATGCAGGTGAGGCCGGAGGGCCAGACCGTCGAGGTGCGCGGCGGGGCACAGTCGGGAGCCAATGTTTCGCAGAGCAGCTTCGTTCCGCTCTCCGCCGCGCGTGAGAATCTCCGACGTCGAATCCTGCAGCTTTCCGGCTGGAGACAGTCCGAGTTGGAGTCGCTGGCCTCGGCGCTGCTCCCGCTGCTCAAGCCGACCATCTCTTTCAACCGCGAGGCGACGGAGGCGGCGCGCGGAGCAGCCGCGAAGTCAGTCCCGCCCGCCATCGTCGTCCTCAAGCGCAATCAGATCGTGGCGCGCGCAGGCGACACCGTGACGCCGCAGATGCTCAGGCAGTTCGCCGCCGTCCGCGGCTACAGCCATACCGAGCGACGCCCGCAGCTCTACCTCGGCATCTTCATCTTCGTCTGTGCCATCTACTGGGCGGCGTGGCGCTTCACCGAATACCGAAGCACGATTACCACGCTGCCGCTCTCGCCCGTCCGCGGCTTCACGCTCGTCGCCAGCTCGGTGCTCATCGAGCTGGCGTTGCTGCGCGCGGGCTTCGCCGTGGCCGAAGGCATCGCGGCCCAATCCACGCACGCGCCGACAAACGACGCCGGGCTGTGGGGCTTCGCCATTCCTTTCGCCGCCGCCGCGCTCCTCGTCACGCTTTTGGTGGATACGCAACTGGCGCTCATCACGGCGGTCTTGACGGCGATCTTCGCCGGACTGCTCGCGCCGAACGGGATGCTCATGACGTGCTTCGCGCTCGTCTCTTCGTCGGCGGCGATCTACGGCATCGGTCGTTATCGCGAGCGCCAGTCAGTGACGAAGGCGGGTCTCGTCGTCGGGCTCGTCAACGTCGTGCTCGCCGTCGCCGTCATGCTCGCGGAGCAGAAGCCCCTGACCCTCAACGCAATACTTTTGGCCGCCGCGTGCGGTCTCGCGGGCGGGCTCCTGACGGTCGTCTTTACGGCGGGCCTGTTGCCGATTAACGAGTCCTTCTTCGGCATCCTCACCGACGTCAAGCTTCTGGAGTTGTCGAACGCCGATTTGCCCGTCCTCGGCCAGCTCGCGCTGCGCGCGCCGGGCACGAACCAGCACTCGCACGCCGTCGGGCAACTGGCGGAAGAGGCCTGCCGCTCAATCGGAGCCAACTCCCTGCTCGCGCGCATCGGCGCGCTCTACCATGACATCGGCAAGCTGGCCGCGCCCGAGATGTTTGTCGAGAACCAGCAAGGCTATAACGCGCACGACCGGCTGCGCCCCACGCAGAGCGCGCGCATCATCACGAGCCACGTCACCTACGGCCTCAAGCTCGCGCGCGAGATCGGCCTGCCCACGCAGATCGCCGACTTCATCCCACAGCACCACGGCACGCGCACGCTCCACTTCTTTCTGCGCAAGGCGCAGGCCGAAGCGCCCGAGGGCGAGACGGTGGACGAAACCGAGTTCCGCTACCCCGGCCCCAAGCCCCAGTTCAAAGAGGCCGCCATCATGATGCTCGCCGACTCGTGCGAGGCGGCGGCGCGCTCGCTCTCTCGGCCCGACCCCGAAAGTATCCGCGTCATCGTCGGCAAAATCTTCGACGCCATCGTCAGCGACGGCCAGCTCGACGAGTGCGACATCACCCTGCGCGGGCTGACCAAAATCCGCGAGACCATCATCATCTCGCTCGTCGCCATCTACCACGCGCGCATTGACTACCCCGGCTTTAACCCGCCCTCGCTCGACCCCTCGCAACCTACACTCCCCCACGCCGAATTCGACAGCGAAGAGCGCGGCGTCAGCTACACACGCCCCTCTGAAATTCCCATCAGCAAAGGCGGCGAAGTCGAGGATGAGGCGCTGACCGGCAAAGGGAAAGCCTAGAGCTTCGCGTCACAAAGCCGTGGTCCGAGGCTCTGCGGCGAACGCGCCGGGTAAATGTCCGAGATTAAAAACTTCCCTTTAATTTATTGAATGTTGTCTTGAGGTCTTCAGGCAGGACGCGCGTTTCGCCGACGGTGGTCATGAAGTTGGAGTCGCCAGACCAGCGCGGGAGGATGTGGAGATGGAGGTGGTCGGCGACGCCCGCGCCGGCTGCCTGTCCGAGGTTGATGCCGAGGTTGAAGCCGTGGGGGTGGTAAACGTCGCGGAGGATGGATTGCGCGCGCTTGGCTAAGTCCATCAGCTCGTCGGAGGTTTCTTTGGGGATGTCGGAGAGTTCGGCGGCGTGCTCGTAAGGGACGATCATGAGGTGGCCGCTGGTGTAGGGGTAGATATTGAGGACGACGAAGTTGTGTTGGGCGCGTTGGAGGATGAAGGTCTGTTCGTCTTGGTCGGGGCGGTCACGCAGGGAACAGAAGACGCAGGACGTGCCGTGCCCGGTCTTTTCGCCGCTCGTGCCCTTGATGTAGTCGTACCGCCATGGTGTGTAGAGCCTGTCCACGTTCTTCCTTGCCCGCCCGCCTGCTCCGAAACTCCGCCGACTACATTAAGGGCGGCGTCGAGCCGCCACCACCCGGTTCGTTCCCGCCCGCGGGCTGTCTGAAGTCAAGCTCCAGCGTCTCCGACGTGTTCGGCGAGGCGGCGGCGTCAGGCTCTTCGTTAATCAGCTCTTTCAGCTCCTTGCCCGGCTTGAAGTAGGGCACGCGCTTGGCCGGGATGTCCACGGGTTCGCCGGTCTTGGGATTTCGCCCGCGGCGCGCGCCGCGCTCGCGCACGCGGAAGCTGCCGAAGCCGCGCAGCTCGATCTTCTCGCCCTGATTGAGCGTGTCGATGATGCTCTCGAAGACGATCTCGACCAGCCGCTCAGCGTCCTTCTTGGTCAGCTCGGCGGCGCGCGCGACGTCCTCCACCAATTCTGCTTTCGTCATGTGGCTCTCACCTCAACGGGGTCAGGGTAAAAAGGCTTTCGCCGAATCTTAAAGGGCAGGTCGGAATTTTCTGGAAACACACGGACGGGCTGTAAGGTAGCAGAAATCACGAACGCGCCGCAAGAGCAAAACGTCCGCGCAGCCAACAGTTTAGCAGTGCTGTAGGGCTCCCGGCGGCGGACGCCTCGCGAGCCAAATCAATCCGCCGCGAACTGTCGAAAAAAAGCCCCGCGCCCGAATTCAGCTTCGAGAGCTGAGCGGGCGCGGGGCTTTCGTCTTTCGACTGAGCGTCTCGCTAGACCTTGTTGACTTCGCCCTCGGATTCGCCCGACTCTTCGCCCGATGGTTCGCTGGACGACTCGACGGAGGTTTCGCCAGATGATTCGACGGAAACTTCGGCGGGAGCTTCATCCGAAGCTTCGGCGGGAGCTACGTCCGGGGATGCGGCAGGGGCTTTGGCGACAGCTTCTGCTGAATCCTCGGCGGAAGCTTCGGCAGTCGGCTCCTCAGACCTTCTGGGGAAGAAGTCGGCCAGCTCACCCAAACTTGCCATGCCGCCGCCCACGTCGCTGGTGTAGCTCTTCGCGTCCATAATCGGCTCGTCGTGCTTGGCGGCGCGGGCCGAGAGTCCGATCTTCTTCGACTCCTGTTCGATGCGAAGGATGCGGAAGTCCATCTCCTGCCCGATCTGCGCCGCGTCCTCGGGCTTCTCCACGCGGTCGTCGGAAAGCTCCGAGACGTGGCACAGGCCTTCGAGCCCCTCGGCCAGCTCGACGAACGCGCCGAAGTTGGCGAAGCGCGTGACGCGCCCGTGGACGATGTCGCCCGGCTTGTGCTCGTTGATGAACTTGTCCCACGCGCTCGGCTCGGTGTCCTTGATCGAGAGCGAGAGCCGACGGTTCTCCGTGTCGATGTTGGTGATGACGGCGTTGATCTCCTGACCCTTCTTCAAGACCTCGCCGGGGTGCTTGATGCGCTTGTTCCACGAGATGTCCGAGACGTGGACGAGGCCGTCCACTCCGTCTTCGACCTCGACGAACGCGCCGAAGTCCGTCAGGTTGCGCACCCGCCCCGCGACGCGGTCGCCGATGTGGTAGCGATCCCTCAGAGACTCCCAGGGGTTCGGCTGCGTCTGCTTCATGCCGAGGCTGATGCGCCGCGCTTTCGGGTCCACGCCGAGCACTTCGACGTCCACCGTGTCGCCCACATTGACGATCTTGCTGGGGTGCTTCATGCGCTTCGACCACGTCATCTCGGAGACGTGGACGAGCCCCTCGACGCCGGGCTCCAACTCGATGAACGCGCCGTAGTCGGTGACGCTGGCGATCTTGCCCTGCAGGCGCAGCGCCGACGGGTAACGCTCCTCGACGCTCTCCCACGGGTCGGGCTGGAGCTGCTTATAACCGAGCGAGACGCGCTCGCGGTCTTTGTCGAACTTGAGGACCTTGACCTGCACGTTCTCGCCGACGCGGAACAGCTCAGCCGGGTTCTGCAAACGTCCCCATGACATGTCCGTGACGTGAAGCAGGCCGTCGATGCCGCCAAGGTCAACGAACGCGCCGTAGTCCGTCAGGTTCTTGATCTGGCCCTCGACGATGATGCTCTCTTCGAGGTGGTTGAGCGTCTCGCCCTTGCGCCCCTCGTTGGCCTCTTCGAGGATGGCCTTGCGCGAGAGCACGACGTTCGAGCGCTTGCGGTTGAGCTTGATGACCTTGGCTTCGATCTCCTGATTGCGCAGGGCTTCGAGGTTGCGCACGGGTCGGATGTCCACCTGCGAACCCGGAAGGAACGCCGCCACGCCGTCCACATCAACGCGCAGGCCGCCCTTGACGCGCTCGACGATGCGGCCCTTGACCGGAGTGCCCGCGCGGTAGGCTTCCTCAAGCACGTCCCACGCACGCATCCGCACGGCATCGGCGCGCGAGAGGATGGGCACGCCCTCCTGCGACTCCATGGCCTTGATGAGCACCTCGACCTCGTCGCCGCGCTTGACGGTCAGCTCGCCCGCCTCCGTGAACTCTTCGAGTGGGACGATGCCTTCGGACTTGAAGCCGAAGTCAATGACGACGGCCCGCTCGTTGACGCCGACGACCGTGCCGCGGACGACCGAGCCTTCCTGGAAGGCCGCCTGCTCCTGCTCGTACTGGTCGAGCATCGCGCCGAAATCGAAGTCTCCTCCTCCGCCGCGCGAGTCGTCTTCGTCTTCGTCTTCGTCGCCGCTCATCTGCTGCGGTGCGGGCGAGGATTCGACAGGCGACGATGCGGCGGGTGGCGGTGCGGCGGGTGACGATTCGGCGGGCGACGGCTCGGGTGCGGCGTCTGAAGACGCGCTGCTGGCCGGGGCGGTGGCCGCCGAAGCACCTGCCGGGTTGCTCGGGGTGGAGGCGGCGGCTGTGCCTGCCGCCGCGTCGCCGCGCTCGGACTGAGCTTCGTTCGAGACGTCATCGGGCGCCGTTTGTTCGTTTGTGGTTTCGCCGTTCGACGGCTTGGTCTCTTCAGTTGACATGCAAACTCCTGTCGGACTCCTGCTGGATTTTTTGGCGCGCTGGGCATCTTGCTTCGCGCCTCCCCGGCAATAAACACTCAACGAGCGGCGCAGGTGATTCACTCTGTACGCATACGGTCGTTGACGCCTATTAAGAATTGGCTTGTGAGTGATTGACGGAGACGATAGATTTGAGGCGGGGATGCGAGCCGACGGAATTTAAAGATAAAAAGGCTACTGAAAATATTCGTGTGTCGTGCTGAAGACGCGCCCGCCCTTCTCGTAGGCGTTGCCGACGAAAATCTCGTCGGGGTTGTTGGGGTTGATGATGATGCTCGTGAAGCTCCCCAGCGGGAGGTTCCCGCCGCGGCGCAGCCAGCGCTCGCCGCCGTCGTGCGAGACGTAAAGCGTCTGCGTCGTGCCGACGTAGACGTAGGCCGAGCGCTTCGGGTCCTGCTCGATGACGTTGACCGGAGCTTCCGCCGGGATGCTCCTCACCTGCTCCCAGATCTTCCCTTCGTCGCGCGAAACGAGCACGCCGGATTTCGAGGTGCCCACGTAGATAGTCGAGGCGTTCTGCGGGCTGGTCGAGATGCAGAGCGTCCGCGTGTCGAAAGCCTGCCCGTAAGAGACCCGCTCCCAACCCTTCGTCAGGTCGTAGCTGCGGAAGAGTCCGGAGTTCGTCGCTGCGAGGATGCCGGGCTTCGCTTCGCGCTCGTCCTGCGTGTGCGCGAGCGCGTTGATCGTGTCGGTGAGAAAGACCGGCGCAGTCTGGAGGGCTTCGGCGTTCGCGCCCGCGGACTGCATCCCGCCCCCGAGACCGAGCGCCCCGAGCGTGGCGGCGTCGAACTGCCCCGTGACGCCGATGCCCTTCGCGGACTGGAATTTTCTAAGCGCCGCGACCGTGCGCGTGCCCGCCACGCCGTCGGGCACGCCCACCTCATAACCGGCGAGGCCGAGCGCCTCCTGCGCGCGCTTCACCGTGTCGCTCCGCGTCGGCTTCGCCGCGGCCTTCGCGGCGACGACCCCCTTCTTACCCTTCCCGCGCGCGGGAGCTTTCGGCGCACCCATCGAGGCCCACGACGCGCCCCTGTCCGCCGAGCGGTAGAGGCCGTAGTTCGTGCCGAGGTAAATGATGTTGCCGTCGTGCTGATCCTGAAGAATCGAGTAGGCGATGAGCCGCTGCGGCATGTTCTTGGTCGAGAGCTGCCACGTCGAGCCGCCGTCGTCGCTCACGTAGAAGTAGCCGCCTCCGGTGGCGGTGTTAATCGTCGTCGCGTAGAAGCGCGAAGGCCTTTCGCGGTCGGCGAGAATCGAGTAGGCGCGGCGTCCCGAATAGCCTTCGTTGCTCGGCGCGAAGTTGCGCCCGCCGTCGCGCGAAATCATCACGCCGTAGTTGTTCGTCCCGATGTAGACGATGTCCGGGTTTTTCGGGTGGACGGCGATGGCGTTGATCTCGAAACTCTGCCGGTTGGTCGTCACCTTCCAGTCGTTGCCGCCGTTGGCCGAGAGCCAGAAGCCCTCGGTCGTCCCGGCATAGATCACCTCGGGCTTGGCCGGGTTTTGCAGGATGGCGCGCGTGCGCCGCGACTGCGAGGGGATGCCGTTGACCTTGCGCCACGTCGCGCCGGCGGTGCGCGTCTCGTAGATGCCGCTGCACGCCGACATGATGACGTGGTTGGGGTTCCGGTCGTCGATCTCGATGGCGAAGATGTCCGAGTCGTCAATGATGCCGGTCTTCGTGATGTTCCAGGTCTGGCCGCCATCCGTCGTCTTGTAGGGCAGATACCACGTGCCCGCGTAGACGACCTTATCATCGCGCGGGTCAATGGCCAGCGATTCGATGTTGATGAGTCCGGGCGTCGCGGAGGTCGGCAACTGCTCCCAATTGTCGCCCGCGTTCGCCGAGCGGTAGATGCCGCGGTTCGTCCCGATGAGCATTACGTCCGGGTTCGAGG
>JAIVJM010000197.1 GCA_020199995.1 Acidobacteriota bacterium | reverse complement strand
GTCTTGAAGGGGCGGGCCGCCGCGCCCGAGGCGATGGGCGAGAGCATCGGCGTCTCGACTTCGATATAGCCGTGGTCGTCGAGGTGGCGGCGCATCTGCGTGATGAGCTTCGAGCGGCGCTCGAAGACTTCGCGCGTCGTCAGCTCGCGCGCTGGAGCGTCGTGGCCTTCGGGCCTCTCTTCGTCCTTCTCGATCTTGAGGCTCGAAGCGATGAGGTCGGCGTAACGCTGGCGCTGTCGAATCTCGGGGTCGTTGATGCCGTGCATTTTGTCGGGCATCGGCAGCAGCGCCTTCGAGAGGAACTGGAGCCGCTCGACGTGGACTGAAAGCTCGCCCGACTTGGTGACGAAGAGGAAGCCTTCGACGCCGAGGAAGTCGCCGTGGTCGAGGAGCTGAAAGAGCGTCCAGCCGCTCTCCTGTGCTTCGACGGGCTCGCCGGAGTCGTTGCTTAAGGCCACGGCCTCCTGTTTGCGGACGTAGATTTGCAAACGCTCTTTGCCGTCCGAGAGATGAACGAAGGCGGCCTTGCCCATCACGCGCGGCGGCGTGGCGATGCGGCCCGAGACTCGCACCTTGCCAGCCTCTCTCAGCTTCGCGTTGGCCTCTTCGAGCTGTTCGGGCGTGGGGCGCGCGCCGCCTTCGGTCAGCGGCGCGTGCTTTTTGAACTCGCGGACGATTGAAGTGATCGTGTCTTCGCCCTCGTCGCTCGCGCTCGCGCTCGTGCGCCGGAACTTGTTGGGGTAGGCGTTGCCGACGAGCGCGCGGATACTTTCGAGGTGCTCGCGGCGCGCTCGCGTCTGGTCGTTATCTTCGAGAAACGGCGTAGTCATAAGTGGTCAATAGTAAATGGTCGGCGGTAAATAGACAAAACACCCCTCCGGCGATTTACCATTTACCCTTCACCATTTACTATTGACCGACCGACATGAGCGAAAAAGTCATTCTGGGACGGGACGAGCTGCGGCGCGTCCGCGAGCGTTTGCGCGCGGAGGGGCGGCGGCTGGTCTTCACCAACGGCTGCTTCGACCTCCTGCACGTCGGGCACGTGCGTTACCTCAGCGAGGCGCGCTCGCTCGGCGACGCGCTCATTGTGGCGATCAACAGCGACGCTTCAGTGCGCGCTCTGAAGGGCGCGGGCCGCCCACTGGTGAACGAGTCGGAGCGCGCCGAAGTGCTCGCCGCGCTCGAAGCGGTTGACTTCGTGACGGTCTTCGACGAGGAGTCGCCGCGCTCGCTCATCGCCGAGCTTGTGCCTGACGTGCTCGTCAAGGGCGGCGACTACGGCTTGGAGGAGATTCACGGGCGCGCAGAGGTCGAGGCGGCGGGCGGGCGCGTCCTGTCGCTCCCCTTCGTCGAGGGCGCTTCGACGACCGGCATCATCGAGAGAATAAAAGAGACGATGAATGCGGAATGATGAATGATGAATATGTTGCAGCTCGAATGACAAACTCCAACTTGCATTTCATTCATCATTCATCATTCATCATTTAATTCTATGAGTAGTCGAGTCGAATCCATCCCGGTCTTGCAGGGCGTGCTGCGGCGCGTGACGGAGGGCGAGGAGTTCCGGCGTCTCTCGGCGGAAGTCGCGGGCGGGGCGCGCGTCGTCTCGGTGTCGGGGCTGACTTCACCCGCGGCGCGCGCGCTCGCGCTGGCTGCCTTGCGGCGCGAGACGGGACGCCGCTTCGCCGTCGTCTTGCAGTCGAACCGCGAGATGGAGGGCTGGGAGCGCGACCTCGTTTTCTGGAGCGGGGCGCTCAGGAGCGGAGGCGGAGGCGGAGGGGATGGGGGGCCGCGCGGGGCCGACTCAGTGCTCACGCTCCCCGCCTCGGAGAGCGATCCTTACGCGGGCGCTTCGCCGCACGCCGAGACTCTGGAGCGGCGCGCGCTCGCGCTGTGGCACCTCGCGCGCGGGCGCGGCGGGTTCGCGCTGCTCTCGGCCCGCGCGCTGGTGCGCCGCACGGTCGCCCCCGCGCGGCTCGTGCAGGCGGGCGCGATGCTCAGGCGCGACGCGGACTTCGCGCCCGAAGACCTGCTCGAACTGCTGCTCGCCTCGGGCTACGTGCGCGAAGACCCGGTGGGCGCGGTGGGCGAGTTCTCGATGCGCGGCGGCATCCTCGACGCGTGGTCGCCGGGCGAGGAGACGCCCGTGCGCATAGAGTTCTTCGGCGACACGGTGGACTCCATCCGCAGGTTCGACCCCGAGACGCAACTCTCCATCGAGCCTTTGCAGGAGGCGGAAATCGTGCCGATGCGCGAGCTGGCGGTCGGCTCCGGCGACTTCAAGCTCTGGGCCGAAGCCGCGCGCGAACGCTGGGGGGACGAGGCGCACGCGCGCGCACTCAAAGACCGCACCGCCCACGCCGACGAGGGCGAGACCTTCGCGGGCTGGGAGTGGCTCATCCCGCTCCTGCTCACCACCGAATCGAGCGCGTTCGACTATCTGGGCGAAGCCGTGCTCGTCGTTGACGAG
Source organism: Acidobacteriota bacterium (assembly GCA_020199995.1). GTDB lineage: Bacteria > Acidobacteriota > Blastocatellia > Pyrinomonadales > Pyrinomonadaceae > JAIVJM01. The sequence continues at coordinate 25,201 of JAIVJM010000197.1, read as the reverse complement.
CCGGGCGGCGTCGAGCAGTACCTCTCGGGCGTCTACGAAACGCTGGCCGCGCGGTACGCCGAGGCGGAAGCGGCGGGCGAGATCGGGCTCAGGCCCGAAGAGCTGTACCTCACGCCGGAAGAGCTGCGCGCGCGTCTGGACGCTGGCATGCGCGTCGAGCTGCGCGCTCTCGGGCGGGCGGCGGCGCTCGTTGACGAGAGATTCGCGGGCGAGGCCGACGAGCCCGCCGCACAGATCGGGCGCGCGCGGCCTGCCCCGCGCCCGCTGTTCCTTTTCCCGGCGGCGTTGGAAGCGCCCGAGGTCGAATGGCGCTCGCAGCCCGCGCGCCGTTATCACGGGCGCGTCCCGGACCTCGCCGCGGACGTGCGCCGCGCGCGCGCGGAGCGAAAAATCCTGACGCTTTTGGCGATGCCGAGCGCGGGCGTGGCCGAGCGCGTGGGCGAGATGCTCGCCGACTACAACGTCACGGCGCGCGTGGCGCTCGCGGGCGAGGGCGGCGCGGCGGCGGAAGATTTTCCGGCCATCATCACCGTCGGGCGTCTCTCGGGCGGGTTCGAGCTGCCGGGCGCGCGGCTCGTCGTCCACGTCGAGACCGATTTATTCGACGAGGCGAGCGATTCGTCGAGCGTCGAGCGTCGCGCGTCAGGCGCTCCGACGGGCACGACCTCCGGCGTCGCGACCGCGAAGCGGAAGAAGTCGAAGACCGCGGCCTTCCTCTCGGATTTCCGCGACCTCAAGGTCGGCGACTACGTCGTCCACATTGACCACGGCGTCGCGCGCTTCGGCGGCCTCCAGCGGCTCGAACTCGGCGGGCAGGACAGGGGCGGCGGGCGCGAGTTCATGCTGCTCTTCTACGCCGAGGACTCGAAGCTCTACGTGCCCGTCGAGCGGCTCGACCTCGTCCAGAGATATTCGAGCGCCGAGGCGCACGAGCCGACGCTCGACAAGCTCGGGGGCCTCGGCTGGCACAAGACGAAGGCCAAGGCCAAGCGCGCGATGCGCGACATGGCCGACGAGCTTTTGCGTCTCTACGCCGAACGCAAGCTCGTGCAGGGGTACTCGTTCGCCGCCGACAGCCCTTGGCAGCGCGAGTTTGAGGACGCCTTCGAGTACGTGCCCACCCCCGATCAGGACACGGCCATCGAGGACGTCAAGCGCGACATGGAGGGCATGACGCCGATGGACAGGCTGCTCTGCGGCGACGTCGGCTACGGCAAGACCGAGGTCGCGATGCGCGCCGCCTTCAAGGCCGTGATGGACGGCAAGCAGGTGGCCGTGCTCGCCCCCACCACCGTGCTCGCCTACCAGCACTACGAGACCTTCCGCGCGCGCTTCGCGGCCTTCCCCGTGACGACCGAATTGATCTCGCGTTTTCGTTCGACGAAGGAGCAGAAAGAGATCGTCAAAAAAGTCGAGGCGGGCGAGGTGGACGTCATCATCGGCACGCACCGCCTGCTCTCGAAAGACATCGCGTTCCGCGACCTCGGCCTCGTCGTCGTGGACGAGGAGCAGCGCTTCGGCGTCGCGCACAAGGAGCGACTCAAGCAGTTAAAAAAGCGCGTGGACGTGCTCACGCTCTCGGCGACGCCCATCCCGCGCACGCTCAACATGAGCTTGATGGGCCTGCGCGACATGTCTCTGATCGAGACGCCGCCGCGCGACCGCCTCGCCATCCAGACGCAGGTCGTGCAGTTCTCCGAATCGGTCGTCAAATCCGCCGTCGAGCTGGAGCTGGGCCGCGGCGGGCAAATCTTCTTCATCCACAACCGCGTCGAGACGATTGACACCATCGCCGCGCTCGTCCGCCGGCTCGTGCCGCAGGCCCGCCTCTCGGTCGCGCACGGGCAGATGAACGAGAAAGAGATGGAGCAGGTGATGCTGGATTTCGTTGCGTACAAAGCGGATGTGCTGGTCGCGACGACGATCATCGAGAACGGCATAGACATCCCTCGGGCCAACACCATCATCATAAACCGTGCCGATCACTATGGCCTTTCGCAGCTCTACCAGTTGCGAGGCCGCGTCGGGCGCTCGAACCGCCGCGCCTACGCTTATTTGCTCATCCCTTCGGAGGCCGAATTGACGGCGATTGCGCGCCGCCGCCTCGCCGCCATCAGGGAATTTTCCGACCTCGGCGCGGGCTTCCGCGTGGCGGCGCTCGACCTTGAGCTGCGCGGCGCGGGGAACCTTCTGGGCGGCGAGCAGTCGGGGCATATGGACGCCCTCGGCTTCGATCTTTACACGCAGATGCTTGAGCGGACGGTCGCGGAGCTGCGCGGCGACGACATCGAGGACGAGGCTTCGGTCTCGATCAACCTCGGCGTGGATGTCGCCATCCCCGAGGATTACGTCTCTGACATGGGCCAGCGCCTCCGGACTTACAAGCGCATCGCCTCGGCCCGCGACGAAGAGACGCTCGGGCAGATCAGGCGTGAGACCGAAGACCGCTACGGTCGCCCGCCCGAGACGGTCGAGCACCTCTTCGCCTACGCGCGGCTCCGCCGGACGGCGGAAGCGATGGGCGTCGTCTCGATTGACCGGACGCCCGCGGGCATCGCCGTCAAGCTCAAAGAGACCGCACGCGTCGCGCCTGACAAGCTGCTGGCCTTAGTGGGCCGCGGCGGCGAGGGCGCGAGCTTCAGCCCCGCCGGAGTGCTGAGGGTCGAGACGGGCGAGGGCGATGAGCTGATCGAGACGGCTCACGGCGTGTTGCTGGAAATTCGCGGCGAAGGGTAGAATACGCGCTTTGTTTTCGAGGGGCGGGAATACCAAGTTGTCACAGTACCGCGAGCGGTAGAAGAGCGGGTCTACGGCTCGACAACAAAGCACCTCCCGCTCTTTAAACTGTCCGCGTGACTTATCACCACCCCTTTGACGACAGGCACGAATGTCTGTTTCAAGTTTTTTTATAGAGGAGTTAAAACCGTGGCATTTAAAAATATCCCGGCGCGCGCGTGGTCGTTCCTGCTCGCGGCTGTCGCGCTCATGCTGCTCGCGGCCCCCGCCGCCAACGCGCAGGAGGAGGGCGTCGCCGTCGTCTTGGACGAGCCCGTCGTGCAGGTCAACAACGACGTCATCCTGCTCTCGACCTTAAGGCGCGAGAACCGCGAATTCCGCGAAGTGCTCGTCAAGCAGCGCGGCATCTCGGAACAGGAGGCCGACGCGCAGGTCGCGCAGAAGCAGCCCGAAATCATCTTCAGTCTCATCAACGAGTCGCTCGTCATGCAGAAGGGTAAAGACATCCCGCGCATGACTGATGACATCGAGGCCGAGGTCAACCGCGAAATCCTCCGCGTCGCGAACCGCGAGGGCATCAAGACCATCGAAGAGCTCGAAGCGGCGATGCGCGCCGAAGGCGTCCTGCTCTCGGACATCCGCGAGACGCTGCGCCGGCAGTACACGCAGCAGGCGGTGCTGCAGCGCGAGGTGGACGCGAAAATCTACTACGGCCTGACTGACGCCGAACTGAGGAAGTATTACGACGCGAACCGCGCCAGATTCCAGAGCGTGACGCTCTCGGAGATTTTCCTGAGTCTCGCCGGGCGCTCCGAGGCCGAGGTGCAGGCGAAGGCGAAGAACCTCGTCGGGCTCGCCCGCGGCGGCTCGGATTTCGGCGAGCTGGCCGTCAAGAACTCCGAGCGCGAGCGCGGCGGCGTGCGACTCGCCGAGAAGAATAAGGGCCGCCTCGAAGACGAGGACGGCAAGCCGAAATGGTTCCTCATCGCCGATCTCCAAACGAACATCTCCGCAGGCATCAAGGACCTCAAGGCGGGCGGCGTCAGCGAGCCCATCAAGGTGGACGAAGGCTATCTCATCCTGCGCGTCAACGAGCGCGACGACGCCTTCAAAGAGAATCAGGTGCGCGGCGCGCTGGCGCAGGAGCGCGTCCCAAAAGAGCGCGAGGCTTACCTGCGCACGCTGCGCAGCGAGGCTTACATCAAGCCCGCCCAGAACTACAAGGATGTCATCCAGCCCCTCCTCGAAAAGGACAAGGCCGAGACGGCCAACAAGCAGGAAGCCCAGTCCAAGAAGCCGAAGGACAAGAAGTAGGAGAAAGGCCGTCAATCGTCAATCGTCAATCGCGACAAGAAAGAACTGATTCCTTCTTGTCACGATTGACGATTGACGATTGACGGCCTTCTTTTTATGCGCCTCGATCAATTCCTCCGCGCCAGCCGCCTCGTCCTGCGCCGCACCGTCGCGCAGGAGTTGTGCGAGGCCGGGGCCGTCTCCGTCAACGGGGCGCCCGCGCGCTCGTCGCGCGCCGTGCGCGTCGGGGACGAAATAATCCTCACCCGGCGCGACCGCGCCCTCGCCGTCCGCGTCGCCGCACTCCCCGCCACGAAGCAGGTCTCCCGCGGGGAAGCCCCCGCCCTCTACGAAATCCTGAGCGAAACGAAGCCAAACGATGAAGTCCGCGACGCTGAATGAAATATGAAGAGCATTGTGTCTTTACATTTCATCATGCGGTATCGAGGAGTTCAAACGTTTTCTTTCCGTTCGCCTTTCGCGCGCTACCGGCGATATTTAGCCGGGCGGTTGTCCAGAAATGGGACGCTCCTCACCGCCCCCCGCGCTCAGGCTTCGGAAAATAGCCCCATCTTCAAAGTGGAACGCGATTTGCCCCTCTTTGGCGTGAGCGGTTCTAGTTGGTGTGAGCGGTTCTAGTGATTTCCTCGTCGTGGGCCGTGTGCGGGGCCGTTCTCAAAACAAAAAGGGTTATATGAACATCTTAAGCAGTATCTTTACGGACGATCTGGCGATTGACCTCGGGTCGGTCAATACTCTGATTTATACCCCTGACCGGGGCGTCGTGCTGAACGAGCCGTCGGTGGTGGCGATTCAAAAGTACACAGGGGAAGTCCTCTCGGTCGGGGCCGAGGCTTACAAAATGCTCGGGCGCGAGCCGAAGGACGTGGAAGTCCACCGCCCGATTCGCAATGGGACGATTGACGACTTCGAGGCGGCGGAGAAGATGCTCAAGGCCTTCATCCAACGCGTCACGGGCAGCCAGCTCAAGCGCAGCCACATGGTCGTCGGCGTCCCCGGCTCTTCGACGCCCATCGAGCAGCGCTCCGTGCGCGATGCCGCGCGCGACGCCAAGGCGACGCGCGTTGACCTCGTGGACGAGGGCCTCTGCGCCGCGCTCGGCGCGGGCTTCTCGTGCGAAGACGAGCGCGCGCACCTCGTCGTGGACATCGGCGGCGGAACCACCAATGTCGCCATCATCTCTTCGGGAGCGGTCGTCTCGTCTGCGAGCCTGCGCGCCGCGGGCAACGCGATGGACGAGGCGATCCGCGACTACGTGCGCTCGCACCACGAGATGCAGTTGGGCGAGCGCGCCGCCGAGCAGGTCAAGAAGGAGTTCAGCGCGGTCTTGTGCGAGGGCGAAGGCTCTGAGCGGCGCATGGAGATTGTCGGCAAGCAGTTGACGGACGGGCTGGCGAAGGTGGTCGAGATCACGGCGGATGAGGTGCGCGGGGCGCTGGAGCCGGTCGTCTCGGAAATCGTCGCGGGCGCGCGCCGCGCCATCGAGGAGTCGAAGCCTGATGTGACGGCGGACATGTACCAGACGGGGCTCATCCTGACGGGCGGGGGCGCGCTTCTGGGCGGCATGGCCGAGCGTTTGCAGAAGGAGCTGCGCCTGCACGTCGCCGTGGCCGACGACCCGCTGGCGGCGGTCGCGCTCGGCGCGGGCCGCCTGCTCGTGGATAAAGAGCGGCTCCACCGCGCCGCCATCCGCGAGGACGTGCCCGTCTGGCAGGCGCAGACCGAACTGGTCGTCAACTGGTAAATTTTCTTCGGCGAAGGGGAGAGCAAACAAGGGTGGCCGTGGATTTCTATCCCGGCCACCCTTCGTTTATTCATCAGCAGTGAAAAAGTTCCGCGCCTGACGACGCTCAAGGGCCGCCCCTTGATTATTTACTGCGCGGTTGACTCGAAGTCTTTTGCTCACCCTCGCTTGCTTCCAGCACTGCATCCACGTAGCGCTCCGATTGCTTCGACTCCGACGACGCGCCTTCGTGCAGAATCCGTCTCTCATCCAGAATCTCTGCGCGCGCTTCGGCGCGCTCCGCAGGCGAGAGTCTGTGATAAGCGCTGAGGACTTCGCCCGCGCGCGCCGCGTCTTCCGCCCCTGCGTCCGCGCCGGGCGCGGGCGGGAGCAGGACGAGGCCGCAGACGTAGAGCGCGAGCGTGAAGAAGGAGATGTAGCCGGTGGCGGGCGCGAATGCCTCGGTGTCGAGCGTGCCGAGCGAGATGCCTTCGAGCACGGCCCCCGCCAGTCGTCGGAGCCACCCGCCGCCGGGCGCGTAGAGCGAGCTGAGAAACATGTGCTTGAGCAGGAAGGCGAGACCGAAGAGCGCCGCGAGGCTGTGCAGCAGCCGGCGCGCGTCGAAGGAAGAGAACAGGTTGTTGAGGAGCGTCCAGAGGAAGAAGAACGAGAACATCCAGCGCAGCAACCCCGCTTCCGGCAGCACGCTGTTGAAGCTCTGCGCGGAGGCGGAGAAGAGCGCCGCCAGCGTCAGCGCGTGCGAGATGTTGGCGAGCAGCGGATTCTCGTTTGACAGCCAGCGACCGAAATCAATCGTGCGCGCGCGCGCGAAGAGCACCAATAGCATCGAGGCCAGAATCAGCGTCACGAGCGGCGGCGCGACGAACACCAGCGCGCCCGTCCCCGCGCTTACGCGCAAGCCCCCGAGCAGCGCCACCGTCAGAAAGATGGTCGGCAGCAGGAGGCAGTGGACGAGCGCGCGGTTCCTTGTGCGGGTATCTGTCATTGCTAAGATTTAGCCACAGAGCCACAGAGAGGAAGAAAGAATTATTTTAGAGTGAGAGTCGGATGATTTCTTTAAACTTGCCGGGTCGGCAAGACGGCGTTTCGTCATTTCAACCCTCCCTCTAAACATTTTCATTTGATTGCCTCTGTGGCTCTGCGGCTATTTCTGGTGGCTATTTCCGTTCGCGGAACACTTTGAACGGGTTGAGGTCTTCAGCCGTCTGCTCCAGCCCATTCTCGAACTCAGTCTTGAGCTCGGCGGCGGAGTGGATTTTGAGTTCGGGGTCGTCCACGGCGAGCGCGCCTTCGGGCGAGAGCTGGATGGCGAGCGTGGCGGCTTCGAGCCCCTGTCGAAAGATTACGTCGTCGTTGTAGACGCGGCCCCAGCCCTGCCGGTAAAAAGCATAGGCGACGTAAAACTGCGTGCGCGCGTCGCGGCGCGCGGGGTCGGCCCTCGCCCACTCGTCGCGCGCGGCGGCGTATTGCTCGCGCAGGAAGAGGTCGCGCGCCGCGTCGAAGCGCGCGCGATCAACCTCATAAGTGCCGGCAGTGACGCTGGCGCGCGTCGCCACGTCGCCCACCGATTGCGGCGCGGCGACGTAGAGCCAGACGACGAAGGAGGCGAAGAGACACGTCCACACGATGCCGGCGCTTTGGATGAGACTGTGTTGCATTGCTATAATCCGACGCTAGCCGTACGGCCTGTGAAAAAGCTTCAGTTCGATTCAACCCGGATAAGGATAACCGATTTTCGCCATGAAAACATTTCTCGTCACGCTCGCGCTCGTCGCCGGCTGCGCCCCGAGCGCCGCCGCACGTCAGAAACAACACAAGCACACACATAAAGCGAAGCCCGCCGCCACCGCCGCATCGAAGGGCGCAGTCGTCAAGCGCGGCGCGGCGCTCGGAGATTCGCCGCAGGTCGCCTTCGCCGACGTGCTCAAGGAGCCCTCGAAGTTCGCCGGTCGGACCGTCCGCATCGAGGGCGTGGTCGAGCGCGTCTGCAAGATGGAGGGCTGCTGGATGCAGATCAAGCCGGGCGCGGACTCCGAGGCGAGCGTCCGCGTGACCTTCGACCACAAGTTCAGCGTCCCGAAGGACGCCGACAATATGAAGTTTCGCGCCAAGGGCAAGTTCAGCGTCAAGACCCTGAGCAAGCAAGAGGTCGAGCACCTCGTCAAAGAGGACGGCGCGAAAATCAAAGCTAACGCCGACGGCACCGCCCACGAAGTCTTCTTCGTCGCCACCGGCGTCGAGCTTTGGAAGTGAGCGGAATGCGGATTTCAGATTGCGGAATGAAGAGAGGATGGCTGTCATCCGTGCTGCTTTCCTTAATCTGCAATCGTCAATCCGAAATCCGCAATCGTTATGAAGCCTTTCAAGATTCGTGACATCGAGATCAGCCCGCCGCTCGTGCTTTCGCCGATGGCGGGCGTGACGGACGTGCCGTTTAGGGCGCTTTTGAAGCGGCGCGGCGGCATTGGTCTGACCGTCTCGGAGTTCATCTCGGTCGAGGGGCTCACGCGCAACAACCCGAAGTCGCGGCGGCAGATGCGTTTCTTCGATTACGAGCGACCGTTCGCCGTGCAGATTTTCGGCGGGCAGCCCGAGCGGATGCGGATGGCGGCGGAGATGGCCGAGGAGGTCGGCGCGGACATCCTCGACATCAACTGTGGCTGCCCCGCGCCAAAGGTCGTCAAACACGGCGGAGGCAGTGGGCTGCTGCGCGATTTGCCGCGCCTCGAAACGATTCTGAAGGAGATTAAAAAGGCGATCACGATTCCACTGACCGTCAAGATTCGCGCGGGCTTTTACGACAACAACCGGAACGCGGTCGAGACGGCGCGCCTCGCCGAACAGTGCGGCGTCGAGCACATCGCGCTGCACGGGCGGACGAAGGAGCAGGGCTACAAGGGGCGCGCCGACTGGGATTTGGTGCGGCAGATTAAGGAGGCGGTGAAGGTTCCCGTCTCGGGGAGCGGCGACGTCGTGACGGCCGCAGATGCCTTCGCGCGCTGGCGCGAGACGAACTGCGACGGCATCCTGATCGGGCGCGGCGCGATGGCAAACCCGTGGATCTTCCGGCAGATCGAGGACACGCTCGCGGGCCGCGAGCCGTTCGAGCCGACGCTCGAAGACAAGCGGGCCGTGCTCATCGAATACTTCGATTTGCTGCGCGCGGACATGCCGGAGTTCGCCGCCATCGGTCGCATGAAGCAGCTCGCCGGGCAGTTCACGCGCGGACTGCCGGGCGGCGCGCGCTTCCGGCAGGTCATCTACCACTCGCACGCCGTCGGGGAGATACTCGAACGCATCGGCGAATACTTCGAGACCGTCTCCGAGGGCCGCGCCTACTTGGGCGAGGGCGGGGCGGAGGAAGAGGAAGCGCCCGTTTTGGATTCGTGCGAGACGGCGACGATTTAAGAAGCTGTTGGAGAAGTAATCCATGAGCCCCTGTGAAGGGGCGTAATAATTTAGCCCACGGCGCGAGCCGTGGGAATCGTCGTCAGATGAAAACATCCGAAGCCCCGTCAGGGGCGGAAGAAGTCCAACGTCGGATTTCTTCCGCCCCTGACGGGGCTCTTACATTTTCATTACACCTGTCCCCACGGCTGACGCCGTGGGCTAAATCCTTTCGCCCCTGACAGGGGCTTTCAAACAACTTCCACGATTGAAAGATAAAAGAAAAAACGGGAGCCAAGAGTCCCGCGCCTGAAGCAGTTCCCGTGGCTCCCGTCGCATGCGCCCCGCGCTTTCTGTGTAAAGCAGCGAGACGCAATTCCGTGTGCGCAGCGGTCTGCGTGTGGATGTCCGCGAGGACTGAGCGGTTGAGGCCAGGCAGGGCGAGGCGGTCTGAGCCGAGTTCAACGGGTGAGGCGAAGTTGCCGGTCTCGTTTCAGCGCGCCACGGCGTCCGCCATGTGCGGGCGCATCGCGGCGGCGCGTCCCAAAAGCTCGATGCCGGTCATGCCGTCCACGACCATGATTTGATAAGGCATCGTGTGGAGGTAATTCCTGTCAGTTGATGAGGGCGATGAGTTCTTCGGGAAAATTCTGCATCAATCTCCGGACGCCGGTTGCGGGGGCGCGCCGCCCACGGGGAGGCCGACGACGAAGGTCGTGCCGTGGCCGGGACGGCTCCGCACGCGGATGAAGCCGCCGTGGCGCTCGACGATGGCGTGGGTCACGGAGAGCCCGAGACCCGTGCCCTCGCCCACGGGCTTAGTGGTGAAGAAGGGGTCGAAGATTTTGCGGAGGTGCGTGGGCTCGATGCCGCAGCCCGTGTCGGAGACGGTGACCATCACGGTCTGTTTCTCGACGGAGGTGTGGACGCAGACCTCGCCGTCGCCCGTCTTCTCGACCGCCTGCGCGGCGTTGGCGAGCAGGTTCATCCAGACCTGATTGAGCTGCCCGGCGTAGCAGTCCACGAGCGGCAGTGCGCCGTACTCGCGCCTGAGCTCGACGCGGCCCTGCCCGTAGTAGCGCGAGAGCAGTCGGACGGTCGAGTCTATCCCTTCGTGGATGTCCACCTTCCTGAACTCGGCCTCGTCGTGGCGCGAGAAGGTGCGCAGGTTCTGCACGACGCTGCGGATGCGGTCAGCCCCCTCGCGGCAGTCGGCGATGATCGAGTGGAGGTTGGCGAAAGTGTTCGCGTAGTTGATCTCTTCATTGAGCGCCCCGACCTGCGCGCGCACGTTCTCCGGAAGCGCGGCACTGTCGTAGAGCGTCAGCAGCCGCTCGATTGAGTCCACGGCCTCGGAGAGGACACCCATGTTGCCGTAGATGAAACCGGCGGGGGTGTTGAGCTCGTGCGCGACGCCCGCCGCGAGCTGGCCTAAGCTCGCCATCTTCTCGCTGTGGACGATCTGCGCCTGCAAGCGTTCGAGTTCGGTCTTGCGCCGCGCGAGCTCGGAGTTGCGCCGTTCGAGGTCTTGCTTGGAGCAGCGCGCGTCCCGCAGGAGTGCGCGGCGTTCGAGCGCACGCTCGACGCTCATCTCCAGCACGTGGAGGTCAATCGGCTTGACGAGGTAGTCGGAGGCCCCGATGCGGACGGCGTCGAGCACGCGTTGCGTGCGGTCTATCCCCGAGATCATGATGACGGCGGTGTCGGGATGGCGCGCGATGACGTGGCGGAGCAGCTCGATGCCGCTCAGCCCCGGCATGTTCACGTCGGCGAGCAGGAGCGCGAAAGGCTCGCGCGCGAGGTGCGCGAGCGCCTCCTCGGCGTTGGCGGCGGTCGTGCAGAAGTAGCGCGCGCCGAGGCAGTCGGAGAAGAGCCAGCGGACGGACTCTTCGTCGTCGACGATGAGGATGCTGCGATCCTGCTTTTCGCCGGTCGCGTGTGCGCCCGCTGGGTGGGGGGCGCTCGCGGGAGGCATCCCGCTCAGAACTTGTGACATAAATTTGAACCGGGCCGATGAGGTTAACAGCGATGGCAACGGGTGGGGCGTACCGAGTGCCGGTCGAGTCTTAAAAAGTCTGCAAACGTTTGGGTGAGGCGATTGAGTGAGGCCATCCGAGCCTGAAACGGCGGAGACACTGAAAATATCCTACTACATGAACGGCGCGGCGCGCAGCAACTATTTTGGCAGGGCGCATTTCCGGCGTTTTCGGGCGGAAGGCGCGACCGGAAAGGCCTTCACAGCCCGAGCGGTCTTGGGGTTTTGCCGCCGAAGAACCAGCTTGCGCCGACGCGGAGACGGTGCTGCCATGTCGGGAGGCGCGCCGTGTAGAGCGCGAAGCGGGCCTGACGCGCGAGCGCGCCGCTGACGGCTTTGCCGGCGACGAGCACCGCCGCGGTCTCGGTGCCGAGGCTCACGGCCTCGCCGAGTTCCTCGAAGTGTCCATGGGCGGGGACGCTGTCGTCAATGAGCGCCTGCACGTTCGAGACGACGAGGCTCGACTGCTGAAAGGCGAGCTGCGCCGTCCCCGCGAGGCTCGGCACGACGTCGCGGAAGAAAGCGACGTCGCCGAGGGCGAAGACCTCTCCGCGCCCGCGCACTTGGAGCGTCGGCTCGACGACGAGCTGGCCGCGTTGGTTCTTCTCCAGTTCCAGCTTCTCCACCAGCGGGTTGACGCGCACGCCCGCCGTCCAGACGACACCCGAGGCCTCGACCTCGCTCTGCTCGCCGCCGTGCTCGATACGAACGCCGCCCGGCAACACTTGCACGACGCGCGTCTCCGTGTGCAGCTCGATGCGCTTCTCGTGCAGCTCACGCTCGACGAGGGCGCGCAGCCCTGCGTCCATGCCGGGGACAACTTCTTTGCCCATCTCGATGATGATGAGGCGCGGCTCGCCGCGCAGGCCCCGGCGCTGGAAGGCGTCGGTCAAAAGGTCTGCCATCTTCGTCGAAAGCTCGACGCCGCTCGCGCCCGCACCGACGACGACGAAGGTCGCGGCGCGTTGTGCGTCCTGCGGCGCGGCGTCGGGCTGGATGCGGTCGAGCGTCTCGATCATCCGCTGGCGGAGGTCGTCGGCGTGGCGGATTTTGCGGAAGGGCATGGCGTACTTGTCCGCGCCCTCGATGCCCCAGAAGTTCGTGACGGCCCCGACCGAGAGCACGAGATAGTCGTAGGGTAGGCGTCGCAGGCGGCCCGCCACCTCGACCTCGCGCGCGTCGAAGTCCACATTCGTCACCGCGCCATGGATGTAGCCACCACGATGCGCGCCCGCTCGGGCTCCTTCTCGTCTTTGGCGTCCATGAATGAAGTCTCCTGCAAAAGGATTTAAAAGATTTCGCGCGGCATCGTAGCAGAAAAAAGCGATAGGCAGTAAGGACAAGCTGTTAACAGTTCCGTGAGCGGGTTGAGCATCACCAAACAGTACCGCGAGCGGTAGCGAGCGGGTTGACCTTCGTGACACCCGAACCCACTCGCTACCGCTCGCGGTACTGTACTGCCGACCGCTTTGCGCTCGCTGGACAGCCCGGCGGGGCGCGTGCTAGATTGTCCCGGAAGTTTGAATAACTCTAGCGGTTGCCTGAAGATAGAAGCAGGTGCACTGCGGTCTGGGAGGACCATCCGAACAGTGGCTTTAGCAACAGAAACGAAAGAGACAATCGTCAGGGAGCACCAGACGCACGAAGGCGACACGGGCTCACCGCAGGTGCAAGTCGCGCTGCTCACGCGGCGCATCAACGAGCTGACCGAGCATTTCAAGACGCACAAGAAGGACAATCACTCGCGGCGCGGACTGCTCAAGATGGTCTCGCAGCGCAGGAGTCTGCTCGACTACCTCAAGCGCAGAGACATCGAAGGGTATCACGGTCTGATCGCCAAACTCGGCCTGCGCCGTTAGTGTTGGCGACCGCCTTGAGTCCCCTCCCGCGAGGGGTCGGGCGCATGGGCGCGGGCGGGTTCCGGACTTTCAGTGAACGAGGGTCAACACCTCTCTAACATCGCCCTGCGTCCTGACAAAAGCTTGCGGGAGTGGCCGAACGTGACGGCGCCTAAGCTCTCGACTAAGCGGACGACGGGCAGAGCAGCCCCGAGCGGATTAAGCAAAAGGCGGCACCGGGCTTCACGGTTGAAGCGTGGTGCCGTTTTTTCATGGTTTTGCCGGAACGGCGCGGGTCGCCTCACGGAGCGACCGGCGGGAACGGCGCGAAAGACAACATTAACGGGCGCGCACGGCGGATGAGACGCCGCGACCGAAGGAGTCCCCTGACAAGGGGGAGCGCTCGTCAAGGAGACGAAAACGAAATGGCAACGAAAAAGTATCTCAAAGAAAAGATTAAACTGGGCGACCGGGAACTCTCGGTCGAGACGGGACGGGTCGCCAAGCAGGCCGACGGGTCGTTCGTCGTCCGCTACGGCGACACGATGCTTCTGGTCGCCGCGGTCGGCGCGCAGAAGCCGCGCGAGGGTATCGACTTTTTCCCGCTCACGGTTGAGTACCGCGAGCACAACTACGCCGCCGGGCGCATCCCCGGCAACTACTTCCGGCGCGAAGGCCGCCCCGGCGAGAAGGAAGTCCTGACCTGCCGCCTCATCGACCGCCCCTGCCGCCCGCTTTTCACCGAAGGCTACCGCAACGAGACGCAGGTCATCGCCTCCGTCATTTCCGCCGACGATGAGAACGATCCGGACGTCATCGCCATCACGGGCGCGTCGCTCGCGCTCTACCTCTCGGACATCCCGTTCGAGACGCCGATCGCGGGCGTCCGCGTCGGCCTCATTGAGGGTCGCTACATCATCAACCCGACCTACGACGAGGTGCGCGAGTCGCGCCTCAACCTCATCGTGGCCGGGACCGAAGAGGCCATCGTGATGGTCGAGGCCCTGATGCTCGCGCATAAGGAGATCAACCGCCTCTGCCGCTGGCAGAAGGAGCTTTACAAGGCGCTCGAAATCGAGAAGCGCCCTGTCCAGCCGTTCGCCCTCGACGAAGAGATGCTCGGCGAGTTCGAGCGCAACTACACGGATCGGCTGCGCGCCGCGCTCGATACCGAGACGCACGGCAAGCAGGCTTCATACGCCGCCGTGGACGCCTTGAAGAAAGAGGTCGTCGAGTCGCACCCCGAGGACGTGCCTGAAAAGCGCCAGATGGCGAAGAAGATTTTTGATCACCTCAAGGAAAAGATTTTCCGCGAAGACATCCTCGGCAACAAGCGCCGGCCCGACGGTCGCCGCTTCTCCGAGATTCGCCCCATCGAGTGCGAAGTCGGCTGGCTCCCGCGCACGCACGGCTCGGCCTTGTTCACGCGCGGCGAGACGCAGGCCATCGTCACCACGACTCTGGGGACGAAAGAGGACGAGCAGTTCATTGACGACCTCGAATCGGGCGAGATCAAGCGCCGCTTCCTGCTCCATTACAACTTCCCGCACTACTCGGTCGGCGAGGTGGGCCGCTTCGGCTCGACCAGCCGCCGCGAGATCGGCCACGGCGCGCTCGCCCGCCGCGCTCTCGAACCCGTGCTTCCCTCGGAGTCCGAGTTCCCGTACTCGCTCCGCATCGTCTCGGACATCACGGAGTCGAACGGGTCGTCTTCGATGGCGAGCGTGTGCGGCGGGAGCCTCTCGATGATGGACGCGGGCGTTCCGCTCAAGGCGGGCGTCGCGGGCGTCGCGATGGGCCTCGTGATGGAGGGGAACCGCTACGCCATCCTCTCGGACATCGCGGGCGCGGAAGACCACTACGGCGACATGGACTTCAAGGTCGCGGGGACGCGCGAAGGCATTACCGCCTTGCAGATGGACATCAAGATCGCCGGCATCAACGCGCAGATCATGGCCGAGGCTTTGCAGCAGGCGCGCAAAGGCCGCCTCCACATCCTCGACCGGATGGAAGAAGCGCTCAAGGAGCCGCGCGAAGACCTCAGCCCGCACGCCCCGCGCATCATCCAGATCAAGATTAACCCCGACCGCATCCGCGACGTCATCGGACCGGGCGGCAAGATGATTCGCTCAATCGTCGAAGAGACCGGCGCGAAGATTGATGTCGAGGACGACGGCACGGTCTCCATCGCCACCTCGGACAGCGAGGCGGCGCAGGCTGCCGTAGCGCGCATCCGCGGCCTCACAGCCGAGGCCGACATCGGCGAGACCTACCTCGGGACAGTCTCGCGGATCGTTGATTTCGGGGCGTTTATCGAGATTTTCCCCGGAACCGACGGCCTCCTGCACATCTCCGAGATCGCCGAGCACCGCGTCCGCGACGTGCGCGACGAACTCAAGGAAGGGCAGCAGATTCTGGTCAAGTGCATCGGCAAAGAGGGCAACAAGATCAAGCTCTCGCGCAAGGCCGTGCTCAAGGACGAGAAACAGAAGAACGGCAAGGCCGAGGCCGCCGGTCAGGGCGACGGCGAGTAGCCGGTCGCCCGACCGGGCATCTAATCCCTGACAGAAAAAGGGTTCGCCGAGCGAAGCGGCCCTTTTTTTGTCTTGACAGGCGGCGCGCACGCGGGTTTAATGAGCACCCGAAACTGGAATATAAAAGTTATTCAGCGTCTCTTCTCAATACAGAAAGCCCGATGCGGCTTTTCCCGCAAAGCAGTTTAATTGTGGGTAGTTAAAGGGGACACAGAGAGGCGCGGGCTTCCGACGAGGGCCGGCGGTTTGAAAGAGCCGAGATTCGGGTTAAAGGAAACCGGGCGCGCCGCTCCGAAGGGCCGCCTCAGCCGAGACGAAGTCGGGACTGAGGCCGCCGCACTGTCTCTGAAATGAAATTTTACCGGGAGTGCCCGTTTAAAGATTCCGACGCCGGTCGCGCGCCGCGCAAGCGGTCAGGCCCGACCGGGCGCTTTTAGGGGAATGCAAGGAGGAGGACCCCACTAATGAGGCATCAAGCTTTACGCCCAGTTGCTCTGATGCTCTGTTTCCTGCTCTCCGTGGCCGCACCGGCCAGAGCCGGCACCATCGAGTTCGTTGACGTGGTGCAGCCTTCCGGCGGCGCGCGGCAGGCGCGTCCGGCGAACGAAGTCCGCCTGCGCGTCGTCACGCAGAGCGGCAGAGTGGTCGAACAGAACCTTTCGACGCAGAACAACAGCACGTCTTCCACCGAGCAGCAACAGCCGAACGGCACGTCCAACCCGGCCCTGCCGGGCGGCTCGACCGACACGACGCTCTCGCAGGGCGGCGGCACGGTCGAGACCATTGACCTCGGCGACGTCACAGGCACGGTCTGCGACTGCGGCGTGATTCCGACGCTGCCCGCCAAGGGCGGCGGCTTCCCGTTGTGGCCGCTGTTTGCGCTCGCGGCCATCCCGCTCGCCTTCATCCCCGGCGGCGAGGACTTCACGCCCCCGGGCTCGATTCCGACGCCGCCGCCGCCCGGCACGCCCATCCCTGAGCCGGCCACGCTCCTGCTCTTCGGCTCGGGCCTGCTCGCGCTCGGGGCCAGAGCGCGACGCCGCTACGGTCGCAAGGCACTCGAAGCCGAGACGTTGACGACGGTGGCCGAGGAGGTCTAAAGACACATGTTGAAAGCGACACGCAACGCCAGCCTCCGCACGTCGCCGCGATTCGCGCGCCGATTCGCGCTCGTCCTGCTGCTCGCCGCCTTCGCCTCCGCGTCTCTGGCAGGCTCCGGGGTGCAGGCCAAGCAGAAGAACAAGAAGAACGAGCCGCCGAGGGGGCGCGTCGAAATCTCGACCCAGCCCGGCGGCTACGACATCACGATTGACGGGCAGCCCGCCGGCCCGACGACCGACTACGTGCGCGCCATCGAACTCGATCCGGGGCCGCACACGGTCGAGATCATGTTCCCGAACAACACGCGCTGGTCGCACGTCTTCAACATCGTCGCGGGGCGCAAGGAGTGCATCGCGCTCAACTACCGCCCGCGCACCATCAGCATCCCGGCCATCGCCGTCTCGCCCTGCCCGTACCCGGTCAACGTCTCAGCCCCGGCCCAAGTGGGTGACGGCGATGTCGTGACCTTCACGGCGGACGTCGATTACGCGGGCCAGTCGGCGCTCAACTACACGTGGACGGTGAGCCCGCCGGCGGCGCGCATTCTCTCCGGCGCGGGCACGCCGACCATCACCGTGGATACCACGGGCCTCGGCGACCGGAGGGTGACGGCCATCCTCGTCGTGGACGACGGCTCGGGCGACCGCAGTTGCCGCCAGACGGCGCAGGCCGCGACCGGCGTCCTCTCGCGCAGACTCCCCGACGGCCCGCGCCGCTTTGACGAATTCCCGTCCGTCGCCTTCGACGACGACAAGGCGCGCCTCGACAATCTCGCGATTGAGCTTCAGAACAACCCCGGCGCGACCGGCTACATCATCGGCTACGCGGGCCGGCGCAGCCGCGCCGGAGTGGGCGACCAGATGGGCACGCGCGCGATTGACTACCTCGTCAACCGGCGCGGCATCAGCCGGAGCCGCCTCGCCTACGCGAACGGCGGACACCGCGAGGACGTGACCTACGAAATCTGGCTCGTGCCGCAGGGAGCCGAAGCCCCGCGCCCGACCCCGACGCTCGACCCGAGTCAGCTTCGCCCCACGCCGCGCCGCCCGCGCCGCGACTGAGGCGAAGGGCTCTCTCGAACCACCCATCGCGCCGCGCGTTCTCCGACCAGAGGCGCGCGGCGCGCGGCTTTTGTGGTAGGCTCTCCTTGCTTTATGGCACGGCTTTTCCTTGTTGATACCGAGAACGTTCCTCTTGCTTATCGTAACCAAACGTCAGGGCATCGGCTGTTCTTTTGGTCATCTCAGGTTAAGCACATTCGTGTTCGACGGCGTCCGTCGTCGGGCGCCCTTGCATAAGTAACATCCCTAGAAGGAGGATCAAGAAAATGGCGGAAGGCGAAGGCTCGAGCAATACCGGCGTGGTGGCTATCGTGGTGATCTTTTTGATCGTGGTCGTGGTGGGAGTGCTGGCGTGGCGCGGTGGTATCTTCGGCGGTGGCGGCAGCAAGGATATCAACATCAAGGTTGACACCCCGGCAGCCAAGTAGGGCAAAAATATTATCGGCCCGGACACAAGGGAGGGGCGCGACGCCGCACGCGGCTTCGTCGTCCCTCTCCTTTTCATTTCCGGCGCACGGCTGATACCATGAAAAGCCGTGAATCGTAAATCGTGAATCGTGAAGAGAAGAGACCGCTTTTCTCTATTCACGATTGACGATTTACGATTCACGGCTTTTGTTGATTCGCGATCTCATTTTCAGAGGATTTTTGAACCAGTGGCAGCACCGAACATCGAAACCATCGTCTCGCTCGCCAAGCGGCGCGGCTTCGTCTTCCCCTCCTCAGAGATTTACGGTGGATTGGGGAGCGCGTGGGACTATGGCCCGCTCGGCGTCGAACTCTGCAACAACGTCAAGCAGGCGTGGTGGCGCTGGATGGTGCACGAGCGCGACGACATGGAGGGCATTGATTCGTCCATCATCCTCAACCGCTCGGTCTGGAAGTATTCCGGCCACGAGGAGACCTTCAGCGACCCGCTCATTGATTGCAAAGAGTGCAATAGCCGGTTCCGCGCCGACAAGCTCGCGGAGGAGGTCGGCGAGCCCGTTTCGGGATTTGATTTTATTAAAATCAAATGCCCCAGCTGCGGCAAGACTAACTGGACTGAGCCTCGCGCCTTCAACCTCATGTTCCGCACGACCATCGGCGCGGCGGCAGAGGAAGACGACCCGACGGCCTTAGCCTATCTTCGCCCCGAGACGGCGCAGGGTATCTTCATCAACTTCCTCAACGTGCAGACGACGATGCGCCGCAAGATTCCGTTCGGCATCGCGCAGATCGGCAAGTCGTTCCGCAACGAAGTGACGCCCGGCAACTTCATCTTCCGCACGCGCGAGTTCGAGCAGATGGAGATGGAATACTTCGTCCGCCCCGGCGAGGACGAGCGCGTGCATCAGGAGTGGATTGATTACTGCTTCGACTGGTTCAAGACTCTCGGCGTGAGCTCGGAAAACCTGCGCTTCTACGAGCAGCCCGCTGAGGAACTCGCGCACTACGCCAAGCGCACCGTTGATATCCACTACCGCTTCTTCCCCGAGCGCGAGGACGAGGAGCGACAGTGGGACGAGCTGATGGGCATCGCCAACCGCACGGACTTCGACCTCAAGGCGCACTCGAAGAAGCCCGAGGACGCGGAAGGGAAGCGCATCAACCCCGACTCGACCGAAGACCTCTCGTACTTCGACGAAGCGACGAAGGAGCGTTTCTATCCTTACGTCATCGAGCCTGCGGCGGGCGTCAACCGCACCGTGCTCGCCGTCCTGATGGATGCGTACTCCGAGCAGGTCAACGACAAGGGCGAGAAGCGCGTCATCCTCAAACTGCACCCCGAACTCGCGCCGATCAAAGTCGCGGTGCTGCCGCTCGCGAAGAACAAGCCGGAGATCGTCGGGCTGGCGCGCTCGATCAAGAAAAGTTTGCAGCCCTCGATGCGCGCCGTCTACGACGACACAGGCGGCATCGGCAAGCTCTACGCGCGGCAGGACGAGATCGGCACGCCCTTCTGCGTCACCGTCGATCACCAGTCGCTGGAGGACGAGGCCGTCACCGTCCGCGACCGCGACACATGGGAGCAGGAGCGCGTCAAAGTGGCGGAACTGGCGGAACATTTGAAGCAGAGGCTCGGAATCAAATTTTAGTAAATCGTGAATCGTAAATCGTGAATCGAGAAAGACAGTTCTTTCTCTTCACGATTTACGATTCACGATTTACGATTCACGATTTTCTTATGCCCGTAGTTAAAAAACGCAATCAGCAAACCGAGTCGCGGCTCCTCCTCGAATCGGACGAGCCCGTCGAGCTTCCGCCCGCCGAGGTTGACGAGGGCGCGGTCGTCTTGCAGTTCGAGACGTTCCGCCCGCACGTCCCCGAGTTGCTCGCGGCGCTCCGCGAAGGCGGGTGGGCCGAGCCCGTGCCGGTGATGATGGACGGCGCGACGTTCGTCGTCCACGGCGCGACGCGCAGCTTCTGGGTCAAGCTCTGGCACTCCACGCCCGAACGCGCCGCCGTCGAGCGCGTGCAGATCATCAGTTGCCTGCCCTCGACGCGCGGCTTTCAGGTCATCGTCGAAGACCCGGAGGGTTTACCTCGACGATGACGAGGACGAGCTGGACGAAGACGAGTGGGCGGACGAAGACGAAGAGGTTGATGAGCTTGACGAAGAAGAGCCGCCGCAACTCCGCGAGATTTGAGATTCCCCGCGCGCGGGTCAGCTTGAGTGATACCGCATCAGAGCGGGGGTAAGCCTCCTTCCCGACCTTCGAGGCGGCAGTGATTGAAGGGCGCTTCGGTCGGCTCAGAGGTTGGGAAGGGGGCTTGTCCCCGCCGCACCGAACCTCACCTTCAATCTCAAATTGTTTTGGAATCCGAGATTAGTTGATGCCGTCTCATGTCCCCGAAAAAATTCTGGCGCTGGCGCGCGCCGTCCGCGAGGCGGGCGGGCGCGCGTTGATGGTCGGCGGCTGCGTGCGCGACCGACTGCTGGGCCGCGAGGCGAAAGACTGGGACGTTGAAGTCTACGGCGTCGAGCCCGCGGCGCTCCGGCGTCTGCTCGACCGTTTGGGCCGTGTCAACGTCGTCGGCGAAGCGTTCACGGTCTACAAGCTCGATCAGGAGCTCGACGTTTCACTGCCGCGCCGCGAGCGCAAGACGGGGCGCGGCCACCGCGGCTTCATCATCGAAGGCGACCCCTCGATGAGCGTGGAAGAGGCGACGCGACGGCGCGACTTCACCGTCAACGCCATTCTCGAAGACCCGCTCACGGGTGAGCTGCTCGACCCCTTCGGCGGACGCGCCGACCTCGAACGCAGGCTGCTGCGCGCCGTCTCATCCGAGACCTTCGCCGAGGACTCTCTGCGCGTGCTGCGCGCCGCGCAGTTCGCCGCCCGCTTCGAGCTCGACATCGAGCCGGCGACCGCCGAGATGTGCCTCTCGATTGACCTCACGGACCTCGCGCCCGAGCGCGTCTGGGGCGAGTTGGAAAAACTCCTGCTGCGCGCGCGCCTCCCCTCGTTCGGCCTTCAGTGGTTCGATAAACTCGGCGTCAGCGCGCAGCTCTTCCCGGAGGTTCACGCGCTCAAAGGAGTGCCCCAGCACTACGAGTGGCATCCCGAAGGGACGGTTGACGTTCACACTTGGCTTACCTGCGACCGCGCGCGCGAGTTGATTGACGACCTCGACTACCCGCGGCAGGTGGCGGTCATGCTGGGGGCGCTCTGCCACGACTTCGGCAAGCCCCCGACGACGCAGTTTCTCGAAGGGCGCTGGCGCTCGCGCGGGCACGAGGAGGCGGGCGTCGCGCCGACCGAGAGCTTCCTCGAACGCCTCAAGCTTTTCACGCTCGACGGCTACGACGTGCGCGCGCAGGTCGTGGCGCTGGTGCGCGACCACCTCAAGCCCGGCGACTTCTATCGCGCGCGCGCGGAGCTGACCGACGGCGCGTTTCGTCGCCTCGCGCGCCGCTGCGAGCTGGAGCTTCTGTACCGCGTGGCGAAGGCCGACACGCTGGGCCGCAACGCCGAGTGGGTGCCGCGCGAGCGCTGGTTCACATCCGAGGCGCAGGACTGGTTCATCGCGCGCGCGCGAGAACTCGACGTGCAGCGCAAACCCCCGGCGGGCCTTCTGATGGGCCGGCACCTGCTGGAGCTGGGGCTTCGGCCCTCGCCGCTCTTCAGCAAAATCCTCGCCGCCGTCTACGAGATGCAGCTCGACAACCGCGTCCGCACAATCGAGGAAGCGAAACGGGCCGCGCGGGATTTGATCGAGCGTGAGGGGGGGGCGGAATCTTCGTGAAAGATGCCGGGCGGTGTTAAAATATGCCCGCTTGTATCCCCTCGTCACAAACAGATCGCCGCGCTTTTCAGCTCGCACTTTTCGCGAGACATCATCTTTAGAATATTCTCGACTCAAAGAGGCAAACAATGATTGATTTTGAATTGACCGATGACCACAAGGCCATCCGGCAGACCGTCCGCGACTTCGCGCAGAAGGAGGTCGCGCCGCGCATCAAGGAACTCGACGAGAAGCAGCAGTTCGACCGCACTATTCTCGACAAGATGGCCGAACTCAACCTGCTCGGCGTCTGCATCCCTGAAGAGTACGGCGGCGCGGGCTTCGACTACATCTCGCTCGGACTCGTCTGCGAAGAGCTCGAAGCCGTGGACACTTTTATGCGCGTCATTATGTCCGTCCACACGGGACTCAATTCGATGACGCTCTATGCGTGGGGCACCGAGGAGCAGAAGCAGAAGTACCTCGTGCCGCAGGCGAAGGGCGAGAAGATTGCGACCTACGGATTGACCGAGCCGGGCGCGGGGAGTGACGTGGTGGGCTCGCGCTCGACCGCCCGGCGCGAGGGCGACGAGTGGGTCTTGAACGGCGAGAAGATGTGGATCAGCCTCGCGGGCGACGTGGCCGACAACTTCCTCTTCTTCTGCTGGACGGACGAGGAGAAGCGCCGCCAGCGTGACCACCGGGGGATGTCCTGCTTCATCGTCGAACGCGCGATGAAGGGCTTCACTTCGGGCACGATTCACGGCAAGCTCGGCATCCGCGCGGGCAACACCGGATACTTCTCCCTGCAGGACGTGAGAGTGCCAGCCGTGAACATGGTCGGCGAAGAGGGCGAGGGCTTCAAGATCGCAATGTTCGCTTTGGAGCAGGGTCGCTACACAGTGGCGGCGGGCGCGACCGGCATCATCCGCGCCTCGCGCGACGCCTCGGTCGCCTACGCCCTTGAGCGCGAGACGTTCGGGACGAAGATCGCCAACCACCAGCTCGTCAAACAGAAGATCGCCAACATGGAGGCCGACTACCAGATGAGCCACCTGCTATGGCTGCGCGCCGGCTATCTGAAGAACGAGGGGAAACCGAACGCGCGCGCGACTTCGCTCGCCAAGTGGCAGGCGACTGTCCGCAGCGAGAAGGCCGCCTCGATGGCGATTGAGGTGCACGGCGCGAACGGCTACTCGAACGACTACCCTGTCGAACGCTACCTGCGCAACTGCAAGGCGGCGGTCATCTACGAGGGCACACGCGACATCCACACACTGATGCAGGCCGACTGGGCGCTCGGCCTCAAGGGCGAAAAGCCAGCGCGCAAGACCCTCCCGCCTTACCGTCCGGCGGAGTCGCGCGACGCGGTCGCCGCCGACTAAGGACGGAGGCGCATACAGCCCGCGAAGGGCGCTTACTGAACACGGTCCTGCGGTTTTTGGGTCTATCAATTCCGGGCTCTCTCTGCTAGTATGCCACCTGCCTATCCAGTCGCCAGCATTCATTTCAATCGGCAGAACTTGCACGGCAAAATCTCTAACGGCTGCGGAGCACAAACGGCATGGGTCAAGAGTTGAACAGCGTCAACCTCTCGCTGGATTTCCTGAGCGTGTGCGAGGCCGCGGCCATCGCCTCGGCGCGGACGATGGGGCAGGGCGACCGCAAGTATTCCGACCACGTCGCCGTTGACGCGATGCGCCAGCAGATGGACGCCGTACCGATGCGCGGCCGCATCGTCATCGGCGAGGGCGAGCGCGACGAAGCCCCGATGCTCTACATCGGCGAGGAGGTGGGCGCGGGCTTCCGCGTCGCGCCGGAGTTGCGCGACGAGTACCCGGAAGTGGACATCGCCGTCGATCCGCTGGAGGGGACGAACCTCTGCGCGCTCGGGGCCAATAACGCCATCGCCGTGCTCGCCGCCTCGGAGCGCGGGGGTCTTCTGAACGCGCCCGACATCTACATGGACAAGATCGTCGTCGGCCCCTCCTCACGCGGGGCGATAGACATCGACGCGCCGGTCAAGGACAACCTCAAGGCCGTCGCCCGCCGTCTCGGGCGAGACATCGAAGACCTGACCGTCATCGTGCTCGACCGCTCGCGCCATAAAAAGCTCATTCAGGACGTGCGCGACGCGGGCGCGCGCATCCGCCTGATCGGCGACGGAGACCTCTCGGCGGGCATCTCGGCGGCGGTCGCGGGGACGAACATCCACGCGCTCATCGGCATCGGCGGCGCGCCCGAAGGCGTGCTCACCGCCGCCGCCATGAAGTGCCTCAACGGCGAGATACTGGCGCGGCTCGTCTACGACCCGGAGCGCCTCGGCGTGGACAAAGACAAGGTTCCGCCCGAGGCGGAGGTGCTCGCGCGCCTCAGCGAGATGGGCATCAGCGACCCGAACAAAATCTACGACACCAACGACCTCGCGCCCGGCAAAAAAATCATCTTCGCCGCCACTGGCGTGACCGACGGCGCGCTGCTGCGGGGCGTCCGCTTCTTCGGCGCGGGCAAGCGCACACACTCGCTCATCATGACCAACGAGTCGCGCCACATCCGCTTCGTCGATACCGTCCACGTCGAGGGCGGCCCCGACACGGTGATTAGATTCTAATGATGAGTGCGGAATGATGAATGATGAATGAAAAGCAGAAAGCATTTATCTTCTATTCATCATTCATCATTCCACACTCATCCTTTCTCGAACATGCCTTCTTTGATTTCCGAGTATGTCCCGCAGCTCGCGGCGGGTGAAGGGGCCGCGCGGCGGCGGCGGCGCGCGGGGACGGTCGCGTGGGGCGCGGCCTGTGCCTTCGCGCTGCTGGTGCTCGGGCTGGTCGTGCTCGCCCCGGCGCTGAGGGCCGAGGGGTCGTTCATCGCGTCGCAGGTCGTCTACCGGCTCTTCAGCGCGGCGTGTCATCAGATGCCGGAACGCTCTTTCCACTTGCTGGGTTTCCCTCTCGCGGTCTGCGCGCGCTGCGCGGGGCTCTACGCTGGGGCGGCGGCGGGGCTGCTCGCGTACCCTCTGCTGCGCCGGCCACTGGCGCGCATCGATGCGCCGCCGAGGGGCTGGCTGCTGCTGGCGGCGCTGCCGACCTCAGTAGATTTCGCGCTCGGCGTGCTCGGCGTCTGGGAGAACACGCACGCGTCGCGTTTTTCGACGGCGCTTGTGCTCGGCGCGGCGTCCGCCTTTTTCGTTATGCCGGGGCTGGCGGATTTGGCTTCGAGGAATTTCCGGCAGTTCT
>JAIVJM010000131.1 GCA_020199995.1 Acidobacteriota bacterium | reverse complement strand
GTGTTCCATGCGGTCCGCAGCGTCACTGGCGTAGACCCGCGTGATGTCGATGGGTGTGACGCAGTCGGGCTCGCCGCGCGCGTCGACGAGTTTCTCCACACGCAGCACGGTGCTTTCGAGCGCATAAACTTCAGTGATGATGTCGGCCGCATGAGCCAGCACCTCTTGCTCGGTCGCCAATGCATCACCGTAGACGGTCTGTGCGCGACCCAGCGTGAACGCAGCGAGCCGTTTGGCGCGCGCCAGCAGATCTCGCTCGGCCCCGAATAGTGTCTCCCCTGACCACCCAGGTTCGCTTCGATCGTCGAGCGCCCGTTCTGCATTCTCACCGGTGAAGAGGGGCGCCGTCACCGCGTTTTTCAAAAGTCGCGTGGGGACGATGAGGCGATTGATCTCGTTCGTCCCTTCGTAAATTCGTGTGATGCGCGCATCGCGATAGGCGCGCTCCGCCGGGAATTCTTTCGAGTAGCCGTAGCCCCCGTATATCTGTAAGGCTTCGTCCACCACGAAGGCGAGGGCCTCGCTCGTCCAGATCTTGTTGATGGAGCACTCGACGGCGAAACCCTCAATGGTCTTGAGCACCCCAGCCGCGTCGGACGCGTCAACCGCTTCGAGCCCGCAGTCAACGTCACCGAGCGTGCGGTAGACCATCGCGTCGCCAACATAGCAGCGGACGGCCATCTCGCCGAGCTTCTGCTTAATCAGTCCGAATTCGCTTATTGCCCGCCCAAACTGTCGCCGCTCAACCGCGTAGCGCGCCGCGCGAGTCAGCGCCTGCTTTGCTCCGCCGATGTTGCGCGTGCCAAGCTTGAGCCGACCGAGGTTCAGTATGTTGAAGGCGACTTTGTGCCCTTCCCCAATGGCGCCGAGCACGTTCCCGACAGGCACTCGCACGTTATCCAGAGTGAGGGCCGTCGTCGAAGACCCGTCGAGTCCGAGTTTCGGCTCCTCGCGCCCGCTCACGACGCCCATGCTGCGCTCCACTATGAAGGCTGTGAATCTCTCGCCGTCAACTTTCGCGAAGATGGTGAAGAGGTCTGCGAAGCCGCCGTTCGTTATCCACATTTTCTGACCGTTAAGAATATAGTGCGTGGCATCCACGTTTAGCGTGGCCCTGGTGCGAGCAGCGAGCGCGTCGGAACCCGAACCGGGCTCGGTCAGCGCGTAGGCCGCGACCCACTTGCCGGCGGCGAGGCGCGGCAGATAACGCGTCTTCTGCTCCTCTGTGCCAAAGTAGACAAGCGGCAGCGTGCCAATAGTCGTATGCGCGCCGAGCGAGCCGGCGAACGAGGGGATGACGCCGATCTTTTCGCCGACGTAAGCGGAACTCACCTTGTCGAGACCCAGCCCGCCGTATGCTTCGGGGATGTCAACGCGCAGTAGATCCAGCTCACCCGCCTTGAGCAACAGTTCGCGGGTTAGATCCCAATCCTTCTCGTAAATAGCCTGTTGGCGCGGCAGGACTTCGGTGCGCATGAAATCTTCGGCGACGCTACCGAACATCTGCTGCGCGGGTGAGAGGTCCTCTCGGGTGAACACCTGTTCCGCGGCGACATCAGCGGTCAGGAACTGCCCCCCGTGGATTTCCATAGCATCGATTTTGTTGCCATTTTCATTCACACCGCGGCTTAAGCCCGGTGACCGCGTGATTTCCTTTTACACCTAATAACCGTTTCAACGGTTTCCTCTTCCACTCCAGCCTCATGAAGCAAACCGTTAAAACGGTTACCAAGATCGCTAGAGCCTTTGCACCGGGCTGAAGCCCGGTGTGAATGAGACGGAAGAAAGTGAGTGGTGCGCGCTCACCCTGTCTTTCGCACCCTCTATCGAGGATGCTTAACCTTGAAGGCGGGGGTAGAAAGTACCTTCG
The DNA here is from genome assembly GCA_020199995.1 of Acidobacteriota bacterium. GTDB lineage: Bacteria > Acidobacteriota > Blastocatellia > Pyrinomonadales > Pyrinomonadaceae > JAIVJM01. The sequence goes on along the minus strand of JAIVJM010000131.1, from coordinate 2,433 downwards.
ACCGCAAGACATGTGCATGTTAATGCCCGCGGCAATGCCGAATTTCCCTCGGTTGCGACTTGTTGACGCGGAGCGTCGTTCGATGTATAACGTCCTACCGGACGGTCGGTAAGCATAGCAAAGCGTCGCTTTGTCGACAAGATTGCTCGCGACCCCCCGGGCTTTCGAAATGGTGATGAAAGCGCAAAAAAAATCTGCTCCCAGTAATGAGCGCCTTGCTGAAATCTATCGCACGGCGGCGCAGATCATCCTGCGCAAGGGCTATGACGCCACCTCTGTTAACGATATCGCCAACGCGCTCGGTATGACGAAGGCAGGACTCTACCATTACATTAACGGCAAGAAAGAATTGCTTTTCGACATCATGAATTTCGGGTTGGACGAGCTCGAGGCGGAGGTGGTGACACCCGCACACGAAATCGCGGACGCCGGCGCACGACTCCGTTTCATTATTGCCAGTCACGCGCGGCTGGTGACCAGAGGGCAGGGTGCCATCACGATCCTCGTCGATGAGATCACCGCGCTCACTCCCGCGCAAAACAGAAAAATCACACGTCGCAAGCGTGAGTACTTTGATCGCCTGCGGGAACTCCTGAATAGAATCAAGGCGGAAGGGCGGCTGGCCGATGTCGACACGACGGTGGCTACTTTCAGTCTGCTTGGGATGGTTAATTGGCTGTCACGATGGTTCAGGCAGGGCGGCGCTCTAAACGAGGAGCAGGTCGCGGAGGAGATTGCCAAGATCGCCCTTCACGGGTTGCTGCGCCCCGAATCACGCGCGACGCATCCAAGCCTGCAAGTGGTGAAGAGCACTTAGTCAATAGGTTCTGGCGCGGCGGAAGCTGACGCTTTAACTCTGATCACCCGCTAAACAAACGCTTTTCTCTTAGTTCTGTTCCAGTTCGTATGAACATCCTCGTTTGTCTCAAGCAGATTCTCGACCCGGAGATACCGGCGCGTGACTTTCGCGTTCACCCGAACAGACGCGAAGCCGAGCGTGGCTCAGGCAATCTCGTCACCAACGACGAACACAACGTTCCTCGCATACCGAAGGTTCGCGACGTGATGACGTCGTACCGCATGGCGCTAACTAAATGGACGCTCGAAGATCTCGGCGTAAACGCGGACGAGGCCCGCGCAGGTAACACTTACTACGAGGTGGTTGAGCTTTTCGTCCCACAAAAAGAGACCCGCTGCGAGTTCGTCTCGGGCGACACCCTCGACGAGAAAGTCGAGGCCTTCGCCAAACGGATCGTCGAAGTAACCAGCGCGCTGTAACGCCTTCGGTTCGAGTTTCGGGTTTCGAGTTTCGAGTTTCGAGTTCGCGTTTGGAGCATCGCGGAATTCAAGTGACAGGACTCGAAAGTCGAGACTCGAAACTCCAAAAACTCGAAACTCGAAACTCGAAACTAGAAACTCCAAAATCAATGAACGACGTTTGTATCTGTCTCTTCGCCTCAGCCGGCTTTGACAAGGCCGTGCAGGGACTCGCGGGCGCAGGTCGTCGCCTCGCAAACGATCTGGGAGGGCTGTTGCGCGCCGTCATCCTCGGAACTCGCTCGGATGAACTCGCATCCGCAATCGCGAGCGTCGCAGACACGGTCATCCTCGCGGATCAAGCGGAGATTGCGGAATACCAGCCCGAGACTTATCTGAACGCGCTGGCGCGTCTTTGCGGTGACCTCTCGCCGCGAGCTGTGCTGTTCGCCAATGACACCTATAGTCAGGAGATTGCGCCTCGTCTCGCCTATCGGCTCGGCGGCAGCGCCGCAGGCGACGCTGTGGAGATGCGAGTCGATGGAGATAGCCTGAGCGCGGGCCGCCAGGTCTACGGCGGCAAGGCGCAGGCAGTGATCGAACTGAAGCGCCGGCCCGCAGTCGTGTGGCTGCGCGCGCGCTCTTTTGCTCCCGCCGCTCCCCTTCCCGAAGCGGGTAAGATCACGCGAGCCGCGTTGGAAGTTCAGGCCGATACTCGGACGCGCATCGTCGAACGCAAGCGCGAGCAGGGAGGTGAGGCGCGGCTCGAAGAAGCTCGCGTAATCGTATCTGGGGGGCGCGGCATCGGCGGACCCGAGCCGTTCGAGACCGAGTTGAAGCCGCTCGCCGATCTGTTGGGCGCGCAGATGGGCGCCTCACGCGCGGCGTGCGACGCGGGCTGGGTGCCGCCGACGTGGCAGGTCGGACAGACGGGCAAGAAGGTTACGCCGGACTTGTATCTCGCTATCGCAATCACGGGAGCGAGCCAGCACATGGCGGGAATCTCAGAGGCGAAGATCATCACCGCGATCAACACCGATCCGGACGCGCCGATCTTCAAGCACTGCCGTTTCGGAATCATCGAAGACTATCGCAAGGTGGTCCCGCTACTGCGCGAAAAGCTGACCGGACTACAAAAATAGAGATTTCGGCGCGAAGATGGACACTGCCTTAGCC
>JAIVJM010000130.1 GCA_020199995.1 Acidobacteriota bacterium | reverse complement strand
CAGTACGCCATCATCCCGCAGGTCTCGCCCGCGCTCTTTCCGAGCCCGCCGCTCCCGACCGAGCGCGTCCCCGTGCAGACAATGTCCGACTACCAGTACATACATTTCCTCGCCGCGCGGCAGGGCTACGTCTTCTACGTCGAGCCGGGGCCAGCGCCCAACGCGAACGTCGCCTACTGGGGGCCGCCCAAGCGCGTCGGGCTGCCGCAGAAGGCGCTCACCATCGCCGCCGGGCCGGACAGCAATATTCAGTCAATCAGCTTCAACTACAACGCGCTGGCCCCGACGACCGTCTCCGGCCAGATTCAGGACAGCCGCCTCAACGTCGCGATGCCCGTCCGGGCGCCCGTCCCCGCGCGCGTCCCGCTCTCACTCATGCCCGCCGCGCTCGTCAACCAGCCGAACGTGCGCCAGAGCCTTTTGCCCGTGACGCGCGAGCAGGCCGAGGAGCAGGAGTCGGCGAGCCAGACCGGGGTCGCGACCGCCGCCGCCGGGCGGAGCTACGCGCACGCGCGCACGACGCCGGGGCTCGACTTCGCCGAGGCATTGGCGCGCGCGCAGGCCACCGTGGACGCCTCGACCGACAACGTCGTGACGGCGACGGGCGAACTCGACGCCGTCGAGTACGGCGCGGTCTTGAAGGCGCGCGACCTCGTCGGCGTGCGCGGCGTCGGCTTCACCTACGGCGGCAACTACTACGTGCAAAGCGTGACGCATAACATCCGGGAAGGAGAGTACAAGCAGAAGTTCACCCTCGCCCGCGAGGGCACGGGCGCGCTGCTTCCTCTGGTGCGACCATGAGCCAATACTTCGGAAAATACCGGGGCAAGGTGACGCTCAACCTCGACCCGAACAACAGCGGGCGCATTCAGGTGAGCGTCCCCGCCGTCTTCGGCGACATCTCGACCAACTGGGCGATGCCGAGCGTCCCCTACGCCGGGATGCAGAACGGCTTCTACGCCATCCCGCCCGTCGACTCAAACGTCTGGGTCGAGTTCGAGGGCGGCGACCCCGACCGCCCCATCTGGACGGGCTGCTTCTGGGGGCTCGGCGAAGTGCCCACGTTGGCGCTGGCGACGCCCGCCGCCATTGACCACATCCTCTTGCAGACGCCGAAGCAGACGCTTCTGCTGCTGAGCGATATGCCGGGGCCGACCGGCGGCATCACGCTCTCGACGGCCTCGGGCGCGAAGATCACCATCAACGACATCGGCATCACCATTGACAACGGCAAGGGGGCGAAGATCGAGTTGACAGGGCCGACCGTGAGCATCAACGGTACGGCCTTCGCCGTCACCTAGGGCGGGCGTTTGGCGCCTCGCTCTTTCAGTGACCATTGCGACGATCATTTCGACAATCATTGCGACGGGCCGCTGATGCCCGTCTCACAACGGAGAGATGAAAACTCATGCCCGGATTTCTTTTACACGTCGGCGCGACCGTGCAGTGCGCGCACGCGGGACAGGCGACCCCGGTCGCGCCGAACCCGCGCGTCACCGTGGGCGGCCAGCCGATTGTGACGCTCCCCGGCTCCTACACCGTGGCGGGCTGCACGATGCCGCCGCCGACCGCCGGCAACGGCCCCTACCGGAACGTGAGGTAGGAACCGCCGTGGACATAGATTTCCCTTTTCAGTTCGACGCGCGCGGCCAGACGGCCACCGTCCCGACCGACGCGCACATCCGCGACATGATCGAGCAGCTCGTCTTCACCAACCACGGCGAGCGCGTCAACCGCCCCGACTTCGGGAGCGGCCTCCAGCAGCTCATCTTCGCGCCCAACAGCCCGGAGCTGGCGACCGCCCTCCAGTTCAACATGCAGGCATCGCTCCAGCGCTGGCTCGGCGATGTCATCAACGTCGTCAACCTCGAAGTCGAAAGCCGTGAATCCACCCTGCGCATCCTCGTTCAGTACGTCGTCGTGCGCGGGACGAACGAAAGTCAGACCGCGGTCTTCACGCGGACGGTGTAAGGCTATGAACAGTCGCGAGAATTGCCGAGACACGGCGGAGCGCCGCCGCCGCATCCGCGAGGCCGCGCGAGGCTCCGGCTCGCACGAGCCGAACGGCATTGACTACGTCGAGGTCGAGGAAGGCCAGCGGGACATCACCGTCTACTTTCTCAACAAGGCCCCGCGCGGCGTCCGGCCCGAGAACGTCCTCATCACGGGCGGCGTCCGCGTCCGCGACATCCGCGTCGAACAGGTCACGCTCTGCGCGATGGAGGACGACGACCGCGACGACTGCATGCGCGTCGTCCTCGACAAGTACGGCGACTTCTCGACCTACACGCTCCAACTCGTCAACGCGCGCGGCGGGCTCGCGCCCTCCCCGCTCGAAGGCTTCGACCCGCGCTATGCCCGGATTGACTTCTCTTTCAAAGCCAACTGTCCGAGCGACCTCGACTGCGCGCCCGCCGGCGACTGTGCCGAAGAGCCGGCAGCCGAGCCCGACATTGACTACCTCGCCAAAGACTACGGCAGTTTCCGCCAGCTCATCTTCGACCGCCTCTCGCTCGTCATGCCCGACTGGAAGGAGCGGCACGTCCCGGACATCGGCGTCGCGCTCGTCGAGCTGTTCGCCTATGTCGGCGACTACCTCAGCTATTTTCAGGACGCGGTCGCGACCGAGGCCTACCTCGACACGGCGCGCCGGCGCATCTCGGTGCGCCGCCACGCGCGGCTCGTTGATTACCGGATGCACGAGGGCTGCAACGCGCGCGCGTGGGTCACCGTGGAGACCGACGGCGACCTCACGCTCGACAATCCGCAGGGCGTCTATTTCGTCACGGGGCGCGGCGCCTCTTTCGGCGCGGGTGGTCGCGCGCTCTCGGAGGAAGACCTGCGCGGCATCCCCGTCGCCAACTACGAGGTCTTCGAGCCGCTCGTCGCGGGCGCGCGCCGTCAGCCGATCCATCTCTACGGGGCGCACAGCCGGATCAGCTTCTACACGTGGGGCGACCGCGAATGCTGCCTCCCGCGCGGCGCGACCTCGGCGACGCTGAGGGACGCATGGAAGGGCAAAGCGCCGGAGGAGAGCGGAGACCAACAGCAAGATGGATACGAAAGCGTCGAGGGCGAGGAAGGGAAGCAGGCGCAGCAGCAGCAGCGACCGAAGGGGCCGGGCGGCGTCGAGCCACCGTCGCGCGAGCGCGAGCTGCGACTGCGCGCGGGCGACGTGCTTATCTTCGAGGAAGTGCTGGGGCCCGTCACCGGGTTCGAGGCCGACGCCGACCCTTCGCGCCGCCACGCCGTGCGCCTCACCAGAGTCGAGCCGCGCATGGACGATCTCTACCACCAGCCTGTCGTCGAAATCGAGTGGGCCGCCGCAGACGCGCTGCCCTTCACGCTCTGCCTCTCATCGGTCGGGCGCGCGCCGCAGTGTCTCCCGCTCGAAGACGTGAGCGTGGCGCGCGGCAACGTCGTCCTCGTGGATCACGGGCGCAGGATGAGGCCGGAGTCGTGGAGAGCGCCGGACGCCGCAGAGCTGCCCGCCGGGTGCTTCGGCCCCTTCGAGCCGCGCGAGACGATTCAAAAGGCATCGCGCTTTGGCCCGACGCTCAAATACGGCCCCGTCACGCACCGCGCGCCGTTCCCCACGCCCGCCGAGACGCGGCGCGTCGAGGCGCGACAGCTCGGCCAGCTCATAGAAGACGTGCGCGCGCGCGTCGAGCAGTTCAGGCAAACACGCGGGGGCCGGATGCTCTCGGCGGAAGAATTGTCGGAGCTGAACACGATCTTCGGGCGCGCGACGCTCGCGAAGGTCGGGCTCGCGGCGGGCGCCGGGTCGGGCTCGAAAGAGAAGCCGCCGCCGCCGCCGTCCTCCGCGCCGGTGCAGGCCGAAGCCCTCAGCAGACTGCTGGCGCGCTTCGACGATTACCTCGCGAAGAAGGCGCGGCGCGTGAGGTTCCTGCGCGAGCGCGTGCTCGGCGGCTACGTGCTCACGCGCGCCGAGCGCGAGGAGTTGGCCGGGATGTTCGGCGCGAGGATTGCCGCGAGCCTCGACCCCTCTTCGGGGCGGCTGCTCGGCCCGGCCAGCGTCGCACTCTCGCAGGAGCCGCGCGAGGCGCTCGCTGTCGTCAAGATGCGCAAAGTCCGCCGGAGGCCCGCCGCCGCCGCCCCCGGCGACGAACGCGAGCCGGACTATCTCTCGAACCATTACCCGCGCTGGTGGCCCGCGCGCGATCTGCTCGACGGAGACGGCAGCCGTCGTCTCTTCGTCGTCGAGATTGACGACGAAGGGCGCGCGCACCTGCGCTTCGGCGAGGGCGAGGCGGCGCGCGCGCCCGAGCCGGGCACCGAGCTGAGCGCGACCTACCGCATCGGCAACGGCGCAACGGGGAACGTCGGCGCGGAAGCCATCTCGCACCTCGTCTTCCGCCAGAAGACCGATCTCGGCGGCACAGTCCGCCTCGTGCGCAACCCGATGCCCGCGCGGGGCGGCGTCGCCCCCGAGCCCACGGACGAAGTGAGGACGTTCGCGCCGGGCGCATTCCGCCAAGAGCTGCGGCGCGCGATCACGCCCGAAGACTACGCGAGCCTCGCCGAGCGCGACGCCGCGGCAAGAGTTCAGCGAGCCGCCGGCAGCCTGCGCTGGGGCGGAAGCTGGTACGAGATGCAGACGGCGATTGACCCGCGCGGCGCGTCTGAGGCCGGGGCCGATTTGCTCGGCGAGATCGAAGGCTCGCTCCACCGCTACCGGCGCATCGGCCACGACCTCGCGGCGCGGCCCGCGCGCTACGTCCCGCTCGACATCATCATCGAAGTCTGCGTCCTGCCCCAGTACCTGCGCGGGCACGTGCGGGCCGCGCTCGCGGAGGTCTTCAGCAGCCGCGCGCTCGCGGGCGGGCGGCGCGGCTTTTTCCACCCCGACAACCTGAGCTTCGGCGAGGCCGTCCATCTCAGCCGGCTCCTCGCGGCGGCGCAGGGTGTCGAGGGCGTCGAGAGCGTGAGGGTGAAGCGGCTCCAGAGACTTGAAGAAGGGCCGCAGGGCGAGATTGCCGAAGGCGTGCTGCCGCTCGGGCCGCTCGAAGTGGCGCGCCTCGACAACGACCCCAACTTCCCGGAGCACGGCCAGCTCGTGCTCGATGTGCGAGGTGGACGATGAAGGAACTCTGCGGCTGCTGCGAAGGCGCCGAGCAACTGACCCCGGCCTCGACCGCTAACCGTCCGGGCCTCGGCGCGCTCTCGTATCGCGTCGGGACCCACGGCTCTTTTCTTGAGACGATGCTGGCGCGGCTCTCGAACCACGCGCTCGCCGCGCCCGAGGGCGGGGCGGCGGCGCAACCGCTGCGCTCCCTCACGACGCGCGACGCGAGCGACGCGACCGTCGCCTTTCTCGACGCGTGGGCGAGTGTCGCCGACGTGCTCACTTTTTATCAGGAGCGCATCGCCAACGAAGGCTACCTGCGCACGGCGGTCGAGCGCCGCTCGGTGCTCGAGCTGGCGCGGCTCATCGGCTACAAGCCGCGTCCCGGCGTCGCCTCAAGCGTCTACCTCGCCTACACGCTGGACGAGGGGAGCGAAGTGTCGGTTCCCGCGGGCAGCCGCTCGCAGAGCGTGCCCGGCCCCGGCGAATTGCCGCAGTCGTTCGAGACGAGCGAAGACTTCGACGCGCGCGCCGACTGGAACCTGCTCCAGCCGCGGCTCACGCGCCCGCAAGTCCCGGCCAGACAGATCAAAGCCGGAAGGCCGCTCTACTTCAAAGGCACGGCCACGAATTTGAAACCGAACGACCCGCTGCTCGTCGCGGACGGCGAAGGGGCCGGTCGTCAGACGCTCCGAGACCTCCGCGAGCTGCGAGATGATGCTCCCGATCCATGGCTCCAGCTTGGTGAAGTTCCCTTCCAGCGCCAGACGGTGTTCCTCTCGCAGCGGCGTCAGCGCATCTTCCAG
>JAIVJM010000129.1 GCA_020199995.1 Acidobacteriota bacterium | reverse complement strand
CGGCAAGTTGATTGCCGTGCGCTCTCTCTGGGTGCGCGTTTGTGTCGTTCGAGCCTCGCGTCGCTTTAGAAGCTGAAGCGGACTTGCGCGGTGACGCGCCGGTTGCCGGCGGAAGAGCCGCCTCCTCCGCCGCCGCCCGGCCCGAAGCCGAAGCCGCCGCCGCCCGAGAGCGACTCGCCGAAGCGCGCGGAGCTGAGGTTTCCGACCGGCGACCCCTCGTTCGTATGGTTCAAGAGGTTCTGCACGCTGAGCGAGAGCGTCAGGTTGTAGCGGCTCTCCGCCGCGCCGCCGCCGAAATCGCCCCCGCCACCGCCGCCGAAGATGCCGCCGCCACCTCTTTCGCCGCCGCCGCCGCGACCACCGCCCTGCGCCGCCGTTGCGCCGCCGCGCGAGCCGAAGCCGAAAGACCTGCTCACGCCCATGTTGACGACGAAGAAGGACGGGCCCTGCCCGTAGTTGCGCGGGATGATCTCTTGCCCCGGCGCGGGGTTGGGGTCGAACGCGCCGAAGGGCGTGACGACGACGCCGGGCTTCGTCAGGTCGGTGGCGAACGCCGGGCGCTCGGTGAAGAGAGAATCGCCGTTCGTGTCGAGCCCCGTCGTGATGTTGAAGGGGCGGCCCGATGAGGCGATGATGAACGGATTCAGGCGGAAGCCCCAAGGCGCGCTGATCGTCCCGCCGAGGATGAAGTTGTGGCGCACGTCGAAGGACGAGCGACCGTACTCGGTCGTCAGGTCATACTGGTTCGCCGGGAACGTGTTCGCGCCGTCCGTGTCGCCCTCGGCTTTGCCCAGAGAGTAACGCGCGAAGAGCGTGAGACTGTTGCCGAGGCGGCTGTTGAGGCCGAGGATGAGCTGCTGCTGGTTGAGCCGACCGCTCGACTCGAACTGGTAGAGGTTCCCCTGACCCGCGAAGGGGCGCACGCCGCTGCCCGGCAGGCCGGGCGTGAAAGTGCCCGGCAGAGGCGCGTTGATGTTGCGCGAGCGCAGGACGTGGAGCGTCCGCGAGCCGATGTAGGTCGCCGAGAAAGTGAAGTTGCGCGGCAGTTGCCGCTCGAAGGCCAAAGCCGTCTGCATCGTGTAGGGCGCCTGCAGGTCTTCGGCCACGAGCCGCGTGGACTGCGGCAGAGCGAAGCCCGCGAGCGTCTCGGCGGAAGGCACGTTCGAGACGCCGTCAATCGTAAAGCGCGCGAGGTTTAAGACCGACGGGTCGGTGACGAGAAACTGCTGCTGGTTCGTGCCGTTGAAACGCGCGGCCTGCAAAGTGAGGTTCTCGCCGACGCGGTCATAGAAGATGCCGAAGCCGCCGCGGATGATGGTCTTCGGCTGCTGCTGCTGCTGTTGTGCGCGCCCGCCCGTGCTCGCCGAGCCCGGAGCCCACGCGAAGGTGAAGCGGGGAGCGAAGTTGAGGTTGCTGCCGATGTTGGTCTGCCCCTCGTAGCGCAAGCCCAGAGAGAGCGTGAAGTTGGGGCGCACGCGCCAGTCGTCCTGCACGAACGCGCCGAAGTCCGTCTGGCTGACGCTCGCCTCGGGGTCGCCGCCGGCGATCTGGAATTGCGTCGCGCCGCCGCCGAGCGCGCGTATCTGCGTGTTGGTCAGCCCCTGCTGACCGAAGAGCAGCGTGCGACGATAACGCTCGATGCTCGTGATGGGGACGACGACGGGACGGCCCGCGGAGTCAACCACCACTTCGTTATTCGAGTCGAGCTGCGGCGCGAAGCCGCCCGCGAAGGTAAACGTGCCGCCGAAGTTGTTGGGCGAGAAGTCATCGAGCGAGACGCCGCGCAGCCGCGCGCCAAATTTCAGTGCGTGAGTGCCGCGCGCCATCGAGGTGTTGTTCGAGAGCTCCCAGCGCCGCTCGTCGTTGAAGGCGAGCCCGACCGCCGAGCCGCCGCCCGTGAAGGCATCAAGCACGCGCAAGGTCGGCACTGAGTTGTCGCCCTCCTGCTCGCTGTGCCGCTTGATGAACTGGAAGCGCGTCTCGTTGACTGTGGTCGGGTTGATAATCGCCGTCTCGGTCAACTGGAAGGTGTGCTCGGTGTTCGACGAGTCGAAGGCGCGCGAGAGCAGGTTGAAGTCGCCCGCCCCCGTGTTCAGACGCTCGCTGCGCGAGTAGGTGTAGCGCCCGACGAGCGTGTTGTTCTGATTCAACTGGTAGTCGAAGCGCGGGCTGAAGGTGGTGCGCCGCTGCGGCGTGAGAACGGTGAAGCCGAACTGCGTCGGGACGAGCGCCGAGTCGAGGATGGTCGCGTTGATAACGTCGTTGTCGTCCACCTCGCGCCGGTCGAAGTCGAGGAAGAACGAGGCCCTGCCCCGGACAAGCGGCCCGCTCAAGTTGCCGCCGTAGTTGCGCGACTGGTAGGCGGCGCGGCTCGGGGCAAAAGGGTTGCGCGAATTCATGCTCTCGTCGTTAAAGCCAAAGGACGCCTGACCGCGGAACCTGTCCGAGCGCCTCGATGTCCGTGCCGCGCAAAACGAGCGCGCCCGTGTTGTTCTCGGGCTCGGTGCTGACGGGCGATTCGGAGGCGACCGTCACCTCTTCGGCCTCGATGGTCACGCCCAGCGCGATGTCGAGCGCGGCGGCGCGACCGGCGGCGACTTCGACCCCGGCGTTCTCGTAGCGCGCGAAGCCTGTGGCCTGCGCGCTCAAGGTGTACGTCCCCGGCGCGAGGCCGCTCAAGGTGTACGCGCCCTCGTCATTGGTCGTCGCGGTCTTCTGTGCGCCGCCCGGCCCCGTGGCGACGACGGTCGCCCCGATGATCGCGCCGCCGAATTCGTCTTTAACCTGCCCGCGCACGCTGCCCGTGCCCTGCGCGAGCGCCGCGCCGACGCCGAAGAGCGCCAGCACGAGCACGAGGCCCGCGCCCCGCTTCAAGATGACAAAAAATAAATGCATCTTCCCCCCACCAATCAATCAATCGTCTCCACTTCGAGAGTGGGACAGTTATTAAAGTCGCCTTCGTCGTCGCGCGCTCTCGCCGTAGTAGCGGCGACGTGGGAGTCGGAGATTGTCCGACGCCCCACAAGTCTCTTACTTATCATCCTTCTTATCGTCCTTCTTATCGTCGCGGTCGCGCCGCGCGTCCATCTCGGCGGTCTTCTGGTCGAAGCGCTGCTGCTGCTCGGGCGTGAGCAGAGCGCGGATGCGCGTCCGCGAGTTCTGGCGCAGCGCGTCGTAGCGCGGGCGCACCTCGGTGCGCAGCGAGCGGAAGCCGTTGCGCGTCTCGTCGAGGATGGCGCGAATCTCCGTCGCCTGCTGGTCGCTCAAACCGAGGTCGCGCTTCATGCGCTCGAACATCTCGTCCCTGCCGCGGTGGCCGCGCTGCTCATGCTGCGCCCTTCCGCCGGCATTCAGGCGGTAGGCGCTGTCGAAGAACGCACCGGTCACGCAGCCGAGGGCGAAGACGCCCACGAGCACGAGCCAGATTTTGAGTCGGGTCGAACCGCGCGTCGTCATCTCGAAGCCTCCCGCTCGTCGTCGTTGAGGATCGTCTCCAGCACTTCGTCCTGCGAGAGAGGGTTACGGTCGGCGAAGACCACGTACTCGAAGCCCCCTTCGCGCGTGCCGAGCAGCGCCTCTTCGCTGAGCGCACCCGGCGCGAGCGTGGACGGGTTCGCCGACCAGAACATCAGGAAGGCGACGACCGCGACCAGCGCCATGGCGGGTGCGGAGCGCCAGAAGGCGCTCCAGAGCACGAGCCAGCTCTCGCCGGCCTCCCGGCGCTCGACCTCGGCGTTGATCCGCGTGCGGAGGCGCGCGTAGAGAAAAGGCGCAGAGGCGATTGCCTCCGCCTCCGCGTCGTTCGAGGCCGAGGCGCGCACCAGCTCACGACCGAGCCGGTCGAGCCGCTCATCCAATTCGCGCTCTCTCTTTTTGCCTGCCATTGATTTCACCCGCTCTCTAAAACTTCCGAGGGCACCCAGAGGTCTTCAACACTAAAGACGCGTTGCGGCGACCCACGGTTACAGGAATCTTCCGAGCACGCGGCGCAGAGACGCGCGGGCGCGGTGCGCGCGGACTTTGATCTTCGAGGCCGACCACGCGGTTGAATCCGCGATCTCCGAGACCGTCATCCCCTCGACATCGAGCATGACGAGCACCATCCGATCTTCGGGGCTGAGGCGCGAGAGGAGCTTCCCGGCCAAATCCCTCGAGGCGGCGTTCGCCTCGATGTCCGAGCCCGCGCTCTGGTCGTGCAATTGCTCTTTGAGCCACGCGGCCTCCTCTTCTGAGACGTTGCTCATCACGCTCTCGGGCCGCCGTTTGGCGCGCCGCAGCTCGTCGTAGCACGCATTGAAGGCGATGCGCGCGACCCATGCGGCGAACGAAGCCTGCTGCTGGTTGGAGAACTCGGGGAGCGCGAAAAAGACTTTGGTGAAAGTCTCCTGCACGATCTCTTCGACCTGCTCGCGCTGGCGAAAGAAACGGCCCGCGATGAGCGCGACGCGGCGGCGGTGGCGGTTGAACAACGCCTCGAACGCCTCGTCCTCGCCGGCGCGGACGCGCGAGACGAGCTGCGCGTCCGGCGGCTCGCCGCCGGGGCTCGACGCGGAAACCGCAAGCGCTGTGTCGGGGTTGTCCGCCGTCTCATCCATGACTTCTCGACTGCACGCGCCCCGCCTCCTCACAAAGTCTTCCAACAGAGATGATAAGACCACTTCTCGTCCGCGCTCGAAAACAAAGCGGCAGCCCCCTCAGCGAGGGCTGCCCTTCGTCTGTGCTGTGTAGAACCTTGCAGGCCCGGCCGAGGCCCGAGGCTTCCGCGGACGGAAGACTCGGGCCTCGCCGCGTCCCCTTACATGCTCTGGCCGGGGTTCTCGCCGCGACGCCCGCGACGCTCCTGCCGCTTCTGCTCGCGCTGCTGGCGCGCGGCGGCGAACTGGGCCTTCTGCTCAGCCGTCAGCACGTTGTACATCTCGGACATCATGCGCGCGTGCGCCACTTCCATCTCGACTCGCGCGTTGGCGCGCGCCTGCGCCGCCGCGCGGACGGCAGCCTCGTCGAACGTGCCATTGAACGCGCCGAAACCACCGCGCCCACGCTCACCGCGCATCTGCCCGCGGCGGGCCTTGGCGCTCTCGTGGAAGCGCGCGGCGATCTGCTTCATCTGTTCCTTCTGCGCGTCGGTCAGGTTGAGCTTCGAGAAGGGGCCGCCGAAACCATCGCGCTCGCCCCTCATGCCGCCGCGTCGCCCGCCGCGACCGTGCCCGTCGCCGTGCCGCCCGGCGTGCTCTTTGCCGCCGCCCTGCCCCTGCGGGCTCTCCTGCTGCGCGAAGCCGACGACCCCCGTCAGCAACATCGTCCCGGCCAACGCCAGTCTGCCCATGATCTTCTTTGTTCCAGTCAATTGCATTTGCCTTATCTCCAGTATGTTGAATTGTCTTCAGCAGCCGCATCGGACACAGGAGAGAATGACGCCTCGAACGGCCTTTCTATGTGCAAGACGCGCCGCGCCGCCCGGCGGTTACAGTTTTTATCAGTGAGCAGTAAGCGGTGAGCAGTAAGCAGTAAAAAGAAGAAAGCCGTTTTCGTTCTTCAGCTCTCAGATTTGAAATTTCAAATCCTAAATCTCAAATTGTCTTTACTGCTTACTGCTCACTGCTCACTGCTCACTGCTTACCCTCTTCTTCCGGTACGAGCGCGAGGCGGAAGCCCATCAGTGACCATTCGGTTTCGCCTTCGACCTCGGCGACGTAGGAGAAATCGCCCGGCGCGTTCGAGCCGACCGCATAGCAGACGGCGTTGCCCTGCTCGTCGCGGTAGAAGCCGAGTTCGAGCGTCTCGCTCTCGCTCCACTCGGGGTGAAAGAGCGTCCCGACGAGGTTGAAGACGGCGGGCGGGCAGACCGTCGCGCGGTAGCCGGCGGGCATCAGAGAGCGCGCGCGCCAGTCTTCGTTCACGACGCGGAGGAATTCGCGCAAAGAGAGATAGTTGTGCGCGTAGCGCGTGCCGTTCATCATCCCGGCGCGGCCCATGTAGGGCGCGAAGGGGTCGGCGGTGGCATCGTGGCCGTAACTTGTCCCGTAGAATTGCCGGTTGCCGGGGAGATAGCAGGGCTTCCGTGTCGTCTCCACGCCGACGACGCGGCCCTGTTGACGCCTGTGCCCTTCGACGATGCGCTCGCGGCGGCTGAGGCCCTGTTCGTGCGGCTCGGAGAAACCCTTCGGGGCCGCCGGGTAGAGCCGCGCCAGATATGAGTCGTCGAGGGGCACGGCCTCCGCCGACGGGATGACGTGCCATTCGATGTTGAAGTGCGCGAGCCCTCTGGCGACTTCCCTGCGCAGCTCGAACTTCAGGCTCCCCGGCGCGGCCAGCTCCCGCCCCGGCTCAAACGCGAAAAACTCGCGCAGTTTTCGAGTCCTTTCTTCCAGCCCTCCGTCCATGAGTTTTTACCTCTCCGTATGACATAATCGCTACCGAATTGCATCCAAACGACACTTTACTGTGACACCGCGAGCGGCACAGCGGGCGTTCCAATTATTTGGACTATTTTCAAACGCCGGCGGCGGCCCGACCCTAAAAAACATGTAACCGGAAGATGCCAAGCGGCGTCTTCAGAATATATAAAGGTCACTAAAGGGCAATCTATGTTTTCTTCATTTCTCTCCCGCAGGGTACACGCATCCGCGCTCGCCTGCACGGTGCTCGCGGCCACGCTGTTCGTCGCGGGGTGCGGAAAGTCCGAATCGAAGGCCGACGCGAAGGAGAACGCCACCGCCACGGCAATCGCGCGCGAAGTGCCCTCTTACATTCAGGCGACGGGGAGCCTCATCGCCGACGAGACTTCGGACGTGGCGTCGCAGGCTTCGGGGCAGGTCGTGGCGACACCGGTGGGCGTCGGCGCGTTCGTCCGTCAGGGCGACGTCCTCGCGCGCCTCAACGACAGGGACGCGCGGCTGCGTCTGCGACAGGCGCAGTCCGCCGTCTCGCAGGCCGTCGCGGGAGTAAGACAGGCCGAAGCGCGCCTCGGCCTCAGGGCGGGCGGCAACTTCGACGCCGTCTCGATTCCGGAAGTGCGCGCCGCGGGCTCGGGCCTCGAACAGGCGCAGGCCGAACTCCGCCTCGCTGAAGCTAACGAGAAGCGTTACCGCGAGCTGGTCGAGACGGGCGACGTGGCGCTGGCCGTCTACGAACAGTACCGCACGCAGAGAGACACGGCGCGCGCTCGCGCCAGCGCCGCGCGACAGCAGCTCGAAGCCGCCGTCAACACCGCGCGCCAGAGCAATCAGGCCATCCAGACCGCCGAGGCGGGGGTCGAATCCGCGCGCGCGCAAGTCGCCATCGCGCAGAAGGCCGTGGCCGACGCGGTGATCCGCGCGCCCTACGCGGGCTTCGTCAGCAACCGCCCCATCGCCGTCGGCGAGTACGTCACGCCCTCCTCAATCGCGGCGACGGTGCTGCGGACGAACCCACTCAAGTTGCAGTTGCAGGTGGCCGAGGCGGAAGTGCCTTTCATCACCCCCGGCATGGGCGTCTCGCTCGAAGTGGACGCGCACCGCGAGCGAAAGTTCGCGGGCCGCGTGACGGCCGTCAATCCGGCCATTGACCCGGTCTCGCGCGCGGCGATTGTCGAGGCGGCGGTCGAGAACGGCGACAACGCGCTCCGCTCCGGCATGTTTGCCGCCGCGCGCATCGTGCGGCAGGGCGGCAGCCGCGCCGTCTACGTGCCGCGCGCCGCCGTCCTTTCCGACCAGAACACGCTCTCGTACCGCGTCTTCGTCATCAAGGACGGCACGGCCCGCCTGCGCGTCGTGCAGATCGGCACTGATGAGGGCGACGCGTTGCAAATCATTTCGGGCGTCGAGGCGGACGAAGTGGTCGCGACCAGCAACCTCCCACAACTTTACGAGGGCGCGCGCATCGCGCAGTGAAGCTAAGAGCTATCAGCTCTTAGCTGTTAGCTCTTAGCTTTTTGTTTCTGGCTGAAAGCTAACAGCTAAGAGCTAACAGCTATTGTCTAGCAGCTCTCTCACACTCGGAGCTTGAGTAATGCAGAAGCTGGCTGAAATTTGCGTGCGGCGTCCGGTCTTCGCGACCGTCATCATTCTCCTGCTGACGGTCGTCGGCGGGTTCTCTTTCTTCACGCTCGGCGTTGACCGCTTCCCGAAGATCGACATCCCGACGGTTTCGGTCCAGACGAGCAATCCGGGGGCCGCGCCGCAGGAGATCGAGACCGAGATCACGGACATCATCGAGGGCGCGGTCAACACCGTCCCCGGCATTGACGAGATGCGCTCCAGTTCGGCGCAGGGGCGCTCGAACGTGACGATCAATTTCAACCTCGAAAAAGACCCCGACCTCGCGACGCAGGAGGTGCGCGACAAGATCAGCACCGTCATCAACCGCCTGCCGGAGACCGCCGACCCGCCCATCGTCCGCAAGTCAGACCCCGACTCACAGCCCGTCCTCGTCTACGCGATCAGCGCGCCGCGCTCTTCGATAGAGCTGACGACGCTCGTCCAGAACCAGATTCAGGAGCGCATCGAGTCGGCGGACGGCGTCGGCGAGGTGGCGGTCTTCGGCGGTCGGCAGCGCGAGATCAAGGTCTTCGTCGAGCCCGACCGTCTGCGCGCCTACAACCTCTCGGTGACGGAAGTCTCGAACGCGCTGCGCGCGCAGAACCTCGAACTGCCCGGCGGGCGGCTCGACGAAGGCGCGCGCACGGTGACTCTGCGCACGCTCTCGAAGGTCACTAAGGTCGAAGACTTCAACGACATCGTCCTCGCCACACGCAACGGCTACCCGGTCAAGATTCGCAACATCGGGCGCGTCGAAGACAGCGGCGTTGACCCCACGTCGGCGGCTTCTCTGGACGGCGTGCCGTCGGTCTCGCTCGGCATCCGCAAGCAGTCGGGCGCGAACACCATCGCCGTCATCGAGGGGGTCAAGCAGCGCATGGCCGAAGTCCTGCCGCTGCTGCCCGCCGACCTCAAGGTGGTCGTCACGCGCGACCAGTCGGAATTCATCGAGACCAGCTTGCACGCCATCGAGGAGCATCTGGTGGTCGGCGGCCTGCTCGCCGCCCTCGTCGTCTTCCTCTTCCTCTGGAACTTCCGCTCGACGATCATCGCGGCGCTCGCCATCCCGACTTCGATCATCTCGGCCTTCGCCATCATCGCGGCGCTCGGCTACTCGCTCAACCAGATGACGATGCTCGCGCTCACGCTCATGGTCGGCATCGTCATTGACGACGCCATCGTGGTGCTGGAGAACATCTACCGCTTCGTCGAAGAGAAGGGGATGCACCCTTATCAGGCGGCGGTCGAGGGCACGCGCGAGATCGGCATGGCGGTCATGGCGACGACCCTCTCCCTACTCGCCGTCTTCATCCCCGTCGGCTTCATGACGGGCATCGTCGGGCGCTTCATGTCCTCGTTCGGGCTGACGGCGGCGGCGGCGATTGCCGTTTCGCTCGTCGTCTCTTTTACGCTCACGCCGATGCTCGCCGCGCGCTGGATCAAGCCCCCGAAAGAGTCGGTCACACCCGAAGGCTTGCCCACCACGGGCGGCGGCGGCGGCGGCAGCGATGGCGCGGGGGACGAGTCCGACCGGCAGGCGGCGGCGGAGGGCGGCGCGAGGAAGCGCGAATCGTCGTCGAAGTCGGGGCGGTTCTACCGACCGATTGACGCCGCGTACATGTGGATGCTCAGGCTTTCGATGGCGCACCGCTGGGTCGTCGTCGTCATCTGCGTCGCGGTCATCGCCTCGATCTGGCCGCTCTTCAAATACGTCGGCTACAACTTCCTGCCGGACGAAGACGAGTCGGCCTTCCAGGTTAGCCTGCGCGCGCCGCAGGGGACGAGCCTCCCGGCGACGCAGTCGGTCTTAGAGCGCGTCGCGCGCGACGTGCGCGAGCAGATACCCGGCGTCCAGAACACGCTCGTCAACGCGGGCGGCTTCGGCGGCGGCGGCTCGCCGAATCAGGGCTCGATTCAGGTCAGTCTGAAGACAGTCGAGGAGCGCAAGTTTTCGCAGGCCGACCTCATTCAGCAGACGCGCGACTTGATACGCAAGAGGAAGTATCCGAAGGAATACGTCATCAACGCGTCGGGCGGCTCCTCAATCGGCGCGAGCCTCGGGCAGGGGCGGGGCGGGTCAAGTCTGGGTTTCTTCATCAGCGGCCCGGACATCCAGAAACTCGACGGATACTCGAACACGCTGGTCGAGCGCATCAAGAAGGACGAGAACTTCCGCGACGCCGACCGCTCGCTCCAACTGAGCAGCCCCGAAGTCCGTGTCATCATTGACCGCCAGCGCGCCGCCGACCTCGGCGTCAAGGCGGGCGACGTGGCGCAGGCTCTGAACACGCTCGCCGCCGGGCAGCGCGTGACCACTTTCAGCGAAGGCTCCGACCAGTACGACGTGGTGGTGCGCGCGGGCGAAGAGTTCCGCCGGACGCGCGAGAATTTGAGCAACTTCACGGTCGCTTCGTCTTCGGGCGGGACGGTGGGGCTGGAGAAACTGGTGCGCCTCGAAGAGGGCGAGAG
>JAIVJM010000296.1 GCA_020199995.1 Acidobacteriota bacterium | reverse complement strand
CTGGTGATGGGGACGGTCAGTTACATGTCGCCGGAGCAGGCGCGCGGGCTGGTGGTCGATGCACGGACTGACATCTGGAGCCTGGGTGTAATGATCTATGAGATGGCGGCTGGCCGCCAGCCGTTCGAGGGGGAAACCGCGAGCGATGTTATGTCGCTGATACTACAAAAAGAGCCCATGCCGCTTGTTCACTCTTGGCCTGAAGTTCCCGGCGAGTTGGAGCGGATTGTCAGGAAAGCACTGCGTAAAGATAAAGAGGAGCGTTATCAGACAATCAAAGACCTGCTGATTGATCTGAGGAACTTGAGAAAGGAGTTGGAGCTGGAGGCCGAGATGGAACGCTCTTCGCCGCCGGCAATCAGCAGGATGCCGGCCAGCGGGCAGTCTGCGGCCGCGACGGCACAGACTACGTCAAGCGCTGAATATATTGTCACCGAGATTAAACAGCATAAGCGGGCGGCGGCCCTGATTCTGGTCATGGTAATTGTCTCGGCAATCGTGTTGTTGTACGTGCTGTCTCGCCGCAATCCATCGACCAAAGAAGCACAACGATAAAAGCCACCTTCACCCAGCTCTCGGATCAGTCTGGGCCAGAGTATTACCCTTCGCTTTCGCCGGATGGAAAGTCATTCCTCTATGCCGGATTCGCTTCCGGCAACTGGGACATCTACCTGCAGCGTGTGGGCGGGAATAATCCCGTCAACCTGACGAAGGACTCCCCAGTGGACGACACGCAGCCAGCGTTCTCTCCTGACGGCGAGCGCATCGCGTTCCGTTCAGAGCGAGAGGGTGGAGGCCTATTTGTGATGGGGGCAACTGGCGAGAGCGTCAAGCGGCTGACGGATTTTGGCAGCAATCCGGCCTGGTCACCGGACGGGAAGGAGATCGCCTGCGCCGACGAAGGTCCGTTGGAGCCCGCCAGCAGAGGCAATCCGAATAGCCGCGTCTGGGCAGTAAATGTCGCCACGGGAGAAAGGCGGCAAGTCACAAAAGAAGATTCGATACAGCCCAACTGGTCTCCGCACGGCAACAGGATCGTCTATGGGGGAAGGCGAAATGCGGCACAGCGAGACATCTGGACAATTCCTGCGGGTGGCGGTGAGCCGACGGAAGTGACGAATGACCCGGCCGTGGAAGGGTGGCCGGTCTGGTCGCCGGACGGGAAGTATCTTTACTTTGCCAGCGACCGCGCAGGCAGCATGAACCTCTGGCGAGTACCCATTGAGGAGCAAACGGGGCGAGTGCTTGGACCACCTGAAGCGGTGACGACTCCATCCCCTTACAGCGCGCAGCTCAGCTTTTCACTTGACGGCCGACGCCTGGTGTATTCACAGATAATAAGCAGAGCCAATCTACAGCAAGTCGGGTTTGATCCCGATAAGGAAACAGTCACGAGTCAACCGGTCTGGATCACTCAAGGTTCAAAACGGGCAAGTACTCCAGACCTCTCGCCGGACGGTGAATGGTTAGCCTTTGATTCTGCGGGAGGCCAGCAAGAGGATCTATTCGTTATCAGGCAGGGCGGCACGGCGCTACGCCAGTTGACTGATGACATCTATAAGGACCGCGCGCCCCGCTGGTCACCAGACGGTAAACGGATTGCCTTTCACTCCGATCGGAGCGGCAAGTGGGAGATCTGGACGATCAACTCAGATGGCAGCGGATTACAGCAGCTCACTTCCACCTCGGGCACAGTCAACTACCCGGTTTGGTCACCGGATGGTACTCGCCTCGCATCCGTAATTCCCTTGACAGCCCCTCCATTATGGAGGTCGGGAAGCCCTGGCAGGAGCAGTCGCCGCAGAGACTTCCCCCCATGAGTGATTCAAATCTGTGGGCTCCGAGGTCATGGTCTCCCGACGGGCGGAAACTTGCTGGTTGGCGTGGTATAGGCCGCGGCGCTCCTGGACGCCCTGCCGGAATTCTTGTTTATTCTTTTGAGTCTCAGCAATACGAGAAGCTCACGGATTTCGGAGGCGGACCGGTGTGGTTGAGTGATAGCCGGAGGCTGTTATTTGATAGTCAAGGTAAGCTCTACCTGATCGACAGCCAGTCAAAAAAGGTTCGCGAGATTCTCTCTGTGGCTCCGAGTCGATTCCAGTTCGTTACGCTCTCTCGTGACGACCGCCAGATCTATTTTAGTCTCGTCACCACCGAAGCAGACATCTGGTTGATGAATTTAGAATAAGAATCACGAAGTTAATCGAAGTAAACGTAAGACCGTTACGCGAACGCTTGCAACTAGCTGCCGAAGAAATATTCATTACATTGAACAGCCTCTCCTGGTAGGGCGTTCTCTACACAATTCCCATGGCGCCACGGGAGAGTGAGGTTTTAGGACGTTATCACTGGTGCATTACCCACCGGTCACAACAATCCCCGACAAGGAAGGCGCGTCCATTAAACGTCCAATTAGCGTTACCGGGAGTCTTCTAAGTGCGGTAAAGTGCTATCCATGCCGCGAAGTTCCGTTGAATTACAATAGGCTATTTCTCTTTCACGGCGGCGACACGGATTCGACTCCCGTACGGGACGCCACATTCCCTAAGCATTGATAACTCGCTCCGCGCAGAACGGAAAACTGAAACGCTAATGGGGTAAAGAATTAATCCGGTTACCAGTCTCATGAGTTACCTCCCAGGGCTTCGCGGAATTGCGTTGGCGGCGGAAGGTCTCGCAGAGAATGAGCGACTGTTACGGAATCGCTTACCGGAGACCGCCCGCTGCCTGCGGCAGACAGGTACCTTGAGTCCTGTTTGGAAGTCTTCAGAGACGGCGGTCCAGCCGCGCCCGCCATCATGGCGCGCAGGCATCGGTGAGGTTAAACGTTCCCAGGTTCCTCTCCCATACGTTGGTCCCGATGGACATGTCAAAAAGGTTGCATCGATAGCAAGGCGGTAGCCCCGAGATGTTGTTCCATCGCGCATCGTTCTGCAGGACGAAATTATCGATTGCCGCAGACATGATCGCTATGCCGCTGCGCTGATTGTCGTGAGCGCGATTTTGTGCAACGAGGTTGCCCGTAATAGGAGCGGTGCCCATTGGTCGAGTGAGCATGATGCCGCGGCCGTAGTTGCCGATCACCACATTCTCCAAAACGCTGTTGTCATTCGTGCCCAGTCCGGTCAGCAAGATTCCCGCTGCCCCCATGCCGGTCGTGCGCTGGGTTCCGTTCCCATGCACACGGTTGGCGCGGATAGTGTTTTGCGTGCTCCCCACACGGAGCTGGATCCCTCCGTCGCCGTTATCGTGCACGAAGTTTTGGCTGACTTCACTGAGGTGAGTTGTGATCAGCTCAATCCCTGCCGCATCACCCAATACTAGTGGCGGTATCTTATCCACATTCTGATGGACCTCATTGTGATGGACGCTCGCGTTGACGGCCCACTGGACGATAATGCCGCGTTCGAAGTTGCGCACCTCGAACCCCGACACTTCAACATCGCTGACCGGCGAAGCTATCGAGGTCCCTCGCACCAGAATCCCGACTCCAGTCAGGCCAGTACCATCGAGGACAACGCCGCTGGTGGCGTGCAACCTTACAGATGACGTGGACACCACAACCTTCTCGTTGTAGACGCCGGCCTTCACCTGGACGGTATCGCCCGCGGCAGCGGCGTCGACTGCAGCTTGGATCGTGGAATAGTCGCGCGGTACATGAATCACCTGTCCGCCGGAAGCCCTGGCCACCACAACCGTGAACGCTAATAGACACATAACTAGTGTAACGACCCAGAAAGTCTTTGATTTAGTCATAACTCCTCCTTCTCCATTAGGGAATAACCGTAAAGACGTAGGCGGCGACTATGCGTACAGTCTGCAACGTTTGCTCGAGCCGCATCCGCTTGTTGTCCTCTACTTAATAAGAGCGGAATTCAGTTAAGAAGAGGGCCAAAAGGAAAAATGAAACGCGGCACAATGGGGTTAGGGCCTCGCCCTAAGTAAAAGTTGGTGGGCGGCTGCTAGGCACCTGTCGCCACGGTACGGGGCTGGACTTTGGATTGATTGGACATCAAGCAAGGAGTAAATTTGGTCGGAAAGAAAGCGATCGAGTCTTCAGAAAGACTTCTGTGTCTCATGGCAACGACTTCACGCAAAGACGTAACCGGCCTGCTTAATGACTGGGGCCACGGCGATCAGGAAGCACTCAATAAGCTAATACCGCTGGTCTATGATGAATTGCGTCGACTGGCCAGCCGCTATCTACGTAACGAGCGGCCCGGTCATACTCTGCAGACCACCGCGCTGGTTCATGAGGCGTATCTGAAGCTGGTAGACCAGACGAATACGAGCTGGCAAAACCGCGTACAGTTCTTCTCCGCCGCTGCGCAGGTGATGCGTCATGTCCTGGTAGATTACGCGAGAAGCCGGAGGGCCTTTAAACG
>JAIVJM010000196.1:25882-35717 GCA_020199995.1 Acidobacteriota bacterium | reverse complement strand
CAGGAGTACCTTGAGCATCATCGGCATCCGTCTAATCAGGAAAGTGACCCGTTCATCCTCGAATGAGGTGGGACTTTCAGTCCCACGGCAACCTATGCACTTTCAGTGCATAGTGGTTTAGTTCATAGCATGAAGACCATCATCAGCACGGCGGCGGGGGTCGGCCTGCTGCTGCTTATCATCTACGACGTGTACGCGACCGTGCTGCACTCGAGCGCGCGCTATGGGCCCATCGGCGAGAGGATGAACCGGGGCGTGTGGCGCTTGGCCCGCACACTTGCCTTCAAGCTGCCGCGGATGCACCGACACAAATTCCTGAATCTGGTCGGCCCGCTCCTGATGCCGCTCCTCCTCCTGACCTACATCGTCCTGCTCGTCAACGCCTTCGCGCTCATCTACTACCCGCACCTCCAATCCAGTTTCGTCATCAGCCGCGATGCGCCGGGCACGGGCTTTGCCGAGGCGCTCTACTTCAGCGGCCTCACGCTGACGACCGTGGGCTACGGCGACATCGTGCCGCACACCACGCCGATGCGCTTCGTGGCGGTCTTCGAGGCGGCGATGGGGATTATCTCCATCACTCTCGCGATCACGTACCTCCTGACGGTTTACGGCGCTCTCGAGCACAAGCGCATCGCGGCGCTCTCGCTCTACCATCAGGCGGGCGAGGGCGCGGACGCCGCCGGCTTCATCGCTCACCACTACGTCGAGGGAAAATTCTACGGGCTGCGCAGCGCGCTCTCGACGGCCACGCGCGACCTTCAGGCGCTCCTCGAATCGCACGTCGAGCATCCCGTCATCCACTACTTTCACCCTTCCGAGGTCTACAAGAGTCTCCCGCGCATGCTCTTCCTGCTGCTGGAGTCGTGCTCGATTATCCAGACTTCGCTCGACTCCGAAGAGAATTCCGACCTGCGCAACTACCCCGAGGTGCGCACCCTCGAAGCAATCTCCATCCACCTCGGTTACGACTGGGAAGAGATCACCGGCGACCGGGACCTCGACTACGCCGCCGACGAAGAGAAGGAGAAGCCGCAAGACGAGAGGCTGGAGGCTGGAGACTAGAGGCTAGTCAAAGACAAGATGTACATTAACCAGCCTCTGGCCTCTGCTTTTGGACTTCGCCCGCGGGCGGGTGTAGAGTATGGGCGAATCCGACACGCGGGCCGAAGAGCGTAATTCCGTTGAGCAAACTCAAACTTTAAAACAAAGGATTGGAGAGAACTCTTATGTCATCCGTTCAGGAAGCAGCCGCGACGCCGCGCAAATATCAACTCTTGATTGACGGGCAGTGGGTTGACGCCGAATCGGGCAAGACTTTCACTTCGCCGAACCCTTCTACGGGCCAGACGCTCGCCGAAGTCGCCGAAGCCGACAAGGCCGACGTGGACAAGGCCGTCGCCGCCGCGCGCCGCGCCTTCGAGGGCAAGTGGGGGCGGATGAGCGCGCGCGACCGCGGGCGGCTCCTCTACAAATTGTCGCAGCTCATCGAGTCGAAATCTCAGGAGCTGGCCGCCTTAGAGACCGCCGACAACGGCAAGCCCATCCGCGAGTCGTCCTACGTCGATCTGCCGCAGGTCGTCGAGAACTTTGAATACTTCGCCGGGTACGCCACCAAGATCGAGGGCGAGACCATCCCCGTGCCGGGCGAGATGTTCAACTACACGCTGCGCGAGCCGCTCGGCGTCTGCGGCCAGATCATCCCGTGGAATTTTCCGCTGCTGATGGCCGCGTGGAAGCTCGCGCCCGCGCTCGCCGCCGGCAATACCGTGGTCTTGAAGCCCGCCGAGCAGACGCCCGTCACGGCGATGGAGCTCGGGAAACTGTTTCAGGAGGCGGGCTTCCCCGACGGCGTCGTCAACATCGTTCCCGGCTACGGCGAGACGGCGGGCGCGGCGCTCGCCTCGCACCCCGGCATCGACAAGATCGCCTTCACCGGCTCGACCGAGGTCGGCAAGATCATCGCCCGCGCCGCGGCTGAGAACCTGACGAAAGTCTCGCTCGAACTCGGCGGCAAGGCCCCGAACATCGTCTTCGCCGACGCCGACATCGAGCAGGCCGTGAGCGGCGCGATGATGGGCATCTTCTTCAATCAGGGGCAGGTCTGCTGCGCGGGCTCGCGTCTCTTCCTCGACGAGCGCATCAAGGACGAGTTCCTCGAACGCTTCAAGGAGCGGGCCGAGCGCGTCAAGGTCGGCGACCCGATGGACAAGAACACTCTGATGGGGCCGCAGGTCTCCTCAGAGCAGCTCGACCGCATCAAGGGCTACGTGGACATCGCGCGCGGAGAGGGCGCGACCGTTTTGACGGGCGGCGGCTCGCCGCAGCTCGAAGGCGACTTCCAGCAGGGCTACTTCTTCCAGCCGACCATCTTCAGCGAGGTCAAGAATCAGATGCGCGTCGCGCAGGAAGAAATCTTCGGCCCCGTCACCTCCGTCATCACCTTCACGGACGAGAAAGACTTAATCAGGGAGGCCAACGAGACGGTCTATGGCCTCTCCGCGGGCATCTGGACTAAGGACATCACGCGCGCGCACCGCTTCGCCAAAGAGATTCACGCGGGCACGGTCTGGATCAACACCTTCAATATGTTCAATGCCGCGTCGCCCTTCGGCGGCTTCAAGCAGTCGGGCTACGGGCGTGAGATGGGCAAGCACGCGCTCGAACTCTACACGCACGTCAAGAGCGTCTGGGTTGACCTCTCGGGCAAGCCTATTGGCTGGTACGGGAAATAAGGTCAGAGGACGAAACTCGAAGAAAAGACGCGGCGACGAGACAAGCTTCTCGTCGCCGCGTTTGGTTTAGCCGAGCGCCGCGCGCGCCGCGCGCTCGTTAATTGTCGAGCCTGCTCCTGACTTTTTTGATGTGCGTCTCCGTCTGCGGGCCGTTGCTTTTCACGGCGTCGAGCAGTGCCTCGATCTCCGGCCTGTGCTTCTTCAGGATGGACGGGTTGACGCTTTCGAGGAGCACGAGAGTGTTGATTACGCCGCTCATGTTTTTGGGCTGCGCGGTCGCGGTCTTGACGGCCAGCAATACAGTCGCGGGGTCGTTCTTTCTCTCGATGATTAACTTGGTGGTGGCGGCGATGCGGTTGGTCTTGCTGCCGCCGAACATCTCGCCGATCTGTGCCTGAACCGGCAGGTCGGGCGGGGGCGGGCTGGTGTTCGTCGAGCTGTTGCTCGATGTGTTAGAACCGGTGGCCTTCGCGTTGATGTTCGGCCCCATGTGCGAGTTCGTATTACCGGCGTTCGTGTTTGACGGAGGCATGGGAGTGGCTTGCGGTGTCCGCGCGGGTGTCGGCACGGGCGTCGGGGGCGGAGACTGGATGTCTTCGATGAACTTCTGAGACTTCCTGCGCAGGTCTTGTTCGGACGACGGTAAAGAGAGCACCTTTTTGAAGTCGGCGACGGCGCTGTCGTTCTCGCCGAGGCTCGCGTGAGATTGTCCCTTGAAGAAGTACGCGGGCGCGTAGTCGTTCTTCACGGCGATAGCTTGCTGGTACAAAAGAATCGCGCCTTCGTGGTTGCCTTCGTCGCTCGCCATGTCAATGCCCTGCGCGGTGCGCTTGGCGGCCTCGAAGCTGGCTGCGGTGTCATCTCCGCCCCGTGGCAACAGCCTGTACGCGCCGTAGCCGATGAGCAGGGCGGCCACGCAGGCTGCGACCAGAGCAAACGGGCTGCGCCACCTGAGTTGAGCTTTCGAGCGCTGCCAGAGCGTCGGCTTGAAAGTGGTGACGGGCTTGTCAATGAGCGCGCCGACCCTCTTGAGGAGCTTCTGCAACTCGGGATGCGTGGGGGATTCGTCCCAGTCGGATAGATTCGCCGTTTGAATCTGCCTGAATCCCATCGGAATCTTCACCGGGGCGATGAGCGCCGGGACAAGTACGCCGCGGTCGTCGCCCTCCTTCGCCTCGTCTTTGACCCAGCTCCGCCCGACCGAGACGTCCGACCAGAGCGCGACGACCGCCTTCGCCGACGCCAACTCGCGCGCGATGACCTCCTCGAATGCCTCGCCCGGCACCAGTTCTCTGTCCCACCACACGTCCCACTTCTGCTGCTCGAAAAGCGCGGCCAGCGCCTCGGCCTTCGATTTGTCCTGGCGCGCGTAACTGATAAAGATGTCGCTCATGGGAAACGTCTCCGTCGGCGGCGAGACTTGCGAGGAGTCCCGCGCATGTGAGGCGTCGGTTACAGCGTAACCGAGAGATCGGACGCATGATAATCTCGCTCATGGACGCGGCTTGGGCAGCAGCGGCTCGGAGGGGAGCGTCTGCGCGCCCGCCTCGGTGCAGACGGCGTACTTCGCGCCTTCGTACATCGTCACGCCCGCGTGCTCGCCCTTCGCGTTGACGACGTAGAAGTTGATGCCGAAGGAGGGGTTTCCCTCCTTGTTGAGCAGGCGACGCTCGACCGTGTTGGCCTTGATGCGTCTGAGCGCCTCCATCCCGGCGTCTTTGGGCGAGCGCCCGCGGCGCATCTCTTCGACGATGAGGAACGACGCGAGGCTGAAGAGATTGGCTTCGCCGCGACCCGTCGAGCCCGCCGCTCCGACCGCGCCGTCCACGTAGAGTCCCGCGCCGAGGATGGGCGAATCGCCCACGCGCCCCGGTATCTTCCACGACAGCCCGCTCGTCGTCGTGACGCCGCAAATTTCGCCCTTCCTGTTGACGCCGTTGCAGTTGATGGTGCCGTAGTAATGCTCGGCGTTGACGAGCCCCTCGGCCACCATCCGCAAGCCCTCGCGTCGCCAGACTTCGGCGCGCGTCTTGGGGTCGAGATAGTGCGAGGGGTCTGTCCGCCGCTTCCATTCGAGCCAGAGTTGGCGCGAGTGCTCGGTGTTCAAATCGTCCTCGACCTTGAAGCCAAGCTGTCGCGCGAACCTTTGCGCGCCGTGGCCTACGATGAGGTGATGGTCGGTCTGTTCGAGCACCGCTTTGGCGACCAGCGACGGCGTGCGGATGCCTTCGAGCGCCGCGACCGCGCCCGCGCGCTTCGTCGGCCCGTGCATGCAGGACGAGTCGAGCTGGACGACGCCCTCGGCGTTCGGCAGCCCGCCGTAGCCGACGCTGTCGTCCAAAGGGTCGAGCTCGTTCAGGTTGACCCCGGCAATGACGGCGTCGAGTACGTCGGCCCCGCCCATCATCAAAGCGAAAGCCTTCTGCACGCACGTCTGCGTGCCGCCGTTCTTGAAAACGTTGCCGTTGGCCGAAGAGACGACGACGGGCCGGACGCCGCTCTGCCGGATAACGGCAGGGGCGTGACCCGCGAGCAGGCTCTTGTGCGAGGCGGCGACCAGACCTGCCGCCGTGCCGCGACGTAGAAAGTCGCGCCGTTTCATCTTTTCACTCATGGCGTCCTCCATCCGATTCGAGAATAAAAATCTGGCTAAGCGTCGGCGTTAAGTGCGAAAAGGATTTCGGTCCCGGCCCTCATCTCTTCGCCCCGCTCCGGGATGTCGAGGCGGATGCGGTAATGGATGGCGTCGAGCGAAGTCCGGCGCGGGTAGGTGTCGCGCGCGAAGGCGGGCGAGACGAGGTAAAGCAAAAGCGCGAGGCACGAGGCCGGCGCGGCCCTCTTCATCAAACGGTCTCCCTCCCGGCACCAGTACGGCGTGCCACCGTTAATCGTGCTGTAATTACTGACTCTTTATAAACATGAAGTGCAGCACAAAGCAACCTCCGTGCATCAAAGCGCCGGAAACGCGTGGCCGGTCGTCGTCTTGGGAGCCGGTGCGCGTCTCTCTTCCGAAAGTTTTTCGCGTGCTATGATGAGGCCCGCGCTCTCCCGACATTCTTATGTGGAAAGAAAGTAAGGAGATGCTATGCGGAAAAGTCGCACAAAGTTTTTGCTGCCGCTGCTGCTCGTCGCCGCCGCGCTGAGCTTCACGGCCTGCCCTAGCAAGACGAACATCGCGAAGATTAACGCCGACCCGGATCGCTACATGAACAAAGAGGTCGGCGTCGCGGGCCGAGTGACCGACAGTTACGGCGTCCCATTCGTCGGCGGCGCTTACGAGATTGACGACGGCACGGGCCGGATTTGGATTCTGTCCCAGCGAAGCGCGCCCGCCAAGGGCTCGCAGGTCGGCGTCAAGGGCCGCGTGGTCGTCGGCCCCGTCTTCAAGGGCCGGACTTTCGGGACGGCTTTGCAGGAGTCCGACCGCCGCGTCAAGTAGACGCCCGCCCGTTCGGAGGAGGAGGAGGCCGAGCGGGCCCTCAAAGATGGAGATCGTCCGCAGCCTCGACGAACAGTTTGCGCGCCTGCACGAGCGCTCGCAGGCGCTTGTGCGGGCCGTGCCCGCCGACAGACTCTACTGGCAGCCGCCACGCGAAGGCGCGCGCTCTCTCCCGTCCTACTCGTGCGGCGAGTACGTCCTGCGTGGCGCGGCGGCGGTCGAGCAGACCTGCGGCGGCATCACCGTCAACCTCTGGGACGATCCCTTCGAGTGGACGCTGCCGGAGACGCTTCCGACCCCCGCACACATCGTCGAATATCTGAACGAGGCCGAGGCGACGCGCCTCCGCGCCTTCAAGCTTTTCCACACGGACGCCGACCTCTCGAAAGAGATCGCCACGCCTTCGGGCGAGATGCGGACGCTCTTCGTCCTCCTCTCCGAGACGCTCGTCCGCGCCGCGCACCATCAGGGCAGCGCCTTAGCGACCTTCCGGCTCTTTTCCGACGCGCGGCTGTCCGGGCTTTAGAGTTGTTTGCAGCGCGCTGGGTTCGACTGGGGGGCACTCCCACGCGCGCCGAACTTTGCCGCGCGGCCTTTCGTAAAAGCGCACGATTCGGTTAAGCTTTTCCCCCGAGCAGCCAAGGCGAATTTCCCCGACGCGAAAGGTCTCAGAAATGTTCTGCCCACAGTGCGGTCAACAGCAAGTCTCCGACGCGGTGCGCTTCTGCTCGCGTTGCGGCTTTCAGCTCGGAGGCGTGTCGGCGATGCTGGCGAGCGGCGGCGTGCTGCTGCCCTCGTCCACGGCGCAGGTGGGCACGCTTCTGGAGTCTTCAAGGCGCAAGGGAATGCGGCAGGGCGGCATCATGCTCCTCTTCGCAATCTTCCTCATGCCCATGTTCGCCATCCTGCACGAGCTGCTGGGCACACCCGACAAGCTCCCGCTCATCGGCGTCCTCTTCTTCATCGGCGGGCTGCTGCGCCTGATCTACGCGCTCGCCTTCGAGGAAGGCCCCGTGCGCCGGAAGAATCAGCACGTGCAGTTCGCTTACGCGCCGCCGTCCGCGCCGGGCCAGTTCGGCGCGCAGGGGCGCGGGGCGGGGGAGTTGCCGCCGGTGCAGACCACACCGGCGCAGAGTTACTTCCCCCCGCGCGCGAACACTTCGGAGATCGGATACCAGCCGAGCGTGACGGAGAGCACGACGCGTCTACTCGACGAGCAGCGGGATTCGTCGGCTCGCGGCGAGAAATGATCCGGCGAGGAAGCGAAGAAAATGTTCTGCCCACACTGCGGCCAAAAGCAGCTTTCCAACGAGGTGCGGTTCTGTTCGAGCTGCGGATTCCACATGAACGTCGTGAGCGACCTGCTGCTGACGGGCGGGCGGCTCGCGTATCGTCAGCCGACGCCGGTCATGCGTCAGCTCTCGCCGCGGCAGAAGGGCATCCGGCAGGGGGCGATGATGATGCTCAGCTCGCTCGTCATCGTGCCCATCGTCATCTTCCTCGGCGTGGCGATGCTCAACCTCGACGGCGTGCTCATCCCTCTGGCCGGCTCGCTCTGCGTCATGGGCGGCCTGCTGTGCATGCTCTACGCACTCTTTTTCGAGTCGGAGTTTCAGCCGGAGAACCTTGCCCCCTTGGCGGCCTACACGCCGCCGCCCGCCGCGCCGCCTAACTATCTCGGCATGCCCGCGGCGTATACCCCGGCGCTCCCGCCGCGGCAGTCCACGCCCGTCCAGAGCTTCCGCCCGCCGCGCTACGACACGGGCGAACTCCCGCAACGCCCGCCGAGCGTCACCGACCACACGACGCAACTGCTCGACAGACGGGCCGAAGAGCCTCCCAAATCTTAAACGCGCCGCTGCGGGATTGAAGCGATGAACGGGCGCGAGACAGACCCCCGACACCCTTCGACGCTCGCCGCGCGTCTGCGCGAGCGCATCGAGCGCGAGGGCGCAATCACCTTCCGCGACTGGATGGAGGCGGCACTCTATGACGGGCGCGACGGCTACTACCGCCGCCACGACCTCGCGCGCTGGGGACGCGCGGGCGACTACCGCACGAGCCCCGAGCGGAGCGTGCTCTTCGCCTCGACTCTCGCGCGCTACTTCGCCGCGCTCTACGAAGACCTCGGGCGGCCTCAAACACTTCACGTCGTCGAAGCGGGGGGCGGCGCGGGCCACTTCGCGCACGGCCTTCTGTCGGCGCTCAGGCGCGACTCGCCGCATATCTTCGACGCGCTCCGCTACGTCTTTGACGACATCAGCCCCGACGCGCGCGCACGCGCCCAATCACTCCTCGCTCAGTTCGGAGGAAGCGTCGAGTTTCGACCGCTAGCCGACAACGAAGCGCCGCTTGAGGCGGTCATCGTCTTCTCGAATGAATTGTTCGACGCCTTCCCCGTCCACCGCGTGCGTGTGAGAGGGGGCGCGCTCTTCGAGCAGTACGTTGATGTTGACGAGGGCGGCGGCTTCGTCTGGACGGAGCGGGAGCCTTCGACTCAGCAACTCTCGGCACACTTCGCGCGCTTAAGCATCATGCTGTCCGAAGGGCAGCTCGCCGAGGCCAATCTCGACGCCGAAAGGTGGATCGAACGACTCGCGCCGCTGATTGGCGCAGGCTTCGTCATCACGATTGATTACGGGGACGAGGCGGCGAACCTCTATGGCGACCCGCGCCGACTCGGAGGGACGCTCAGGGCTTTCAGCGGCCACACGCTTTCTGACGACGTGCTCGCCAGTCCGGGCAATCAGGATTTGACGACGACCGTCAACTGGACGCAGCTCAGGGAGGCGGGCGCGCGCGCGGGCCTGCGGGCCGTCCTTCTCGAACGTCAGGACAGGTTTCTTCTGAAGGCCGGGTTGCTCGAACAGTTGGAGCGCGAATGTGCGCTGGCGGCGGACGAGGCGGAAGTCGCGCGCCTGCGTCTGGACGCGCGCGAGATGATTCTGCCCGGCGGGATGGCCGAGCACTTTCAGGTGCTCGTGCAGAAGAAAGTCTAAGAAGTGGTTTGAACAGCCCCCGAAGGGGGCTGATGAATTTAGCCCCTTGAAGGGGCTTTCAGCTTACTTCTCAAGCAACTGCCAAGACTTCTGATGCACGCTTCTGCGCTTTGTGTCGCGCTCAAAGTTCCTGCTAAACTGGCCGCGCAATACCCTTACCAAGCGGATTCACCACCCATCGCGTTGACAGGAGATTTCGATGAAAAGAGTCCTGCTTCTCTCGTTCTTCCTCTTCTTCAGTCTGATTCTGGCACCTCTGTCCCGCGTCTGCCGCGCGCAGACGACGCCCTTTCTGTCCGACGAAGAGATTCGCACGCTCTCGAATGAAATCTCGGGCGACCGCGCCTTCGAGCACATCCGCTGGCTCTCGCACTGGCACCGCGACTCCGGCATGGAGGGCTACTTTAAGGCCGCCGACTACGTGATGAAGGCGGCGAAGGACGCGGGTCTCGACGAAGTGCGCTTCGTCGAACAGCCTCTGGAAGGCCCGAACTATACGGCGCGCGTCGGCGAGCTGTGGATGGTCGAGCCCGTCGAAGTGAAGCTCGCCGACATCGGCGAGCACGCCGTCTACCTCGCCGACGGGAGCCACGACGCCGACCTCACAGCCGAGCTGGTCTGGATTGGCGACGCGAGCGAAGAGAGCCTCAAGGGCGTTGACG
>JAIVJM010000196.1:0-25721 GCA_020199995.1 Acidobacteriota bacterium | reverse complement strand
TCCGCGGCACGCGCCCCAACACGCAGCAGATCGTCCTCACCGCGCACTTGCAGGAAGAGCAGGGCTCGGCGAACGACGACGGAAGCGGCTGTGGGAACCTGCTTGAGCTGGCGCGCGTGATGACGAAGCTCATCAGGGAGGGAAAGGTCAAGCGTCCGACGCGCGACCTGCGCTTCTGGTGGACTGACGAAATCTATTCTGAGTACAGGCTCTTTCAGGATCACCCGGAAGAGGCGAAGCGTATCCTCGCAAACGTCCATCAGGACATGACGGGCGCGAACCAAGCGATGGGCAGCCGCGTCCAGCACCTCATCCTCGCGCCGCACTCGCGCACGTCCTATCTCGACACGATCTTTGACAGCATCGGCACTTTCGTCATCAACACCAACAACGGCTTCCTCTCGGCGAGCCGTCAAGGAGGACTGCCGCGCCCGCACACGCGCCCGCTCTACTCGACGCGCGGGAGTCGTCAGGGCTACAACGCGCGCTTCGTCCCGTGGTTCGGCTCCTCCGACCACCTCGTCTTTCTCGAAGGTGCGGTCGGCATTCCGGCGGTCGCGCTCATCAACTGGGACGACGAGTATATCCACTCTTCCGAGGACGACATTGATAAGATTGATCAGACACAGCTCCGTCGCAACAACTTTCTCATCGGGGCGATGGCCTATTTCCTCGCCTACGCCGACTCGGGCGACGTCCCGCTCCTCGCCGCCGAGACTTACGCGCTCGGCGCGCGCCGCCTCTCAAACGACCTGCATGCCGCGCTCGGCGTGCTGCGCGATTCGTCGAACGAGCCGGACGAGAGCTGGAAGCGCGCCAACACAATCGTCGAGCAGGGCATCGGGCGCGAGCAGCGCGCGGTCACGTCCACCCTCGTCTTCGACGAGGGTGGACGCGCGGGCGCGCAGGTGGGCGAGCTGGCCGCGCGTCTGAAGGGGCAAGAGAGCGAGTTGAAGGCCGCGCTCCAGACCTACTTCACGCAGCTCCATAGCCGCGCGCCCGTCGCGGCGCGGCTCGCGCTCGTATTACGACATCTACAAGGCCGTCTACGCCGAGGGGATGGCGGCGGGGAAGTGGTACTACGGCACGGTCGCGCTGGAGGATGTCGTCCGCCTGCTCGACGCCGCCGTGGAGGCGAAAGCCCTCACGCTGAAGTAGAAGCGTTCCTGTCCGCTGAAGTCTCGGCCCGCGCGAAGGCACTCGAGTGACGGAGCGGGCCGATGACTTTAAATTGGTGACTTGATTGACACAGAAGTATGAAATCAATGCAAACCCGACACGGCAACCTCCTCGCAGGTTTTCTCTATCTAAAGCATAACTGGTGAAATAAAACAGTTTTCATGGATTGACACAGGGCCTCCGGGCAGGTATACGAGTTGCTTGAAAACAAAGGGATTTCCCGGTCTCTCCCAATGAAAGTGTTTGCGTGATTGTTCTTGAGGCTTAAGAATAAAAATCCCGAGAGCCTTTCCGGAGCCGTCAGCGGGTGGAGAAGAGGGGGCGAATGGCCTTGCCGCGGGCGGCGTCAACCACCAGACAACAATTAATCCTCGTTGCCTAATTAATCGGAGTTTTGTGGGCGCGTCGGGCGGCAGACAAACGGCGCGTCCACGTAATGAAACGAATGACAAGTTTGACGAACAAACAACCTTTCCCGGATGACGAGCGGCCCGAGACTTCGGAGGCCGTGCCGGCCACGACGACGCCGCAACGCTCCACACACGAGCTGCTCATCAACCGCGAGACGAGCCAGTTGGAGTTCTTCCGGCGCGTCCTTGAAGAGGCGCTCGACACGACGCAGCCTCTTTTGGAGAGGCTCAAGTTTCTCGCCATCTTCTCGTCGAACGTGGACGAGTTCTTCATGATCCGCGTTTCGGGATTGAAAGAGACGCTCGACGTGCAGGTGAAGGAGCTTTCGCCGGACGGCTTATCGCCGGCAGACCAGTTGAAGGAGATCAGGTCGTACCTGCTGCCCATGCTCGCGGAGCAGATGCGCTGCCTGCGCGAAGAAGTCCTGCCCGCGCTCGGCGCGGAGGGCATCCACCTCGTCTCCTACGACTCGCTTTCGCTGCCCGAGCGACAGTCGCTCAAGGAGTTTTTCAAGAAGAAGGTGCATCCGGTCTTGACCCCGCAAGCGGTTGACCCCGGACATCCGTTCCCGTACATCTCGAACCTCAGCCTTAACCTCACCCTCACGGTCGAGCCGATGCCGGAGCACGGCATCACGCAGTCTTTGACGGGCAAGGTCGAGAAGCGTTTCGTCCGCATCAAGGTCCCGCAGCACGTTCCGCGCCTCGTGCCCGTCGGCGAGACCGGGACGAAGTTCATCCTGCTCGAAGAGCTGATCGCGGCCAGCGCCGACACGCTCTTTCCGAGGATGCTCGCGGCGAAGTGCCACGCCTTCCGCGTGACGCGCGACGCCGACGTCGAAGTCAGGGAGGACGAGGCCAACGACCTCCTCCTGATGATGGAGCAGTCGCTCAGGGCGCGCCGGTTCGGCACCGCCGTCCGGCTCGAAGTCGCCGCGGGGATGCCCAAGGAGACGGTGCGCTACCTGACCGAGTCGCTCGGGCTCGAAGCCGACGACGTCTACGCCGTCGAGGGGCCGCTCAACGTGCCCGACCTGATGGGCTTCTCCAAGCTCGAACGGCCCGACTTGAAGGACAAGCCCTTGACGCCGAAGACCCCGGCGCAGCTCGAAGACCCGGCGCACTCTTTCGACGCCATCAGCCGGCAGGACATTCTGCTCCATCACCCTTACACCTCTTACAAGGTCGTCACGGACTTCATCAAGGCGGCGGCGCACGACCCACAGGTGGTAGCGATCAAGATGTGCCTCTATCGCACGGGCGCTGACTCGCCGATCCCGCAGTCTTTGATCGAGGCGAGCGAGCAGGGCAAGCAGGTGACGGTGCTCGTCGAGCTCAAGGCGCGCTTCGACGAGGAGAACAACATCGAGTGGGCGAAGCGTCTGGAGGAATCGGGCGTGCACGTCGTCTACGGGCTGGTGGGCCTCAAGACACACTGCAAGGTCGCGCTCGTCATCAGGCAGGAGGGCGAGGTGCTGCGCCGCTACGTCCACATTGCGACGGGCAACTACAACCCAGTGACCTCGAACTTCTACACCGACCTCGGGCTCCTCACTGCCAACGAAGAGATCGGGGCCGACGCCACCGACCTCTTCAATTTCCTGACCGGCTACTCGCGGCAGAAGGAGTACCGGCGCGTCTTCGTCGCGCCCGTCAACCTGCGCGAGCGCATGATCGCGCTCATCGAGCGCGAGGCCGAGCACGCGCGTGCGGGCCGTCCGGCGCGCATCGTCGCGAAGAACAACCGGCTGGCCGACACGAGACTGATCCGCGCCCTCTACGAGGCGTCGCGGGCGGGGGTCGAGATTGACCTCATCGTGCGTGGCATCTGCATGCTTCGTCCCGGCGTCGAGGGACTCTCCGAGACGATTCGCGTGCGGAGCGTCGTCGGGCGCTTCCTCGAACACAGCCGCGCCTACTACTTCGCGAACGGGGGCGAGGAGGAGATGTACACGGGCAGCGCCGACTGGATGCCGCGCAACTTCGACCGGCGCGTCGAGGTGCTCGCGCCGGTACACGACGAGAGTTTGAAGAAATATCTGAAAGATGTGGTGCTGGCCGCGTACCTGCGCGACAACCAGAAGGCGCGCTTGATGCGGCCCGATGGATCCTACGAGCGAGTGCGGCCCGCGCCGGGCGAAGAGCCTTTCAACAGCCAGACTTACTTTATTGACCTGGAGGGGTGAACCGAAAAATTCGACGAACCCGAGGAGGGGAAGAACATGAACCAGCGGTTTAGTTTTCGCAAGCTCGCGGCTTTGACAATCATTACTGTCCTGACGACTCTCTCCTCTCCCGTTTTAGCCGTTCAGAAGAAAGACAAGCAGAAGGCATCGCCGCCGCGGGGCACGCCCGTCCTCTGGCGCGCGCACCGCGACTCGGCGGCGCTCGACCTGTTCCTCGGGCCGGGCGGCGAAGCGATGCGGCCCGACCTGAGCAGTGTGACTTTCGTCAAGCAGGAGACAGGCGGTTTTTCGACGAAATATCGCGTGCGCGACGGCGCGGGGCGCGTGTGGGTGGCGAAGCTCGGCGGCGAGGCGCAGTCCGAGACCGCCGCCGTGCGGCTCGTCTGGGCCGCGGGCTACCAGACCGAGATCAACTACCTCGCGCCATGCGTCCACATCAAGGACGCGCCGCAGGCGAAGGGCGTCGAGAGGTGCGACGGCAACGGCTTCAGAAACGTCCGCTTCGAGGCGAGGCCCGAAGGATGGGATCGCCTCGACGAGTGGAAGTGGAAGGATAAGAAGAACCCCTTCTACGGGACGAAGGAGCTGCAGGCCCTCGTCGTCCTCAACGCGCTCCTGAACAACTGGGACTTGAAGAGCGCGAACAATAAGGTCGTCTACGTGCCGGGAGGGAGGGCGGGCGGCGGCGAGCTGCGATACATCATCAGCGACCTCGGCGCGACCTTCGGGAAGACCGGGAATTTGCCCGTCGTCTGGCGCTTCACACGCAGCCGCAGCAAGCCGGAAGATTACGCCGGGCAGTCGTTCGTTGACGAGGTCAAGGGCCGGAACGTCTTCTTCAACTACGGGGGGAAGAATCAGGCGCTCTTCGACGACATCTACGTCGAGGAGGCACGCTGGGTCGGTCAACTGCTCTCGCGGCTGAGCGACCGGCAGCTCGGAGACGCCTTCCGCGCCGCCAACTACACGCCCGCCGAAGTGCAGATGCTCACCGGGGCGGTGCGCGCGCGCATAGACGAGCTGGTCAACCTCGCGCCGCCCGCCACCGTCGGTCGGAAGCCCTAACTTGCCGGGTCACACGCGCCCCGTGAAAAAGCGCGTTCGAGAGTCGAATGGGTAAAGAAGATCGTCTGTTGAACAATCGCCGGAACGTGATTATCGCGGCCCTTTTGGCCGGTCTCGTCGGGTTCGGGGTCGTGGCGCTGATTCTGCGCAGCCGCGGGGAACAGCCCGCCGCGCCCGGCTCCGCCGTCGTCCAGAGCACCGCGCCCGACGCGCAGAGCGCCGCGACCGACGGACAGAGCGCCGCAGCGGAGCCGACGACCGCCGCCGCCTCCTCCTCCGCCGCGAACTCTTCGCGGCAGACGGCTAACACTAACGACGCCCGGCGCGCGCCGCAGAAGAAAGAGGACGAGGCCCTGTCATTCTTTGAGGAGATGATCGGCGCGGAGGACACGGAGAAGACGCCTTCAGGTGAGCCCCGCAATATTTGGACGACACTCCTCAACGTCACCATCCGCCTCACGCTGGCCGCGCTGCTCTCGGCGATGCTGGCCTTCCGCCCGCGCCGCTTCGCGCTCTTCTTCAAGCGCAACCTCTTTGTCGCGCAGACGCAGATTCTGCTGGCGGTCGTCGCCTCGGCGCTGATGATGATTGTCGGCGACAGCGCCGCGCGCGCCTTCGGCATCTTCGCCGCGGTCTCGCTGGTGCGCTTCCGCACGAACATCCGCGACCCCAAGGAGATCACCGTCCTTCTGGTGAGCCTCGCCATCGGACTGGCGACCGGGGTGGGGCGCTGGGAGGTGGCGATAATCCTCAGCATCTTCGTCCTGCTGCTGCTCTGGGGGCTCGAATACCGCGAGTCGGAGTTGGTCTTCCGCTCGATGGAGCTGACGGTCAAGACGCGCGACGTGGAAGCGACACAGAAGAATCTGCTCGACATCTTCAAGCGTTACAACTTCAGCACGGAGATGCGGCAGCTCGACCGCCCGGACGCCGAAGACGAAATGGGCTGCATCGTCTATAACGTGGAGATGAGCCCGCTGGTGAGCACTGACCGCATCAGCAACGACATCCTCACCTCGGACCCGCAGAACGTGGACAGCGTCGAGTGGGATCAGCAGAAGAACGCGGCGCACTACCTGCAGTAAATCGGGTCGTCGTCATCATCAGGGCGCGGAGCGGGAATCCGCTCCCGGCTGAAGGCGTCAAACGCGCGTCCACATAACTACGAGGTGGGACGCTGAAAATGAAAAGGCCGCTCGGCAATCGAGCGGCCTTTTTCCTCTGATTGG
This sequence comes from Acidobacteriota bacterium, assembly GCA_020199995.1. Lineage (GTDB taxonomy): Bacteria > Acidobacteriota > Blastocatellia > Pyrinomonadales > Pyrinomonadaceae > JAIVJM01. Next base: position 19,652 of record JAIVJM010000196.1, on the reverse strand, counting down.
AGCGAAGGAGCTTAGTGCGTCGCGTGGTGGGCCAGCGCGGCGTGGGTAAAGGCCGTGTGCGCCGGCGTGCCGTCGGTCTGAACCTGCGTCCAGTAGTCCTCCACGAATTTCTTAAAGTCGCCGTGGCCGAAGCGCGTGTAGAAGTCGAACTGCTTCATCTCTCTGTAGACCTGATCGTAATTCCAGCTGTAGTGGCTGAAGCGGTAGACCGCGCCCATCACGCCGGTGCGGTGACGCCCGCCCGCACAGTGGACGAAGAACTTGCCGGTTGAAGGCTGGTCAACGAGCTTGAGGAAGGCTTCGACGTGTTCGGCGCGCGGGTAGGTCTTCTCGATCATGGGGATATTGACGTAGCGCATCCCGAGCGATTCGACCATCGCTTTCTCCGCGGGCTCCGGCTCCGCCTGCAAATCAACCACGGTGTTGATGCCGAGCCCCTTCAGGGTCTCGAAGTCTTCGCGTTTTTTGGGCTCCGCGCCCCGGTAGAAGCGTTCGTCCATGCGGCCAAAGTTCTTGATGTGAACGTTCGAGAAATCCTGCTGCTGCGGCGGCGGCGCGCTCTGCGCGACGGCCAGCGCCGAGAAAACGATGATGGCGAAAAAGGACGCGAAAAGCGAACGAACCGGGGTGCGATCAAAACTCATAAGAAGCCCTCCGAGAGTAAAAACCAAGTTTTCGGTTGTCAGTTAGAATTGGGTGATTGGGGGCTCGAACTCGCTTCCATCCGAGGAGCACCTGCGCCGCGCTACGTTGAAGCCTTTGTTCGCCGAGTTGATGATTCCGGCATTCGCCGCAAGCAATCGTCAACTATAACTTTAGATTCGCCCGCACCCATCCCAGTTGTATTCGTGCGTCATAGAAATGCGAGTTACACTTCGCTTTCATGCGTCGCCGTTCCAGTGCACGGGTGACACGCGCAAGCTTAGTCTAATCAAAGCTTACAAGTCGAGCGTGCGAACTCGAACCACCCATTTTGAACGTCTTAAAAGCCACTTTCGGAATGGCGCTTCCGTACTCGTTTGCCATGCAAATTGAACTGTGGAAGCTCGTGTTTGGAGGGGGCGGAAGTTTGAAGCTCGCGTGCGGCTTCCTCGCCGCTGCGGACGCAGTCGGGGACGCCCGCGCCTTCGTAGGCGTTGCCGCAGAGCTTGAGCGCGGGGAGTCGTGCGAGTCGCGCGCGGATACGCCCGAGCCGCTCGCGGTGGCCGAGGTGGTATTGCGCCATCGAGCGGGGCCACTTTTCGACGTGGGCGAAGAGCGGCGGCGCTTCGATGCCGAGCAGGTCTCGGAGGTCGCGGCGCACGGCGGCGGCCATGCTCTCCGCGTCGAGCTCGAACATCTCGGGCTGGAGAGCGCCGCCGACGAAGGCACGCAGGAGCGCGTGTCCCTCGGGCGCGCGCCCCGGAAATTTGACGCTGCTGAAGGTGCAGGCGAGCGTCGCACGGTGCTCGGTGAAGGGGACGACGAAGCCGAAGCCGTCGAGCGGGTGCGGGATGTCCGCGCGCCTGTACGCGAGGTTGACGGTGGCGGTCGAAGCGTAGGGGATGGCGTCGAGTTCGTCGGCGAGCGCGCCGTCCGCCTCGCGTAAAAGCCGCGCCGCGACGTAGGCCGGGAGGGCGAGGACGACGCCGTCCGCGCCGACTCGCTCGCCACCCGCCGTCCGGACGACCCAACGATGCCCGTCCTGCTCAAGTGAGATTGACTCGACCTTCGTGTCGAGGCGCACGGCGTCGGCGGGCAGCCGCGCGGCGAGCGTGTCGGAGAGTGTCTGCATCCCCGTATCGAAAGAGAGAAACAGTCCGTAGCGCGCGCCGCTCGCGCCTTCCGCGCGCCGCCCGGCGGATTTCTGTCTGCGCGCCGCCTTCCACATTGCGAGGATAAGGCTGCGGTGCTCGCGCTCCATGTCGAGGAAGCGGGGCATCGTCGCGCGCAGCGAGAGGTGCTCGGGGTCTGCCGTGTAGATGCCCCCGACCATCGGCTGGGCCATGCGCTCCAAAGCTTCGCGCCCGAGCCTCCGGCGCACGAACCCTGCGAGACTTTCGTCGTCCGTGCCGACCGTCGGAGTGCGCCGCGGCAGAAACAGGTCGAGCGCCATGCGCGCCTTGCCGCGCCACGTGAAGATGTCGGAAGTGAGAAATGGAAGGAGGCGCGAGGGTGCGAGCAGTTGAAAGCCTTCAGGCGTGGGGTGGAGTTTGCCGCCGCGGACGACGAAGCTGCGGCGTTGCTCGGAGTTCGTTTCAATGATGCGCGGGCCGCGCCCGAGGCGACGCGCGAGTTCGAGTGCGGCGGGCTTCTCGGAGATGAATGAGTCGGGGCCGCCTTCGAGCAGGAAGCCTTCGCGCCGCGTGGTGCGGAGCGTCCCGCCGAGACGCGCGGAGGCTTCAAGCAACAGGACCTCAGTCGCCGTCGCGCCCGCGCCGCCAACATCCGCAACACCCTCATTCGCCAGCTCAAGAAGGTGATGCGCCGCGGCGAGCCCGCTGATGCCGCCCCCGACAACGACGATGCGTCTAGTGTTGGCCGATCCATCCATGTTGATTGTTTTAGGGGCGGCGGGAAGTGGAGAGGCAGCAGTCCGGCGCACAAGTGTCCTGTCGCGCGCCGAGGATACCGAGCGCGCGGCGGGGCACCTCAGGGCTCGTGCGCTCGAGTATTAACTCGCGGATCATGCGGACAAACGAAGGATGCGCGCCCACGGTCGCCGCGCGAATCATGTTGAGCCCCGTCGCCTCAGCTATCTGGCGCGCTTCGGTGTCGAGGTCGTAGAGCACCTCCATGTGGTCGGAGATGAAGCCGACGGGAGAGACGACCACATCGCGCGCGCCCGCCTCTTTCAACGCGCGCAGATGGTCGCAGATATCGGGTTCGAGCCATGCTTGCGAGGGCGGCCCGCTCCGGCTCTGGTAGACGAGACTCCAGCGCGCGTGGCCCGCGCCCTCCGCGACGAGGCGGCAGGTTTCGAGCAGTTGCGCGCGGTAATCACAGCCCTCAGACATCGAGGCAGGGATGCTGTGCGCGGTAAAGGCCAGCTCGGCGGAGTCGCGGCGCGCGGCGGGGATGCCTGCGAGCGCGGCGCTCACGGCCTCGACGTTTGGCCCGACGAAGCCGGGGTGGTTGTAGAAGACGCGCAGCTTGTCCACAACGGGCGCTCCCTCGCCGATTTGCTCGCGCGCTCTCTCGATGTCTTCGCGGTACTGGCGGCAGCCGGAGTAGGAACTGTAAGCCGAAGTGACGAAGGCGAGCGCGCGGCGAACGCCTTCATCCTTCATCTTTCCGAGAGTGTCGGCAAGCATCGGGCGCCAGTTCCGGTTGCCCCAGTAAACTGAGAGGCGCGGGCCGTTCTCAGCGATCTCTTTTTCGAGCGCAGCGATGAGCGTGCGGTTCTGTTCGTTGATGGGACTCACGCCGCCGAACAGCTCGTAGTGGTGCGCGACCTCGCGCATCCTCTCGGGCGGCACGTTCCTGCCGCGCAGGACGTTTTCGAGGAAGGGCATGACCTCGTCCATTCCCTCGGGGCCGCCGAAGGAGACGATGAGAATCGCGTCATAAGAAGTCTGGAGTCTGGAGTCTGGAGTCTGAAGTCCTGTCCATGCCATTTAGAAATGCCCCTTCGATTGTTGAGTACTTCCGCGTTTTGACTCCAGACTCTAGACTTCAGACTCCAGACTCTTGTTGCTGCTTAATTCGTGGACGGCTTCGACGAGCGCAAGGACGTTCTCGACGGGAGTCTCGGGCAGGATGCCGTGGCCGAGATTGAAGATATGGCCGGGACGTCCCGCCGCCTGTTCGAGAATCTGACGAGCGCGCCGGCGGACGACCTCCGGGTTAGTAAAGAGCGCGACCGAGTCGAAGTTGCCCATCACGGCCACGTCGCCGAGTCGCGCCCAAGCTTCGTCGAGGCGGACGCGCCAGTCGAGGCCGATGACGTCGCCGCCCGCCTCGCGCATCAGTTCGAGCAAAGCCGCCGTGCCCGTGCCGAAGTGGAGGACGGGGACGCCGGGCGTGATTCGTTCAATCACGCTGCGCGTGTGCGGGAGGACGAATTCGCGGTAGTCGTCGGGGCCGAGCGCGCCGACCCACGAGTCGAAGAGCTGCACGGCCTGCGCGCCCGCCGCGACCTGCGCGTTGAGGTAGCCGACGAGAGCGCGCGAAATCAACGACATGAGGGCGTGCCACGCCCCCGCGTCGGTGTACATCAGCCGCTTGGCGTGGACGTAGTTCTTCGACCCGCCGCCCTCGATCATGTAAGAGGCGACCGTGAAGGGCGCGCCCGCGAAGCCGATGAGGGGAATATGGGGCCGCAGCTCGCGCCGGGTGATGCGGATGGCCTCGTAGACGTATTCGAGCGCGCCCGCGTCTTCGACCTCGCGCAGGCGTCCCACATCCCGAGCATCGCGGACGGGATTATGGATGGCGGGGCCTTCGCCTTTGGCGAATTCGAGGTCGAGTCCCATGGGTTCGAGGATGAGCAGGATATCTGCGAAGATGATGGCGGCGTCAACGTTGAGGCGGTGCGCGGCGTAGACCGTGACCTCGGAGGCGACCTCCGGCTTCTTGCACATCTCCAGAAAGGTGTGGCGCGCGCGCACCTCGCGGTACTCGGGCATGTAGCGCCCGGCCTGCCGCATCAGCCAGACCGGCGTGTAGGGCACCGGCTCGCGGCGGCAGGCGCGCATGAACGGGCTCTCGCGCAGCTCTTCCGTGAGCGCGGGAGTCTTTGCAGTCAAAGTCGTCTCGCTCATTCGATGCTCTGTCCCTTCGTCGGCCCCAGCCTAAACTTACGCGAGCCTTGTGTCGTTCGGATTCTACGGGGTCTCGGCGACTGTCGGTGAACCCTTTGAAGCGTGTGCGGACAGACTACACCATCGCCCCGCGCGAGTGCGAGCGGGCGGGCCGGAGGCGGGCGAAACATCTCTCTGCGCGGGCTTTACGGTGAAAGACGTTGGCCCTCGACTTCTGTTAATATTTCTTGTCACAAACTCTGTGCCGACGGTGTTTTACAGTTGAGAGTGGCTGAATGAGCGAACGAGCGGCAACAGCTTTGATTGACTCAGCGCAAGAGACGGTTCCGACAGCGGCGGCGGCCCCCGCGCTTCAGTTCGACGAGGCGTTCACGCTGCACCACCGCGCCGTGTACCGTGCGGCGTATGCCCTCGTGCGTGACGGCGGGCTGGCTGAGGACGTTACTCAGGAGGTCTTTCTCAAGCTCTACCAGAGCCTCGACACTTTGCAGGGCGAGGAGCACGTCCGCCCGTGGCTGTTGCGCGTCGCGTCGAACACGGCGCTCAACACGCTGCGCAGCCGCAGCCGCTCGAACACGCGCGCAGAGGAGTTCTACAGGGAGGCTTCGGTCGGCGGCGGCGCGATGACCACGGGGCTCGACGCCGATTACGAGCGGCGCACCGAGGTCGAAGAGGCGCGACGCGCGCTCGCGCTGGTTAAAGAGCCGATGCGCAGTTGTCTCCTGCTCAAGCAGCAGGGGCTTTCGTACCGCGAGATTGCCGAGACGCTCTCCGTCAACGAGGTGAACGTCGGGAGCCTGATCGCGCGCGGGCGCAAAGAGTTCATAAGGGTGTATGGGAAGATCGGAGGACGCCGGTGATGAAACGATGTCTTGACGAAGCAGTCTTGCAGGCTTATCTGGACGGCGAACTCTCCGCCGAGGAGGCGCTGGAGACGCAGGCGCACCTCGCCGCGTGCGGACAGTGCGCCGCGGCGCTCAACGCCGCCGAGGGCGAGGGCGCGTTCCTCGCCGCCGCGTTCGCTCCGGACGATTCCGTGAACGTGCCGACCACGCAGTTGCGCGCGCGCATCGCCGCCGCCGTCGCGCAGCTCGACGCACAACCCGAGACGAACGCACGCCCTTCAGGCGGTTGGAACTTCGGCGCGCTGCTCGCTTCGTTGACATCGCTTTTGACGGTCGCGCCGCAGCGTGCCGCGGGGTTCGCGGGGGCGCTGGCGTTCGTCGTCCTCGCGGCAATCTTCTTCTCTATTCAAAAACCTTCGCCCGCGCCGAACAGTCCCGCAGAAGACAAGCAAGTGGCCGTCGTCAATCAGCCGCCCGCGCAGATTGAAGGCGGTTCGGGAATCGTCGAAGAAGGACAAGTGCAGCCGGCTCCGGTGCCCGAAAGCAACCGGCATGGCGTGAAGATTCAGGCCGCGAAATTCAATCGTCCCCACGCATCGAAGCCGAGGGTGAAGACCGCGCCCGTCACCGCGCCCCTCGCCTCGAAGGCGCAGCCGCTGCCCGGCGAGAAGGATTACGAGCAGGCCATCGCCTCGCTCTCGACGGCAATCAGCCACGGCGGCGACGCCGTGCTCAAGCCGCAGGTGCGCGCGCAGTACGAGCGCAACCTCGCGGTTCTCGACAAGGCCATCGAAGAGACACGGCGCGTCGCGCGTCGCAACCCGAAGGACAAGGACGCCGTGGATTTCCTGATGTCGGCTTACCAGAGTAAGGTCGAGCTATTGACGACCGTCGCCGATCAGGCGCAGGTCGCCGCGCTCGGACGTTAGTTGACGGACTTAACTATAAAAATGAAATTTTCATCACTCTTCATCTTCATCATCCTCTTCGCGGCGCTCTCGGGAGGCGCGTCGGCACAAACTGCGCCGGAGTCTGCGCCAAAGTCCGCGCCGAAGCTCGCGGGCGCGGACGAAGACTTCGACCTCGAACGGCAGGTCGGGGCCGAGCCGGGCGTGGCGCTGACGCTCTGCCTCGCGTCGGGTGACGTAGTGGTGCGCGGCTGGGATCGCAGCGAAGTGCGCGCGCGCGTCAACGGGGCCGAGACGCTCAAGTTGCAGACCGACGCCGGGACGAGGGCGAAGCGCGTCGAAGTGCTTGTCGCCGAAGAGAGCGAGACCGAGGTTGAGCAGGGCGACTGCGGCGCGACGCGCAGCCTTGAGCTCGACGTCCCGCGCGGCGCGGTCGTCACCCTGCGTGTACACGAAGGGCACGTCGAGATTTCCGGCGTGGCCGAAGCGCGCATCGAGAGCCTGACGGGCGACGTGGACATCGCGCGCGTGTCGAGGCTGGTGGAAGTCTCCTGCATGAGCGGCGACATCTCACTGTCGGATGCGAGCGGTCGTATCCATCTGCGCACCGTCAGCGGAAACGTCGAGGCGTCGAACGTCCGCGCGGTGCAGCCTAACGACGATCTCTGGGCGGGCTCGACGAGCGGCGACATCGCGCTCGAAGGCGTCACGCACGCGCGCGTGCAGGGCTCGACCACCAGCGGCAACGTCCTCCTGTCGGGGGCTCTCGCGCGCGGCGGCAGCTACGACCTCAAGACGACCTCCGGAGATGTGACGCTGGAGCTGCCCGAGGACGCTTCCTTCCGCATCAACGCGCGGGTCGTGGCGAGCGGCGAGATCATCACGGACTTCCCCGTCAAGACCGTCGGCGGCCCGCAGCGGACTCCGGGCACTTATGCAACACCTCCCACGCCGAGTACGCCGGCCACGCCCGGCACGGCGAGCACCGCATCAACACCTGTCACGGCGTCAACGTCGGGAACTCCGGGCACGCCCGGCGTGCCCGGAGTTCCGGGCGCACCAGTCATGCCCGGCAGGCCGGGCACACCCGGCGCACCTCACAAGTACAAGCCGGGCAAGCACGCCGACCCCAGAGAACCGGGCCAGACGCGGCTCGTCGGAACGGTGGGGACGGGCGACGCACAGGTCAACCTGAGTTCGTTCAGCGGCACGGTTTACCTGAAGAAGCAGTGAAGGCTTGAGGCCCGACGAAAAGCGAAGTGAAATGCCCGCCGAATCTGCCGGCGGGCATTTTTCATCGGGCCGCGTGATGGTCGAAGTTTTCTGCCACAAATGGATTCCGCCCGGTGTTACAACGTTAGAAAGCGGACGAAGCGGCGGAGCTGAAAGCCATCTGACTAAGGCGTCCATGTGCTTGTTTGTCCGCTCTCCGGAGCAGGAGCTTTTCGGGTGGTAGCCCACTTTCTTTGCTGCCGTCAGAACTAAATATTTTCCATCTCTGAGGAGGAAGCATGAATCGTCACATCGTCATCAAGGGTTTCGTGGCCGCGCTCTTGTTCGCCGCCGTCGTCCAGCTCGCGGGGGCTTGCAGCTCGCGCGCGGCCTCGGCTGCCGGAACTCGCGCGGGCGTCCAGACCACCGACGCGGGCGCGCAGGCGGCGGGCGCGCCGCAGAACGATTTTCGCTGGCGGGGGCGTCTGGCCGCCGGGCGCGTCGTCGAAATCAAGGGCGTCAACGGCGGCATCGAGGCCGCGCCTTCGTCGAGCGGCGAGGTCGAGGTAGTGGCCGAGAAGAGCGCGCGGCGCAGCGACCCCGCAGCCGTGCGCGTCGAAGTCGTCGAGCACGCCGAGGGCGTGACGATCTGCGCCGTCTACCCGAGCCGCAAGTCGAGCCAGCCTAATATCTGCGCGCCGGGCGGGCAGGGGCGCATGAACGTGCAGGACAACGACACGCAGGTCTCTTTCAAGGTCCGCGTCCCCGCGGGCGTGCGCTTCACGGGCCGCACGGTCAACGGCGACGTGGAGGCCGAAGGGCTCGGCGCCGATGTCGAGGCCACCACGGTCAACGGCAGCGTGAAGGTCTCGACCACGCGCCTCGCCCGCGCGCGAACCGTCAACGGCTCGATCAACGCCGCGATGGGCAGTGCCGACTGGTCGGACGAGCTGGAATTCCAGACCGTCAACGGCGGCATCGAGCTGAGCTTCCCCGCGAGCCTGAGCGCGGAACTGGACGTCGAAACGGTCAATGGCGACATCGAGAGCGACTTCCCGATGACCGTCACGGGGCGCTTCAGCAAGCGGCATGTGACGGGCACCATCGGCGGCGGCGGGCGCGAGCTGAGCCTCAAGACCGTCAACGGGAGCGTGCAGATTCGACGCGCCTCCTGAGTCGCGGCGCGGCCGCCGACGCGAGGGGGCTCGAACGCAGTTTCGTAAATTTTTTTCAGGAGTGTGAAACCTGAAGGCCGTTTCTTACACCAACCGGAAGCAGGGAATCGAGCATGTTGAAGAAACGTTGGACGCTGTTTGTTTTAGTGTTGGCGGTTGCGTCGCTCGCGGCGGGCGACGGGTTCGCCCAGACGCGCCCGGAGCTGACCGAAGAATTCCACCAGAGCTACCCGCTCGCAGCCGGAGGGCGCGTCAGTCTCTCGAACCTCAACGGCAAGGTGCGCGTCACCGCATGGGATCGCAACGAGGTGCGCGTGGACGCCGTCAAGCGCGCTTACAAGCCGGAGCGCCTGCGCGAGGCCGAGATTAAAATCAATGCGGGCGCGGATCACATAGACATCGAGACCGAGTACCCGAAGCGCGAGCGTGAGTACAGGTCGGGCGACAAGTGGGAGCGCGAGGATAATCCTGCGACTGTCGAATATACGCTGAGCGTCCCGCGCGGCGCGCGGCTCGACGAGATTAACCTCGTCAACGGCGCGCTCGAAATCGAGGGCGTGGGCGGCACGGTCAACGCCTCTTCGGTCAACGGGCGCGTGACGGCGCGCGGGCTCACGGGCGCGGTCGAGCTGTCGGTCGTCAACGGTCGCCTTGAAGCGAGCTTTGATCACCTCAACGAGTCGTCCTCCGTCTCGCTCAGCTCGGTCAACGGCGCGCTCACGCTCGTCATCCCCTCGGACTCGAACGCGCTGCTCAAGGCCGACACCGTCCACGGCTCGATCAGCAACGACTTCAACCTGCCCGTCCGCAGGGGCGAGTACGTGGGCCGAGACCTCGAAGGCCGTCTCGGGGCGGGCACGACGCGCGTCAAGCTCTCGAACGTCAACGGCGCGATCACGATCCGCCGCGCCAATGACAGCCGGCCTCTGAGCCCTTCGACGAACCTCCTTTCCGAGACGCCGCGCCGCGACGCCGACGAGGACAGCGACGTGGACAGCGACCGGCAGGCGGTGCGCGAGGCGGCCTCGGAGGTCGTCGTCCGTGCCGAGTTCGATAAATCCTTTGCGCAGGATTACGTCGAGCGGGCGGGGCGCGTCGTCTCTTTCAACTCGGGCGCGTCGGTCGAGTTCGACGTCTACGTGCCGCGCAACTCGACGCTCTTCGTCTCGTCGGGCGATGGGCGGCTGAGGGTCGAGGGTGTGAGCGGCGAGCTTGATCTGCGCACGGGCGACGGCTCGATTGATGTCGCGGAGTCGCGCGGTCGTCTCGTCGCGCAGACGGGCGATGGGCGCATCCGCCTCGACAACTTCGACGGCGAGGCGAGCGCGCGTACCGGCGACGGGCGCATCACGCTCGACGGTCGCTTCAGCAAGCTCGCGGCACGCACCGGCGACGGCACGATCTCGCTGAGCATCCCCGAGGGCGCGAACGCGACGCTCGAAACCGACGCCGAATCGGTCGCGAACGACGGCGTGGCAGTGGCAGTAGACGGGGGCGTGGACGGAGCGGACAAGCGCGTGCGCCGCTGGCGCATCGGCGGCGGCGGTGAACTCTACACGCTGCACACGGGCGGCGGGCAGGTCATCCTGCGACGCCGTTAACGAACGCGCCCCGGAGCGCGTCTTATCGAGTTGTAATGTTGGTGTAAAAAGGTGGGCGGCGGGATGCAATCAGTTGAAACATTCAGCACACAAGCCCCGTCTAACAAGGCGCATCGAACACGGTAAAGGGTCACGCTCACGACATCGGCTGGTATCTCGCACGTCCAGCAATCAGGAATAAAAACAAGGAAGAGGACGCTTCCGAAGGGATACGTCTGCCCTGATAAGCCATGAAGAAAAAAGCACTGCGTTCAGCCACAACTATTGCGCTCGCCCTCGCCGTCTCGAACCTGTTGACGGTCGCAGCCTTCGCGCAGCAGCTCGCCTCGAACACCGCGCCCGCGCGCAACGGCGGCGCGACGAGATTTTCGGGCTCGCTCATCTTGAAACGCGTGACGCTGCGCGCCGACGAAGCGCCGGAAGGCTCGCGCGTCCGCATCACTTCGGATGCGGCGGTCGAGGGCTACGAGGCTTACGCCGAGGCCGGAAGGTTCTTCGTCCTTCTGCCGCAGACCGACGCCCGCGCGCTCGCGACCGACGGCCTGAGCGGTCGCGGCTTCTCGGGCGTCGAGGTCGAACAGCGCGGCGCCGACGCGCTCATTGTCATCACCCCGCGCGCGGGCTTCGCGCCGCGCGTCCGCGCCGTCTTCAACCGTCTGGAGATCGTCTTCGCCGCGCAAAACCCACAGCAGCAGCAGCAGCAGTCGGGCGGGAGCGACCCCACGCCGACGCCGAGCGACAAAGTAGCCGCCGCCGCCGCCACGCCCGAGCCGACACCGCAGGCGACCACCACCCCGGCGGCGACTGAAATCCCGGGCGGCCCCGCGCCCGAGACGCCGACGGCGCCGACGAGCGAGGCCGCCAAAGCGAACCTCAGTGCGCCGGGCACGAAGGCGGCGAAGCTCGCCGCGCTGCTCACGCCCGAGAAGGCGAGCGCCGTCCGCATCCCGCGCCTCGACAAGCCGCCGGTGATTGACGGCAAGCTCGACGACGAAGTGTGGAAGACAGCGGCAGTCTTCAAAGACTTCGTCCAGTACCGGCCCGTCGATCTCGTCGCCCCCTCGAAACCGACCGAGGCTTACATCGGCTACGACTCGAAGTTCCTCTACATCGCCTTTCACGCCTTCGACGAGCCGGGGAAGGTGCGCGCCACCATCGCCAAGCGCGACTCGATTTTCAACGACGACTGGGTCGGCGTCTGGCTCGACACCTTCAACGACGGGCGGCGCGCCTACGAGCTGCTCTTCAACCCGCTCGGCGTGCAGGCCGACGCCGTCTTCACCGAGGGCACCGACGAAGACTTCAGCGTGGACATCGTGCACGAGTCGAAAGGCTCGCTCACCTCGGACGGCTTCGTCGTCGAGGTCGCGATTCCCTTCAAGTCTCTGCGCTACACGGCGGGCAAGGACAAGCAGTGGGGACTGCACCTCCTGCGCACTATCAAACACTTGAACGACGAGCAGAGTTCGTGGATGCCCATCTCGAAGGACAATTCGAGCCTGCTCGGGCAAGAGGGCCACATCACGGGACTCGAAGGCATCTCGAACGAGCGCACGCTTGAGCTGATTCCGAGCTTCACCGTCTCACAGACGGGCGAGCGCGTGCCGACCCTGACGCCGGGGCAGATCGCGGGGCTGCAAGCGCAGCGTCAGGCGGTCCCGACGGACTCGGGACGCTTCCTCAACCGACCGCCCGCCGTAGACATCGGCCTCACGGCGAAGTTCGGCGTGACGCCGAACATGACGCTCGACTTCGCCTACAACCCCGACTTCGCGCAGGTCGAGGCCGACGCCACGGTCATCACCGCCAACCAGCGCTTTCCCATCTTCTTCGGCGAGAAGCGCCCGTTCTTTCTCGAAGGCAAGGAGATTTTCGAGACGCAGATCAGCGCCGTCCACACGCGCACCATCGTCGATCCGGACTACGCCTTCAAGCTCACGGGCAAGCAGGGGCGCAACACCTATGGCCTGATGTTCGCCTCGGACAAAGCGCCCGGCAACCTCAACGATCAGCAGCGCGATTTCATCCGCGACGAGCGCAACGATCCCGAGGAGCGCGCGGGGCTCTTCAAGTTCCTCGACAAGAACGCGACGGTCGGCGTGCTGAGACTCAAGCGTGATTTCGGCAAGGAGAACAGCATCGGCTTTCTCGCCACGACCTACAACTTCGTGGACAAGTACAACCACGTCGCAGGCATCGACACGCGCTACCGCCTGAACAAGACGACGACCTTTCAGGCGCAGGTCATGGGCAGCATCTCGCACCAGCCGTTCTTCTATCCGGAAGAGGGGTTGCGCGATGACCGGCAGGAGAAGGGCATGGCCTATGCCGCCCATCTCAATATGGACGGGCGCAACTGGGGCTACGAGCTGGGCACGGTGGGCCGCTCGCAATTCTTCCGCGCCGACGTCGGCTTCAACCGCCGCTTCAACACCAACAACCCGACCTTCTTCGTCCGCTACAAGTCCGACGAAAAGCCGAAACAGAAGATCATCGCCTGGCGTCTCTTTAACTTCTTCGGCTCGAACTTCGACTGGACGGGCCGCAACCAACGCTACGTCAACGAGTCGCAGCTCCAACTGCGTCTTCAGAGGCAGACGTGGGTCGGCGTCGGCTACGAGAAGGGCTACGAGCGCGTCTTCGAGGACGAGTTCGGCTCGACGCGCGACGCGCGCAGAAACCGCATCGCCGGGATGGTCGGGCCGGAACTCGCGGCACAGCTTCCCGCATGTGACGCTTTCGGCACGCTCGGGCTGCTGGTCGCCGACAACCCGACGACGCCCGAGGACGAGACGATCTCTTTCCCGCGCTGCACCTTTTACGGCGACGACGACGAGCGCTCGGCGAGCCGCAACTCCGTCTACTTCTACCTTGAGACCAGGCCCTCGAAGAAGTACTCGGCGAATATCTTCACCTCGATCAACCGGGGCGTGCTCGACTTCGACTTCGGCACCGACAACCCGCGCTATCCGCGCGTGAGCCCGGCGGCGCTCGCGCTCGGGCAGGACGCTCCGCGCGACCCCGGCGCGGGCAACGAGCTGTTCTTCGAGGCGGGCGGGTCTTACCAGCCGACCGACGCGCTGCGCCTCTCGCTCAACTACACGAAAGACCGCCTGACGCGCACCGACACGGGCCTCACGGCCTTCGACGACAACATCTTCTCCCTGCGCGGCACATACCAGTTCACGCGCTTCTGGTTCGCGCGCGCGCGCGTAGACTACACGACGCTCGGCGCGAACATGCGCGGACAGTTCCTGCTGGGCTGGGCTCCGAACCCCGGCACGTCCTTCTTCGTCGGCTATAACGACGACCTCAACCGCAACGGCCTCAACCCATTCTCGGGCGAGCTGGAGCCGGGGTTCCGCCGCAACGGTCGCAACTTCTTCATCAAGATGTCGTACCTCTTCCGCCGCAGTTTCGGCGAGTGAGCGCGAGGCCAAGCAAGCGGTTCGGGGCAGAAGCGCGACTGTCAGGGAGGGCGTGTTGTCTCAATGGGTTATCCCACTAAGACAACACGCCCTCCCTGACAGTCGCGCTTCTGCCTTGTCACTCGTCCCGCTTTGCTGCAAAATGAGCCGCAAAGAGTTTCTTACCGCGCCCGTCAAATGCGAAAAGGAGTGTGCCCCGATGAGGAAAACGTTGAGGATATTAGCCGCTGCCCTGCTCTTGAGTGCGACAGCGTTCGGCCAGAGCGGAGTGATCGTGCCCGGCGACAATCTGGTGGTCGAAGGCGTGCCGAAAATCCCTTCCACGCTGGCTGAGGAGGTGAGGCGCTACACTGAGTTCCGCTCGGCGGGGCTGGCGAGCTGGCACCCCACGCGGCGCGAGATGCTCATCAGCACGCGCTTCGGCGACACGGCGCAGGTGCATCACGTGAAATTTCCGGGCGGCGCGCGCACGCAGCTCACCTTCTTCCCCGAGCGCGTGGCGGGCGCTTCGTTTCGACCGAAGACCGGCGACTATTTCATCTTCAGCAAGGACCGCCGTAACGGCGCGGACAACGACCTCTACGTCATTAACCCCTCTGACCCGCAGAGCAACCGCCTGCTCATGGAGGTTAAGGGCGGTGGTTGGTTCGCAGCCGACTGGTCGCCCGACGACCGCAAGATTCTCGTCGGCGAGTTCGTCTCCGCCAACGAGAGCTATGCCTGGATCGCTGACGCGGCGACGGGCGAGAAGACGCTGCTCACACCGAAGGGAGGGGCCGAGAAGATCGCCTACGGCGACGGCGTGTTCAGCATGGACGGCAAGGGCGTCTACGTCACGACCGACAAGGACTCCGAGTTCCAGCGGCTCGCCTACATTGACCTCGCGTCGAAGCAGCACACATACCTCACCGACCACATCAAGTGGGACGTAAGCGAATTCGACCTCTCGCCCGACGGCAAGACCATCGCCTTTGTGACGAACGAGGACGGCATCGGTCGCCTCCACCTGCTCGACACGAAGTCGCGCAAGGAAAGGGCGGCCCCGAAACTCCCCGTCGGCTTAGTCGGCGGGCTGGAGTGGCACGAGAACAGCCGCGACCTCGGCTTCACCATGACTTCGTCGCGCTCGACGGCGGACGTCTACTCGCTCGACGCGCAGACCGGCAAGGTCGAGCGTTGGACGTACAGCGAGACAGGTGGCCTCAACACTGAAACTTTCCCCGAGCCCGAGCTGGTTCGCTGGAAGAGCTTCGACGGGCGCGAGATCAGCGGCTTCCTCTACATGCCGCCGGCGAAGTTCACCGGCCCGCGCCCCTTGATGATCAACATCCACGGCGGCCCCGAAGGTCAGGCGACGCCCGGCTTCCTCGGGCGCAACAACTATTACCTCAACGAGATGGGTGTTGCCATCATCTTCCCCAACGTGCGCGGCTCTTCCGGGTACGGCAAGACCTTCCTCCAGCTCGACAACGGCTTCAAGCGCGAGGACACGTACAAGGACATCGGCGCGATGCTCGACTGGGTGGGCACGCAGCCGCGGCTCGACAAGGGGCGCGTGATGGTCACGGGCGGCTCATACGGCGGGCACATGGCCTTCGCCATCGCCACGCTCTACAGCGACCGCATCGCCGCGACGCTGCCTGTGGTCGGCATCTCGAACCTCGTCTCGTTTCTCGAACGCACCGAAAGCTACCGCCGCGACCTGCGGCGCGCCGAGTACGGCGACGAGCGCGACCCGAAGATGCGCGAGTTCATGACGCGCATCGCGCCGCTCAACAACGCCTCGAAAATCACCAAGCCGATGTTCGTCGTGCAGGGCGGCAACGACCCGCGCGTGCCTTTGAACGAGGCCGAGCAGATGGTCAAAACGGTGCGCGCCAACAACACGCCCGTCTGGTATTTGATGGCGAAGGACGAAGGGCACGGCTTCGCCAAGAAGAAGAATCAGGACTTCCAGTTCTACGCGACCGTTATGTTCCTGCGCGAGTATCTTTTGAAGTAGGGACATGAACGGAGAGACGGACGACTCGGGGCGTGAGCCCGACCGTGAGGGAGGTCTTAATTTGAGCATCACAGGGCAAACTGCCGCCGGTTCAAAGTCGCTTCGGCCCGCACGTAAAATCCTTTCGCGAGACAGGTGAGTTGATGACGGAGGGCAGACTAATCGGGCATCCCGTCCCGCGCAAAGAGGGGCGCGAGAAGGTTACGGGGCGCGCGCTCTATGTGGATGACCTGACGTTTCCGGGGATGCTCTACGGCACGACTGTGCGGAGCCCCATCGCGCGCGGGCGCGTCCGCGAAGTTGTTTTCGGCGATAGCGTACCGTGGGACGAGTTCGCGGTCGTCACGGCGCGCGACATCCCCGGCGTGAACAGCGTCGCCCTCATCCTTCTCGACCAGCCGTATCTCGCCGACGGCGTCGTCAATCATAGAGAAGAGCCCGTCCTGCTGCTCGCGCACCCGGACAAGTACCTGCTCGAAGAGGCGCGCCGCGCCGTCCGCGTCGAAGTCGAGCCGCTCCCCGCCGTCTTCACCATCGAAGACTCTCTGGACAAAAAAGAGCTGATCTGGGGCGAGGACAACGTCTTCAAAACTTTCCTCGTCGAGAAGGGCGACGTTGACTCGGCGTGGGAGAATGAGAACGTCGTCGTCGTCGAGGGCGAGTACCGGACGGGCGCGCAGGAGCAGCTCTACATCGAGAATAACGGCGTCATCGCCGTCGCCAATTCGTCGGAGGGCGTCACGGTCTGGGGCTCGATGCAGTGCCCGTATTACGTGCACAAGGCGCTGGTGAAACTCTTCGGCCTGCCGGAGGATAAAATTCGCGTCGTCCAGACCGAGACGGGCGGCGGCTTCGGCGGCAAGGAAGAATACCCCTCGATGGTCGCGGGCCACGCGGCGCTGCTCGCGTGGAAGACGGGGCGGCCCGTGAAGATCGTCTATGACCGCGCCGAGGATATGGCCGCGACGACGAAGCGGCATCCTTCGCGCACGCGTCACCGCACCGCCGTCACGCACGAGGGCCAGCTCGTCGGGATGGAGATTGATTTCGACATTGACGGCGGCGCATACGCGACGCTTTCGGCGGTCGTCCTCTCGCGCGGGACGATCCACGCCGCGGGGCCTTACAACTGCCCGAACGTCCGCATTCGCTCGCGCGCCGTCGCCACGAACGCGCCGCCGCACGGAGCCTTCCGCGGCTTCGGCGCGCCGCAGAGCATCTTCGCGCTCGAACGTCATCTCAATAAGGTGGCAGCCGCCGTGGGCCTCTCGCCCGAAGAGTTCCGCCGGCGCAACTTCATCCAACAGGGCCAGACAACCGCCACGGGACAGACCATCCGCGAGCCGGTGGACATGGCGGGGCTCATGGCGCGCGCCTTCGAGCTTTCCGACTACCGAGCGAAGCGCGAGAGGTTCGAGCGCGAGAATGCCGCGGGCGGAAGAATCCGGCGCGGCATCGGTTTCGCCACCTTCATGCACGGCGCGGGCTTCACGGGTTCGGGCGAGAAATACCTCGAATCGGTGGTCGGCTGCGAGGCCACGCCCGAGGGCCGCGTCCGGGTGCTGGCCGCGAGCACCGAGATCGGGCAGGGCACTAACACCATCTTCGCGCAGATCGCCGCCGAGGCGCTCGGGCTCGATTACGAGCGGGTCGAGATGGCGCAGCCCGACACGGCCAACGTCCCGAACAGCGGTCCCACGGTCGCCTCGCGCACCTGCATGATCGTCGGCAAGCTCGTCGAGTCCGCCGCGCTCGGCCTCAAGCAGACACTCACCGGCGGCGGCTTCCTGCAAGAGAGTTACGGCGCAGACGACTTCAGCCGCGCCTGCCGCGAATACATCGAGGCGCACGGCCCGCTCAAGTCTTTCAGCCGCTACAGGCAGCCCGCCGACATCAACTGGGACGAGGAGAAATACCGTGGCGACGCCTACGGCGCTTACGCTTGGGCGGTCTACGTCGCCGAGGTGAGCGTGGACACCGTGACTTACGAGGCGCGCGTCGAAGACTTTGTCGCCGTGCAGGAGGTGGGACGGGTGATTCACCCCGTCCTCGCCGCCGGGCAGATAGAGGGCGGGGTCGCGCAGGGGATTGGCTTCGCGCTCTACGAGAATGTCGTATGGCGCGAGGGGCGGATGGAGAACAGCCAGATGACCAACTACATCATGCCTACTTCAGCCGACATCCCGCCGATCCGCGTCCACTTCGAGGAAGTCCCGTATGCGGGCGGCCCCGCGGGCGCGAAGGGCATCGGCGAGCTGCCGATGGACGGGCCGGCCCCGGCCATCCTCAACGCCATTGAGCAGGCCACCGGCGTCGCTTTCGACCACGTCCCGCTGATGCCTGAAGCGATCATGGAAGCGCTTTTGGGAGAGGCGGTGAGTGCCTGATGAGCGGTGAGGCTAAAGTGGTTCCCGGCAAAGTCTCCGTCCCCTGCAAGGTCAACGGCGAGGCCGTGACGCTCGAAGCGTACCCGATGGCGCGCCTCCTCGACGTGCTGCGCGAAGGGTTGCGCCTGACGGGGACAAAGGAGGGCTGCGGCGAGGGCGAGTGCGGCGCGTGCAACGTGCTCGTGGACGGCGAGCTGGTCAACAGTTGTCTCGTGCCTGTCGCGCAGGTCGCGGGGGCAGACATCAAGACCATCGAAGGCGTGGCGGACGGCGAGCGGCTCCACGCCGTGCAGGAGGCTTTCATCGAGTGCGGCGGCGCGCAGTGCGGCATCTGCACGCCGGGCATGGTGCTCGCCGCCGTGCGCCTCCTCGAACACACGCCGGAGCCCACCGAGGCCGACATCCGCGACGGCCTCGCCGGGAATCTCTGCCGCTGTACAGGCTACATGAAAATCTTCGAGTCGGTCGTGCGCGCGTGTCAAAAATAGCTGTTAGCTATTAGCTGTTAGCTTTCAGCTTTTTGGTCTTCCACAACGATTATCCGGGTTCGATGAAGCGGCGCGACTCGGAATCCGGTTTTAGCTAACAGCTAACAGCTAACAGCTTAACAAGTAATGAGAGCCTATCTTCCAGCTTATGAATTGATCGTCCCGCGCGATCTGGACGAGGCGCTGGCGCTGCTCGCGGACGAGCCGGGCGCGTGGCATCCCTTCGCCGGCGGCACGGATTTGATGGTGCTCTTCGAGGCGGGGCGGCTCGCGCACCGGAAGTTTTTCAGCATCCGTCATCTGGATGAGCTGCGCGGCGTCGAAGAGACGGCGGATGCGGTCACGCTCGGGGCGCTGACGACTTACACCGAAGTGCGCCGGAGCGTGGCCTTACGCCTTGAGTTCCCGATGCTGTGCCGGGCGGCGCGCGAGACGGGCGGCATCGCCATCCAGAACCGTGGGACGCTCGGGGGCAACATCGCGAACGCCTCGCCCGCGGCTGACTCGCCACCCGCGCTGCTCGCCTACGACGCCGAGGTCGAGCTGGTCTCGCGGCGCGGCGCGCGCTGGGTCGCCTACGCAGACTTTCACACCGGCTACAAGCAGACGGCCATGAGCGCGGACGAGTTGCTCACACGCATCCGCCTGCCGCGCCCGCGCGGCGGCGCGCGCCAGTTCTCGCGCAAGGTCGGGACGCGGCGCGCGCAGGCCATCTCGAAAATCTGTTTCGCGGGGCTGGCTGAAGTCGAGGGCGGGAAGATAAGCGAAGTCCGCCTCGCCTACGGGAGCGTCGCGCCGACCGTCATCCGCTGCGCGCGGACGGAGGCCGTCTTGCGCGGGCAGCGGATTGAAGACTCTCTGATC
>JAIVJM010000295.1 GCA_020199995.1 Acidobacteriota bacterium | reverse complement strand
GTCTGCGCATTCTGGCCACACTGGCTCGCGTCGCTTTAGAGCGCAATAAGCCTCGCTTGGGCGGTTGATAGAGACGGCGCAGAAATGAGAATGTCATCTAACAGCTGCCTGGTGCGTTGCTGACACGCAAGCATGCTGGTTGACCCACAAGTTCAACAAACAATGGTTCAATTTTTGAGAGGCCAGGATGTAAGTAAAGTGAAGATCGCGTGCCGCCGCTGAAGTTTGAACCTCTGCCCTGATAACTTAGTTCCTACCGTTTCTCCTCGGTCCATTTGGCGAATTCGGCCTTCGCCGTGCGCAACGTGCCCAGGTCGGAAAAGAGCGCCGACTTCACCTCATTCGATTCATTCAGGTACGATTCGCTGGCGCATGGTGCCAGAGATTATCCTGCGGGGGGTTCAGGGGTGCAGGTGCAAGGCGATGGTTTATTTCGGGAGCACGTCCCCACGGTCGCCGACGTGCTCCCGGCCTGAGTCGGGGGAAAGTCTACTTAGAGAGTTGTCCCCTCACGGCCCCGTCAGGGAACTCCGCGTTATGGACGTTGACGTAATAGTTCCACGGCTTCTGTCTGATGTCTTTAATCAGATCGGCACCCGCGCTGACACAGCCTTTCGACGAGCCTCCGGTCGGGGCCGTCAGCGTCACGACGGCCGGGCCGGCGACGGTCGGCCCGCCCGAGTGGATGTGCGCCAGCGTGGCCGGCGCGATCTTCGAGACGGTGAGTTTGAAGCAGACCTCGTTCTTCCCCTGGTTAAGCGTGATGACGGCCCTGCCGGTGCCGTCCGGATCGCCCGGACCCGGCACCTCGGCCGCCCCCGTCAGCGTGGTCCTCAGGCGGCGACCGCCCTGTTCCTTCCCCTGAGCCGGGACGAGGCCGCTTATGACGGCAGTTATTAAGGCAATCGCGGCGACAAACAAGCTAATTTTTCGCATATCCTTCCTCCTTCGACCGATGGTCAAATAATAATTTTGGGGGCCTCATGACGGGCAAGCCTGACAGCCAAACATCACCGCCTTGTTCGTTAGTGGTCATGATTCTGTTCACCTTCTAATATGTGACTCTTTTGAGGGAGTGCGAACTGGCTGCGAACGTGAGCGCTGTCAGAGAAGTGGCGCGCTCGCTGGACAATGACGTTTTCGTCACGGTTGAGCCACTGGAGGAAAATGTGAGGCGCGGCTTGGAACCGGCGCGTGTGGGCGCGTGGTTTTCCGCAACAGTTAGTCTGCTGGCATTGCTCATTGCGGTGGTTACGCCATACTGTCGTATCCGGTCGTGCCACTTCGTGTAATTCGTGAATAATTTTTCCGCGCTAAATGGTCCGGAAGCGAAATAACTTTGCCGGTTAATGCGTTTCAACGGTTTCAAGTTTGCTAAATCAAAACGGAGGAACAGAAACATGAGAGTCGCAAAGAACGACATTCCCGCAAGAATAGATGCGCCGGGCGCGGTTGCCAGAGTAAAGACAGATTTCGGTGATGCCAGTGGGTACGGCATGTTCAGCGGTGAATACTTTTCTCTTGGCGCGGGCACCGATATCTCTTCGCTACTTCGGGGACTCGAGGGCAATCTGTGCCAGGCGCCTCATTGGGGTTACCTGTTGGAAGGAGAACTCACCGTTACTTACGCAGACGGCTCACAGGAAGTGATCAAAGGTGGCGACTTGTTCTACTGGCCGCCGGGACACACAGTAAAAGTTAGTTCAGATGCCGAGGTGATCCTGTTCAGCCCACAGAAGGAGCATGTCAAGGTGATCGACCATATGCATGCAAAAATGATGGGTTAAGAATGGTCTCAAAAATCTTCAGCTCTTGGCGGCAGCACTTGGAGTATTACTTTGGCAGGGCGTGGTCTTCGTCGCCGACCCAGATATAGTTTGGTTGCGGCTTCGCCGCGCTGTGTCTCGCGGTTATTCCCCTGGCACACATGGTTCGGTTAGAATCTCCCTCATGACACGACGAGTACTTTTATATCCGGGCGAAGATGGTTTTGTGGTCGCCGAAGTTCCGAGTCTTCCGGGCTGCGTCAGCCCGGGGGAAAACGCGCGAAGAGGCCCTCGATAACGTGCGCGAAGCGATCTCGTTGCATGAAGAGGTTTTGCGGGAACGTGGCGAGCCGCTGCCTGAAGATAAGGTTGAGTTAGTTGAGGTCGCTGCGTGAGCAAGTTGCCCGTCATCTCGGGCGCAGATTGTGTGAAGGCCCTGGCCAAACTCGGTTTTGAAGTTTATCGACAACCTGGCAGCCACATGCGGAGATGACAGTCATCCTACATCGAACGAGACCTATTCCAGCAAACTCTCGAGTTGGTCTCTGCGAGGCGCATTGCTACCCTTGTCGCCCTTCCCCCCAAGAAGAGTCCGCCCCGGCCCGGCAGTTCTTTGGGGCTTGGTGGATCATTGTCGATAACCGCCAATTCCCGCTATTATCAGGGGTTAAGGGAGAGACACGATGGCTACCGCAAAAGAACACATAAGCGAGATCATCCGACGCCAACCAGATGACAGCACCTACGATGACATCGTTCGCGAGTTGGCCTTTGACCTCATGGTGCAACGTGGTCTTAAAGACTCGGACGAGTGTCGCACGATTTCCGATGAAGAGATGGAACGTCGGATAAAGACGTGGCAGAAATAAACTGGACTCGCGAGTCTCAAATCTGGCTCAAGGATATTTACGACTACATAGCGGCAGATGATATACAGGCCGCTGCTCGAACGATCGTCAGCATCTACGAAAAAGCGCAATTACTCAAAAATCACCCGCGGCTCGGGCATAGGTACGAAGCCGAACAATCGCGCGATTCGTATCCTCCTTTACGAGCATTACCGCATAACTTACCTAATTAAGGCTGACGGCAACGTCGATATTCTCGGCGTCTTTCATGGTGCTTTGGATATTGACCGCTACTTTCTCTGATTCTTCAGACGCGCTTCGCTCGTCACAGCTGGCCTAAAAGCGCCGCTTCTGGCAACTCAGAGAAGCTTCGCGTCAGCGCTAGCGGGGCAGCAAATGTTGATGATGATCGACCAGCGGTGTCAGGCGCGGACGCTGCCTTGTTTGAAGAGAGACTCTGGATACGAGTGCGTTAAGCAACGTAACCGCGGCTTGCCGTGATTCGACCGAGTTAAGTGATGTGACCGCAGTTGCCGTGAGGTGTGAAGATCAATTGGGAATGAAACAGCATGCTCATTTTCTTTTTCAGTAACGGCGCGCGACTCGACGCAACCAAATAAGACCACTGCAACCAGAACCGCACGAAACCTAATACAATGTGTCATATAAGACCTCGCCGATCAGTTTCGACTAGACTTTGTCTTTAGTCTTAAAACCAATCTGTCGACGTGAGGGAGTAGGAAGTTCGGTCAGTTTTTTCAACTCATCAAAAACTACCTTGAAGTATTTATCATGCATCGCAAGTTTCCGGATGACGAGTTCGAACTTTCGGTTGAGGTCTTTGTTTGATCCCAGCATCTGTCGCAGCTTTACGAAGACCCGCATGATATTGATATTGACCTCGATAGCACGTTCGCTATTCAAAACACTCGATAGCATTGCGATGCCTTGCTCCGTGAAGGCGTATGGCAGATAACGCCGGCCCCCACGACCAGGCTTTGAGGTCGCAATTTGCGACCTCAAAGGTTCGACGTCGGCCGCACGGCTTGGCTTTGAGGTTGCAAATTGCAACCTCAAAACTTTAGTCTCGACCGCTGTTAGCTGAAACATGAAGTCTTCGGGGAACCGTTTGAGATTGCGTCGAACCTGTTCGTTGAGGCGCTTGCCATCTCCTAATTGGCACTTCATACAGCTCTGCCAAGTCCCGCGTCCATCATAACCTTGTGACCGCGAATCAAATAGATTCTGCGCTCGATGAGTTGAACCGAGACTGGCGGGCCGGTGGCTGCGGGACTCTTCTTTGGAGGCATGGCAGCGAGGGTAGCAAGACGACCCGCATAGACCAACTCGATCAGTTGCTGGAATAGATCTCGTTCGATGCAAGGTCGCTGTCATCTGCTCGGCAGGGATCACGAATTGAACTCTGGGGTGGTTATTTGAAGCCGCGCACGTCGGGGCAGTAGCCCGACACCGGCGTCCCCGGCCCGGGCAGCCCGGCTGCGGTGGGGCGGTGATGGAGGGCTTTGCCTAACCCACCGCTGCCGCGGTCGTGAAGTTATTCCCTGGGCTCTCGTTACGCGGAGCGGTCTCATTAACACCGTGGCTTAAGCCCGGTGATCGCAATCCGCGAACAGTCTTGAACCGTTTCAACGGTTTTTCTCCCGCGAACTATAAACCGTTGGAAACGGTTCGCGAGTAATTGTCCAATCCCGGATCACCGGGCTTAAGCCACGGTGTTAATGAGATCGCTCCGCGCTAGTTTTTCCGCTCTGGTTTTACACGATGGACAAGGGAGATTATTCG
>JAIVJM010000128.1 GCA_020199995.1 Acidobacteriota bacterium | reverse complement strand
TCCTCTCACTCTACGCCGCGTCGAAGAACACACAGGTCGGCGCATGCGTCGTCTTCTACGGCATCCACCCGAAGGTCGAGCCGGACTTTGAGAACTTGAGAGCGCCCGTCCTCGGCCTCTATGCCGAGCGCGACCAGTCCGTGCCGCCCGCATCGGTTCGCGAGCTGGAAGCAAAGCTCAAAGTGCTCGGCAAACGGGCCGAGATGCACATCTATCCCGGCACCGACCACGCTTTCTTTAACGACACGCGCCCCGCAGTCTTCGACGCGGAAGCCGCCTCCGACTCGTGGCGGCGCACCATCGAGTTTTTGCGTCAGAACCTTTCGGGCGAACGCACCTGAGCACGCCGCGACGCCGCGCTTGGCGTCGCACGCCGGTAAAAAATTTGACGCCGCGCAAACGTCCAAGACTTTTGCGCGGCGTCATTCGGTTTCGAGGTGGTTAAAGCAATCAGCGTCGCTTGAGTGCCCCACGCCTATGCGCGATTGTCCGGCGGCTGGCGGAGGAGCGTTGTCCGGCCTTCGACGCGCTCACGTTCTCCTTTTGAACGTTGACGCGTGTCGCCGCCGCCGCCACAGGGGCAGCCGAGGTCGTGTTGGTCACGACGGGCGCGGCGGCGGGGGTTGTGGTCGTCGCGACCGGCTCTTTGGCGGCAGCCGGAGCAGGCATCGGCGGCGCGGGCTGTTCCGAAGTCGCCGGGGCGGTCTCAGACTCCTTCTTCGAGTTTTCCTTCGCTTCGTCGTCTGCCTTCGGCTTGTCGTCCGCGGTTGTGCGCGCCGGGGCATCTTTGAGCGCTCCGGGACTGAAGACCCAGATCCCGGAATTGCCGAGACGCCTCGTCAACGGAGTAATCACAGGCACTTCAGTGGACGCCGGACTTGACTGGCCCGCGGGCGCGACCGAAGTCTGCGGGGCGTGTTTGAATTTCTTCTTCCCGACCACGCCGCCGGAGTTCTGGCCGACGACGAGCTCCACGACGCCCTCCGTGAGGGCCTCGATGTGGACGTAGGCACGGTAGTTACCGACCTGCTGGATGCCGAAGAGGAATTGGACGTTGATGCTCGCGCCCGGAAGAATCGGAGTCGCCAGCGTCACCGTGCCCGCCGACATGGTTGAGTTGTAGGCGCTGCCGTTGGGCTGCAAGGGCGGCGTCTCCAGAGTCGTCCCCTGCACCGTCACCGAGCACGGCGCAGCCTCGGGCGGAATCTTCGCGGCGCAGGTCGCCGCGTCGTTGATGGTGGCGATGACCACCGCGCTCGAAGTCCTGTTGCGCAGGTCAGCCACACCGGAGACGGCGGGGAAGGTCGTCTGATCCACGACGCGGAAGCGCAGGCGCGTGACCGGCAGCCCCGTGTTGTTGGTGAAGTGGCGGCGGAAAGAGATCGTCCCGAAGGTCGAATTATTGGCCGGGTCGCAGGGCAGCACGACCGGGTTGGGCGGCGCGCAGAACGTCCCGCCGTCGCGCTGGCGGTTGGGCGGCGCGTGCCTGCTGACGGTCGAGTCGAGGAGCGTGCCGCTGATGGTGCTGTCGCTGACAACCGGCCCGGAGAGATTCTCCGGCCCCGGCGCGCCGAGCCGCTGGCCCGCGCCCGCGCTCGTCCCGTTGGTGTCCACGAAGACGAAGTCCACCGCATTGCTGTTGGTGTCCTGCACCACGCTGTCAACGCCTTCGATGGGGAACGAACCGCTGACCAGCCCGCAGTTGTTCGGCGCGTTCGTGCATGTCCCGACGATCTTGCGGTAGAAGCTATAGTCAATCGAGAAGGGCGTCAGCGCCGGGTAGCCCGCCCCCTCCTTGTAGAGCGTGTTGGCCTCCGAGGTCGAGCCGACGGCGTCGAGCCGGTTGGCGAGTACGAAGTCTCCCGCCACCGAAGTGTTGAAGATAGCGATGCCCGCGTTGTCGGGGATGTCGGTGGTGTAGGTGGCGTCGCCTGTCGCGGTCGTGCCGTTCCCGGCGGGGTACGAGGCCAGCGAGTAGCCGACCGAGTTGACGCAGAGATAGTGGCCGCGGTTGGGGATGACCGTCCCGTTCGGGACCACGCAGCGCGCCACGCCGTTCGAGGCCGCGACCGCGTAGCCGGTGCCGCCGCCGGCGACGGTATGGTCAGCGCCCGAGTTGTTGAAAAGCTCGATGAACTCGTCGTTCGCGCCGTTCGGCCCGCGCACGCGGAACTCGCTGATAATCAACTGAGCGGAAACGCTGTAGGAATCTGAGAAGACAGTCCCGAGCGTCAGGATAGCGATGGCTGCGCAACAGAGGCGACCGAGCGAACTCATGGGGAAGTCTCCTTAATTTTCGCAAAAACTTGTGGAAAGTCTTCTAAGACTTGGGTCTGAACGAATAGAGCTGACGGCGAGATTTAAAACTGCCCTTGGGGCCGTATCAATATTTAAGCATTGGGCGAGAAAAGGTAACACACCTTGCGCGGTGCATCAACATGTTTGCTCGCCCGCTCACCCGCACACTCGTCTTCTCGCGCGGAGTGCGCGCGGGCCGCGCACGGTCGCGGCGCGGGGAGACCGCTGCGAGTTGCGCATCTCCCCGCAAATGCCTTAAAACATTACTCATCCTTTGTCATCGAAGGGGCGGCTAGAAGGGGCCGGAGAATTTGATGGGCGAGAGATTTAAAGCCGATGATCGCCGAAAGTAAGTTCAGGACAAAACTGCTGCGCCGGATGGGCGAGGCCGTCAGGGACTTCGGGATGATCGAGGACGGCGACCGCGTGATGGTCTGTCTGTCGGGCGGCAAGGACAGCCACACGCTGCTCGACCTGCTGCTCGACGTGCAGGCGCGCGCGCCCGTCCGCTTCGAGCTGCTGGCCGTCAACCTCGACCAGAAGCAGCCCGGCTTCCCCGCCGAAGTCCTGCCGCGCTACCTCGCAGAGAGGGGCGTGCGCTTCCGCATCGTCGAGCGCGACACCTACTCGGTCGTTAAGCGGCTGGTGCCCGAGGGCAAGACCTTCTGCTCGGTCTGCGCGCGGCTGCGGCGCGGCATCCTCTACCAGACGGCAATCGAGGAGGGCTGCACGAAGGTCGCGCTCGGCCACCACGCCGACGACATCATCACGACCTTCATGCTCAACCTCTTTTTCGTCGGCCAGCTCAAGGCGATGCCGCCCGTCCTGCGCTCCGACGATGGCCGCAACACGGTCATCCGCCCGCTCGCCTACTGCCGCGAATCAGACATCGCCTCGTACGCCTCCGAGAGGGACTTCCCCATCATTCCCTGCGACCTCTGCGGCTCGCAGACCGACCTCAAGCGCGCGCGCATGAAACGTCTCGTCGGCGAGTTGGAGAAGGAGATTCCCAACGTCCGCGCCTCGATGCTCAATGCGCTCTCGAGCGCCGTGCCGTCGCACCTGCTCGACCCGAACCTCTTTGACTTCAAGAGCCTCCGCGCGGCCACGGGAGATATCGAGGCCGAACTCGACGCCGCGCTCGGCCACACCGACGTGCCCGACTCGCCCGCGCTCATCTCCATCGCGTCGAATTAAAAGCATGGCTGCGACCAAAAAGAAAGCCGCGAAGAAAGCCGCGCCGTCGAAGAAGGTGAAGACGACCGCGAGGTCCAAGCCCGTGGCGGCGAAGAAGCCGACGAAGAAAAAACCCGCGAAGAAAAAATCGGTCGCGGCGAAGAAACCTGCCGCCGCAAAGAAGCTTGCCGCCGCAAAGAGGCCTGCTGCTGCCGCGGCGACGGCGAGGAAGCGGCCCGCCGCCGACAAGTCGGAGACGGCCCCGCAGAGGGGGACGGCCTCGAAGAAAGCGGCGCGGCGCGACGTGCTCGACTTCGACGCGTTCCCGCCCGGCGCGGTCACGCGAAGCGCGCGCCTCCTCTGCCTCGCCTGCATCTTCGATCTCTTCACCGGACAGCTCGGCGTCGCGCCGCGCACGGCCTCCAACGAGATCAAACGCTACGCGCCGAGCGTCGAGGAGCTGACGGCGAAGGACCCGCAGCGCCCCTTCTTCCGTGACTTAGGTGAGCGAAACCCGCGCTGCCCCTACTGCGACGCCGCCCGGCGCTGGCACGCGCGCATCGAGACTTTCCGCATCGAGGGCGGCAAGGCGACCGACGCCGCGCGCCGCGCGCTCGTCAAACGCTTGCCCACGCGCGACGAGCAGTTTCAGATTCAAGAGGTCAAGTCAAACTCGCGCGCCGTCTTCTTCGAATGGCTCGACGCGCTCGGCCACGAGCTGGACTTCGAGGACGACCGCGCGTGGATGCTCGCCGCCGCCCGCGCCTACCTCGAACGGCGCGAGCCGAAGACCGAGTGGGGCGAAAACTTCGAGGGCGTGCGGCAGGTGCGCCGCTCGCGGCGCGTCGAAGAAGGCTTCGAGCGCGACGGCGCGCGGCTCTACCTCGCGCCCGCGCTCTACAACGACGTGCTGCTCGTGCAGTACCTCGTGAGCCGCTCGCACCGCCACGGCGGGCGCACCTT
>JAIVJM010000127.1 GCA_020199995.1 Acidobacteriota bacterium | reverse complement strand
AGGGTATCTCAAGTATGGTTTTCCCCGGCACAGACAGTTCACCTCTGAAGTTCGGTTGGGTTGCACTTACCGATGTATCAGAAAGAACCTGTCTGTGCCAATCTCACGTGCTTCGATTTAGTCATCTCGGCGTCCGCTTTTTTATATTCGAGACGGGCGCAAATTCTGGCTTCGCCCAACGACTCAGTGTGGCCGCAGCGAACCCTCGGTTGCCTCTTTTGCGCCGCCGCCATTGTGCTGAAGAGACAAAGCAGGGCAACTAAGCTGATGAAAACTTTACTCATCATGACTCCGACCCGTGAGACGACGAAAGCCGACACGGCGACATCAAGATTACCACCGGCGAGCTTTTTAAGGGACGTTAAAGCCCGTCAAAGGGTTCCCGTAAAACATATCGGTTTTCCACGCCGCCGGATTCCACTTCTCGTTTCCCATCACCTTCGCGGGAACGAGAACTTTATGACTGGGTAAAAAGATTTGACCGGAAAAGGTGTTCTGTGCGATTGCTCCTTTGGCGTCAACAACGAATTTCGTCTCGCGTATTTGCTGGTTTTTGTAAAAAACTTTGACCGTGTATTCGCCCGACGCATCGTTGGTCGCGGTGGTGTTGGGGACGCGACTCTTGAAGAAGTCGTATTGCTCGTTGATCGTGATGAAATTATTCCAACGAAATCCCCAGAGACGCGTGAGAGCCCATTCACTTTTGCGTGCGGTTGAAACTTCCACGCTCCCCCCCGCTCGATTCATCTACGGTTCGGTGACTTGTACCAAAGCCCCTTCACTTCCACTCCCCTTGCAGCTCGAAGGCTGCCCAGTAGAACGGCGCGCGCCAGCGTTCGTCCGCGAGCATCTCGACCTTCGCCCGCCTGAGCGCCGCCGCCGGCGTGAGCCCTTCCTTGAGCATCCCTTCGTAGAAGCGACGCATCAGCTCGGCGGTCGCGCGGTCGTCAACCTTCCACAGACTCGCCACCACGCGCGGCGCGCCCGCGTACATGAAGCCGCGCACCAGCCCGATGAGGCCCTCGCCGCGCACCTCCTTGCCCAGCCCCGTCTGACACGCGCTCAAGACCACCAGTTCAGCCGACAAATTCAACTTGTAGATTTCTCCGAGCGAGAGGAAACCGTCAACGGCCCGCCCACGCTCGTCCACGAGCGAGAGGACGATGCCGCTCGAACGCGGCTGCTCGCCGTTCAAGAGGCCGTGCGTCGCGAAATGCACGATGCGGTAATCTTTGAGACGGTCGCCCGCGACCGTCTCGCGGCTGGCCCCGAAATCGAGCGCCCTCAATTCGTCGCCGCTCGCCGCGACGGCGAGAATCGCTTCGGCCTCCCGTCGCGTGAAGGGCAGGCGCGTGATGTTGACCCCACCGCTCAGCCATTCGTTTCTGCGGTCGCCGTCATTCGGGTTCGGGAACGTCGGCTGACTCTCACGCCGGCGTTCTGAGCCGGGGTCGTCGCGGCGCGCGCTTCCCCGTGCCGCGCCTGCTCTCGCGTAGGCCACACGTCGCCTCCCGACTCTTTCATCGGCGGCGTCGAAAACCGGATCGGCCAACACGGCTACCCCTCGCGGCGCGCGCGGGCGTTCCCGCAGGCCGCGCCGCAGGAGCGAAAGCGTCGTGGCCGACGGGAGGCTGATGACCTCGTGATCGAGGACCAGCGGCTTCGGCTCCATGCCCGCGCCGGACGGGGCGGGCAGCGCGCTGAACGGCAGGCGATTGAGCAGTCCGTCGGCGATGACGACGAGCCGCTTCTTTCCCAGCTTCGCGGCGACCGCACCGGCGGGCAACAACATCCGGCTGAGCGAGGCGGCGGCCTTCGCGTATTCGCCCGCCGTCGCCCCGCCGTGTGCCCACCCCTCTGCGTCGCTCAGAAGTTCATGGACGCGGCGCGCGGCGCGCTCAACGAGGTCGCGCGCGGGCAACTCGACGGCAGTCAGCGAGTCTTTCGCGACGAGCCAGAGGTAACTGCGCTCGGAGCCGAGCGCGTATTCGAGCAGCAGCGTGTCGCCGTCGAGGATGTCGGTCTGAATCTCTTTGAGCGTGAGCGGCGCGGGGCGCACGAGTTCCGCGTAGCGCGGCGAGCCTGCGCGAATCCGCGCCTCGACGGTTTCGTATTCCGCCGTCAACGCTTCGATCTCTCCGGCTGCGGCCGCGGCCTGCCCTGCGGTGTGGCTCCCGCTCAGGAGGCGCATCTGTTTTTCGGCGCTGGCGTTGAGCTGAAGTCGCAGCCCTCGCTCGCGCCGGACGAGCTCAGGGTCAACCCCTTCGCGGAGGTCTACGCGCAACCCCACGAGCGTCTCAAGCATGGTGCGGGCGCGCGAGCGTTCGTGCGCCTCGAGGGCGAGGGCGGCGAAGCCTTCTTCGGGTCGCCCCGCGTGCAGGCTCATCAGCAGGTCTGTGTAAAACTCGTAATACTTCTGCACGGTCCCGAAGTAGGAGGCGCGCAGCGACTCGCCGGCGATGCGCGCGCGCAGCGATTCGACGATTGAAAGCGCCGACTCGATCTCGCGCCTCGCCTCTTCGACCTGCCCGCGCTCGCGCTGGATGCGCGCGATCTGGTAGTGCGCCTCAGCCGCACCGTTCAAGTCCTTCACGGCGAGCCTGATTTGAAGCGACTGCCGGTGGTGTGCGAGCGCCTCTTCGTGCCGCCCGAGCGAAGAGTAGAACGCCGCCATGTCAGTGAGTGTGACGTATTCGTACATCCGCCCATTGGAGGCGCGGTAGCGCGCGAGCGCTTGGCCGTAGTGATCGAGCGCGGGGTCGGGCTCTCCGAGCAGCTCGTAAATCCGCGCCATGTCGGAGAGCGACTTTGTCTCCCACGCGCCGCCCGCGTTCCGCAAACGCGGGAGCGCGCGCAGGTGCCGTTCGAGCGCCTGCCGGAAGAGACCGAAGGCCTTTTCCTTCTCTCCCAATGAGAGGTGCACGCGACCGGCGGCGACCAATGTCTTCGCCTCGTTGTGGTGCCAATCTATCCTATCCGGCGACTTGGCCGCGCGCATGAGCCGAAGCGCCTCTTGATAGTATTCGAGCGCCTTCCGCTGCTCGCCGAGGTCGTGGTAAATGTCGCCGATGGTGGTGAAGACGCCGGCCCCGAGTTCGCCGGCTGACTGCCCTCGGTCTGTTCGCTCATCCACTCATAGTAATTGCCGATGAAGCCGAGCGTGGTCGCCTCCGCGCGCCGGTCGCCGATCTCGCAAAAGAGGGCGAGCGCCGCCTCGTACTTTTCCAGCACCGGCTGCCATGAACTCATCGCCCACTCGCTCGCGCGGATGTGATCGCCCTCAGCGAAGAGGTTCAGGGCAACGAGTCGCCGGCGGTCGAAAGGCGTGGCTTCGCGCAGCTCCTCGACTTTTATCTCGTAAGAGCCGGCGGCGGCGGCGGGGTTCTTCTTTTTCGCGCGCACTTTGAGACAGTAGACGCCGCTCGTCTCGGCAATCATCGTGAAGAAGAGAGGCTCCGAAACGTTCGCGCTGAACTGCGAATGTCCTTCGGCCACCCTCTCCCCGCCCGGCCCGTAGAGTGTCAGGACGATGTCAACGCCGCGCTGCTCGGCGCTCAGGCTGAGCAGTTGCCCCCCGGCGAGCGGCACGAGGTAAGAGTGCGCCTCTTCGTTCGACAACTGCCGCGCGATTATTTCGCCCTGCCTGAGCGTGACGGATTTTCCTTTCGACTGCGCGCGCGATGGCGCTGGCGGAGCGTGTTTTCGCGCGGCGGGTTGGCGGGCGTTGAGCGAAGACTGGAGGACGCCGAAGGCAAGGCTTAAAATAATCGGCCAACGAAGCAAGGCGTGCGACATCGGATTACTCCGCAGTGACGAATTCCTCATCGTTCAGCTAAAAGGGGGGCAGTACGCCGCGGCGTCTGGGGCCGGAAGTCGAGACGCGTTGTGGCTTAAGCGGGCGGCGGTGTCCATGCGCTTTTATTAAAAGAGACGCCGCACAGGCGGCCACGACGGTCGCCCGTCGGTGTTCCGCGAGCTGAACTATTCTTCGGCGCGTTATCGCCCCGATGCCCTCTTACTTATTCTCTTCTGTTAGTGATAAAGGAGTGAAAATATGTCGTTGGAGGACGACCGCCGGCCACCACACGACATGACCGCCGGCCTTCGTTCGCAAACGAAGGCCGGCGGCCTTTTCAACTCCACGGGGTCGCCGGTTCTGCTGCGGGCCGAAGTCTTAAAAGCTCAGTCTCAGCCCGAACTGGAACTGGCGCGGGTCGAAGGCGGCGGTCGGGCGACCGAAGTAGCGGCCCGAGCCGTCGCGGCGGTTTTCGGCGTTGACGTCCTCGAAGCGGGGGCTCGCGGCGGCCTGATTGTAGCGGTTGAAGAGGTTGAAGCCCTCGGCGATGACTTCGAGACCCCAGCGCTCGCCGAAGCGGATGGTGCGCGCCACGCGAAGGTCGAGCGAGGAGTAGGACTCGGTGATGCCGGAGTTGCGCCCGAGG
>JAIVJM010000126.1 GCA_020199995.1 Acidobacteriota bacterium | reverse complement strand
CCGCTATACGCTGGACAGTTACTCGTGGGAGATTCCCGAAGGTGGGTGTCCGGAGGGCGAAGAACCGCTGGAAGCCGCGCGGAGGGAGTTGGAGGAAGAGATTGGTCTGCGTGCGCGTCGCTGGGAGAAGATGGGGGAAGCGCACCTCTCGAATTCGGCGACCGACGAACGCGCCGTCTGGTTTCTCGCCACCGAGCTCACGCAGGGCGAGCCGCGCCCCGACGGCACCGAGCAGCTCGAGATTCGTCGTGTGAAAATCCGGGAGGCACTCCGAATGGCCCTCACAGGTGAAATCACGGACGCTCTGAGCCTGCTCGCCATCATGCAGTATCAACTCGCCCGCGCCCGCTCATAAACCATTTCCGCCGAACCCGTCTCCCGCCCGCTAAAACCTTCTGGGCAGCAAAAAGACCGCCCACCTCGGTAGAGGCCGGCGGTCTTGACTCGCGCGTCGAGCGCGCTCAGAGAATATCAGAACTCTTCTAGGCGGCGTTGTTGAAGGTTTCCGCGAAGACCCGGCGACCGTTGAGCGCGTCGTCAATGATTTCGCGAACAGCCGCGACGTCCGGGTTAACGTCCATACGATCACACGCTCGCAAATGGCGAATGATGCCTTCGGTAGCAATCTCAAGGGACGGCCTCGCCAGCTTCGAGTAGCGGCGCGCCTGAATGTGGTCAATCATCTTAAGCCGCTCAGAAAGCGGATAGGTCTCGATAGCAATCACTGTCGTCAACTCCTTATTTTTCCGGCCTTCAGAAAAGTAGTCGGAAGGCTCTTTCATGACTGATAATTTAGATGCAACGAACAATTCCCGGGATGCGAAATGAATACATTCTCCGGAAATATTACACAACTACAGCCCCGGCTCGACTTCAAAGCCCTACACCCAGCGAGAACATGTAGGTATCTGGAAAACGGAGATTTTACACAAAATCAAGGTGAAATGCCAGAAATATTTTCGGTCCCCAAAGGGCATAGCGGAGGCGCGCCGGATGGCTGGCACGGCTTTAAGATAAGTGCAGAATTATTAAGGACTTAGGGAGGGGCGGGGAGACTCTTGCGGAAAAAGACACGCCTGCGAGTCTAACGGTGCGACAGTGGCGCATCCGGACCCGCAGGCGGGGAATTCGCTGATCGTTGATAAAGATGACGTGCGAGTGAAGCTTGGTTCTACTTCTTGGGAACCACAGTATCTTTCATCCCTTTGCTCAAGCGGAACTTGAGCGTGGTTTTGGCCGGAATCTGGATGGACGCGCGCTTCAGCTCGAATTTTTCGGCGAAGTGGTTGACCACTTCGGACTGTGACATGCGTTTCTTGCCTTCTTTCGTCGCCATGGGCTGGTGTGCGTACCTCCTCTAAACCGGGAAGAATGTAAAAAGCTTTCAGCAGCACATATATCACAACGGGCGGCCTCGCGTCTCGAAAAAATATCAATATTTAGCGTATTATTGCGAAAAAAGTGATTGAACCGGACTCCGCCCGCGGGATGCTCCTGACTTGCGGCGCGGTTCCAACTCCCGCAGGTCGTCTGCTCCGCGGGTTAGCCAACGGCGAAAAGTCCTGATAAATATCATGT
Organism: Acidobacteriota bacterium; assembly: GCA_020199995.1. Lineage (GTDB taxonomy): Bacteria > Acidobacteriota > Blastocatellia > Pyrinomonadales > Pyrinomonadaceae > JAIVJM01. The sequence goes on along the minus strand of JAIVJM010000126.1, from coordinate 7,343 downwards.
TAGGAAACCTTTGCGGGACGTGAAGCGGTGTCAAGGATGCTCGTTTTTCACTCGAAAGTACGGTCCGAGGGTTGAGAGTCTGAGCTTGAACAGGAAGGTCGGCCTCCGGACTCGGGTTGAATATCTTTGAAGTGAAGACGCCTGTGCTCAGGCGCGGTCTTCAGCTACGACGAGGCCGTCATCAACGAGATCGCCAACCGCTGCGAAGAGGTCGAGAGCGGCGCACGCAACATCTACCACATTCTCACGCGCACACTGCTGCCCGAGATGTCCAACGAATTCCTCGCCCGCATGGCTCCGGATCAGGGCGTCGCACGTGTCCACGTCGGCGTCGGCGGCGACGGCCAGTTCAGTTATGTCTTGAGATTCCGCGAGTGATGACTATCTCGCGTGGACTTGAAGTGAGAATCGGGGCGGCAGGATTCGAACCTGCGACCTCTCGGCCCCAAACCGAGCGCACTACCAGGCTGTGCAACGCCCCGTGACAAAAGTTTCTCTGAGAGTTTCTCTGAGTTGCCGAAAACGAACGCCGTTCGGTCAAGCGTTCTTTACGTCTCTTTCCCGCCGTCTCTTCACTCGTTAGAAAGATGAATCAGGAGACGGCTTCTTTCTTCTCGACTGCGAGAGGATAACCGATGTGGCGAGGGCGCGTAAAGGAACGATTGCCCGAAGGGGCGGACAACCATCCGGTCTAAACGAAGCTGGAATATTTATAGGGGCGGCGACTTGACAGCGGCCCTCCAGAATCACTTCCGCCGCTCAGTCTTGCTTAATTGTTGAAAGACGCTCTTCGAGCACGAAGAAGCCCGTCTCGCCGCCGCCCGAGGTGACATTGACGATGGGTGAAGTCGAGAGGCGGACGAGCGCGCCGCCCATCTCACCCCTGAAAAGAAACGGGTTCACGTCAACGTACATCTGTTGAAGCCCCCAGCGCTCGTCGTCGAAAACGGGGAACTCTTCAGTGTGCAGCTCGATCAATTCCTGCACCACGTAATCGCCCGCGAGCGCCTTCGAGATGCAATCGTCCCACTCCGCCTCGCCCGAGCTTTTGCCGATGAAGACGCCGTGCCCGCCGTAGTCGTCATTCGGCTTGAGGACAAAGTCCGCGCGATTCCGGCGGACAAACTCAGTCAGCTCGATTGAACGCCCGCGAAAGGACGTGCGCCTCTCCTCGAAGCGCCGCGTCCATGGCACGCAGTCGCGCAGCACCTCGCGTTCGGCGGGCGTGAACCAGCTCTGGCGCTCCTCATCGGTGAGGAACTCGAAGGCGGCCTTCTTGTGCAGAATCTTGCAGCGGAACGGGTTGACGAGACAGACCTTGCCGCCCGCGTAGGCGCGCATCAGCGCGTGCGACTCGTCATAGCGTGCGAGCAGTTCGTGGATGATGACGCGTTTGTACACGAGGTCAATGCGGAAATCTCCCCGGCGCAGACTGTCGCCGTCGTATTCAAGCTCATCCGGCGTGCAGATGATGGTCGGGACGCCGCGCGCGACGAAGTAGTTGCGGATGAGGATGAACTCGTTCTCGGTCGGGAGCCCCGGCCAATCCACGATGGCGACGTTCGGGTTCCCCGCGCCGCCCCATTCGGCGTAGGTCGCAAGCAGGGCGCGCAGAAGTCGCTCCGTGGGGTCGGGCTGGCTCAGGCGGTAGCGCTCGGCGATGCCACAGAGGGCACGCACCTCGAAGAGCACGTGGTTAAGCTCTGACTGGTCGAGGAGGCTCGAAGGGTTCTCCGCGTTGTACTCGACGAATCTGATCGCTTCGCCGGAGACGAAGGCATCAAGCCGCGTCGTCACGGCGGAGCTGGCGAAGCCGGGGTTGACGAGCGCGAGCCGGCGCTCCATCTCGGTGAGCCCGACGCGATCAAGGAGGGCCGGGTCTGAGAGCAGCGCCGTCCCGACCTTCTCGAACGCACGGGCGAGCGTCTGCGCCGCGAAGGTCAGTCGGTCATACTGTTCTCGTGTGAGCAGGTAGGGCCGGAGCGCGACGCCGATGTGCCGGTCGCCGTAGACCATGCGGCGCGCGCTCATCAAATCTTTGAGGCGCGCGAAAAACTCCGGCGTCAGGCTCTCGTCCGCCGCCAGTAGTTCGTGATACTCCGCAATCGCGCCTGCGCGCATGGTGTCGCGTGTGCCTGATCTGCGATGGCCTGCTCGCGGCCCCGTCCATCCATTTCGGCGGTTGGTCGGGACTGCGCGGCATTCTGGCGCGCGAACTCGAACAGAGCGAGGCCGCGCGTAGTCTCTCCGAGGCAGTCTGCGGTCGCGCCCCAGACTCGCTGCCCGACCCGCTCCGCGTATGAAATCTCCCGCCCGCCGTAACGCGCCGAATAGACGCCGGGCGCGCCGCCGAGCGCCTCCACCTCCAGCCCGGAGTCGTCGGCCATTGTCCACAGGCCGCTCTGCGAACAGTAGTGCCGGGCTTTGAGCACGGCGTTTTGTGTGAAGGTGTCGCCGGTTTCTTCGGCTTCCGAAATCAAAGGCAGCTCGGAGAGCTTCCGCAGCTTCAGCGGGAGTTCGGCGAGAAGCGCGTTCAGCTCCCGCATCTTCCCCTCGTTGTTAGTGGCGACGAGCAGCTCTACTTTTTCGGTCAAGGCAACCTCCGTGGGCTCGCTATTCGCGCGTGTAGCCACGCCGTAAGAGATGCCGCTCCGACAGGCGGGGCGAAATATTTTGCCTGACGGCGCGTTTCGTGTTTAGAATCAAGCGACGATAGAAATCCATTCGAGTGTCGCCGGTCAAGATTACTCCTCGCCAATGGGCGAGGAAAAAATTGAGCTTTGCTCGATTTCAGCGCGGGAGGAAAAGCGCAGCCGGAGGGTCTTGCTCACAATCGTAATGAACAAAGCACAAAATTCTTACGAGAGTGAATACGCGACGCCGCCGCTCGTGCCTGATCTGCGATGGCCTGCTCGCGGCCCCGTCCATCCATTTCGGCGGTTGGTCGGGACTGCGCGGCATTCTGGCGCGCGAACTCGAACAGAGCGAGGCCGCGCGTAGTCTCTCCGAGGCGGTCTGCGGTCGCGCCCCAGACTCGCTGCCCGACCCGCTCCGCGCTCTCGCGGGTAAACTCACGCCGGACGAGCTCGGCGAGGATATTCTCAACATCTTCTCGACTTTCGTGCGTTCACTCGAACACCTGCGATTCGTCGAGCTTTCGCTGAAAAGTGACGGACACCTCAAACAACTGCTCCCCGTCTTCGCGCTCGTTCTCGACGAAGGCGGAGAGCTGATCGACCTTCTGGAGAACCGCGCGCTGCACGTCGAGGGCGCGGGAAAAAACATCCTCGACGCACTGGACGGCACAGCCTACGCCATCAGGATGGAACTGCGAAAGGTCTTCGAGCATGAGCTGGCGGGCCTGTGTGCGCTCGCCCACCCGCCGCAGATTTACGCCAGAACCGAGAACGCTCATGGCCTCCTGCGCGACTGTTTTCAGCAGTCCGTTGTCGCCATCGCACAGAGCGTCGAGCCGGGATTCGACGGCTCGCAGCTCTTCGGCGCATTCAATACGAGGCTCGAACAGTCGCTGGCTCTCAGGCTCGACCTCTGGAGATTGCTGGAACTCGTGCGGCAGGCGGGGAGCGAAAGGGGGCCGTATCCAAAGACGCTGTTGCTCGAACAACTCGCCGCATTCTCCGAGCGGAGCCTGCGATTCCTGATGTATAAAGATTGGGATTCATTCGAACGCTTCGTCGATGATGTCGAGTCCGCTCAGACTGACGCGCAATTGGAGACGGTGCTCCACCGCTTCGTGACGTTCCTCGAAACCCTCTTCGGGCAGATCAATATTCGCGCAGTCCTCTCCGGCCATCCCTTCGAGCCGAACTAGGCCGGCGCTTAACTCCGCCCTTCGCCAGCAGGGAAATCGTCCACGACGTGAGTACGGCAAAGGTTCCTGAGTCGTCGTCTCCGCGTTCGCTGACGGAAGAGGGGAGTGAGGTCCGGGCGAGACGGTGTGGCCTAACGCTCCGGCGTGAGGAGTGCGCCGATGGCCCCGAACTGCCCGAAGGCCGAGCGCGTCTTCTTCTCAAAGCCGTCCGCCGCCAGCCGCGTTTCGCTGACGCTCAGTGAGTGGCGCGCGAGAGCCTTTTCAAAGGACTCACGCCCGGATGCCCCTCCGCTGCTGCGCGCCCCGCCGAAAAACGAGATGACCGTGCGCGCCGGGCCGGCGTCGCGCGTCCGTGTGGTGACGAAAGAAGGCTCTTTAAAGAAGCTCTCGGCCATCTCTAAAGGAGTTTCTTCGCGGCGTGCCTCCCGTCCATCGAGGCGGGAAGAAAGGCAACGCCGGAGATCAGCCGCGTCACCGACGAGCAGATAATCTCCGAAGAAACTCGCCGCGCCCCGCTCGGGGTCGCTCGAAATCAGCAACTCTTCGCCTCCCACGCGCTCTGCGCGCGCGCCGCTCCCAAGCCGCTCTCCGACCTGTCGGCGCAGGGCCTCGCGGTCTCGCACCGCGACAACCAGAACTTTATTCTCGCTCGAAACATCCAGCCACGCCGTCATGACATCAGGCCCGACGGCGCGGAGGAATTCGCGCGGCTTCTCGACCCCATAGGATTTGACGAGGGCTTCGAGCGTGAGCGAGATGATGGATGCGCGGTAGGCGTCCACCTGCGACGAGATGACCGCGTTCAGACCGCGCCACGCCGCCTCAGGGTCGCGAAAATGGTAGTGCGAGACTTGATAAACATCGCGCGGAAAGGCTGTCGGGGCGGCGCTTCCTTGCCCGCCCGCGGCCTCGAATGGTTCAGTCAGTCGCGCGGGCATTCCTTCCGGCAGGGCGAGAAAATAATGATCCTCGACAGAGCCTTTGACAACGCGCGCGCTCCAGCCGGCGCTCCCGATCAACTGGTCGGCGAGTTTCGGGAGGAACGTCGCGAGGAACCCCTGAACCTCCGATTTATCCGAAACGCCCGCGACAAACAGGGGCGCGAAGACTTCCACCATTCTGGCGGCGCTTCCGCTCTGTGCGAAGCCGAAAGCCAGCGCGCCCTCGCCCCCGAGCCGCGACCTCAACTCCTTTAACTGCTCGTTGCCAGCCAAACTCGGGCGTGCCCCGCGCCTGACTTCGAGACAGGCGCGAACCGTCGCCTCGTCGTTACCGATGACGGCCACGCTCTCTGTGACGGCGGTCACGACCTTTCGTCTCGAACCCGTCGGCGCGACCCACGTCACGAAGCGAACGCCGTCCACCTCCTTGCGTTCCACACTCGGCGAGCCGAAAGAGCGGCGCGCGAAGTCACCGACCAGCTTCTCCACGGCGGCGCGCGTGCGCCCCTCGCCCGTGTGCGTCTCCGCGACGAGCGCGGCGCGCGGCGAAAATTTGAGCGCCGTGTCCGACTCTTCAGCCGCTTCGAATCCCTGAATCGTAACGGCGACCTGTGCCCTTGAGAAGATGACGGATTCGCCTGAGCCGAGCCCCGTAAAGCTCATAAAGCGACTGAGCCAGCCCGCCTCTCCGACGTGCCGGTCAATCCCTGCAGCGGGAGCCAACTCGCGCCAGGCGTCGGTCGAAGTAATTCCGTTCAGGAGTCCGGGCAGACTGTCGGCTTCGAGATAAACAATCGAGTCGGCCGGGACGTAGGCCGCCATGTCAACCTTGACGGGGCGGTTCCACCACATCCACAACCCGGTGAGGATGACGAGCAATAAAGCAAACAGGATTACTCTGCGAGCGATTCTCATATCCGTGCATCGTAACTTCCCCGTATTGACTCTCGCAAGAAAGCTGGCGCTCAATTACTTCAACCCGGAGGGCGTCAAAGGGCCGGAGAGGGTTCCCACCGCGCGAAGCGCTGCAAAACGGCCTTGACCAAAATCAGAGGCATGTCGGCCGATAATCGGAAGTGTTCTGGAAAATATCCCCAGTGAATTCAGGAATCCTTTCAAGTTATTAATATGCGTGTAGTTAAACAGTGCAAAATATTGATTGACAGGGGCCGCTACGTTGATTTATAGTTTTTGTGGCCGTTGAGGTTCGCTTTGACTGACCGGCGTGTGAGACGCACAGAGCGGGCCGAGACAAGAGAAAGCCTCGGCGGCGGGCCAGCCTTCATTGACATACAGCCTGTTGCCCTTTTGAAACTCAACCGACAAAGGCACACCACGCGCGAGCGTGGGCCGCAAAGCCACGGGAGTCGAAATCGCCGTCAGAGGATTTCGACTTGGCCGGGTTACCGAAGGGGAGACGTCTTGAGTCGCAGCAGAGCAACCACAAAGCTCACGTCCTTGCGGCGATCCCACCTCGATCCCGAAGTTTTCAACGGAAGTGCAGCCCTTCGCTCGGCCCCACCTGACTACGGGCGGACGCCCGGTTCAACAAACACGCGCAGCCCGACTCGGACTTCAGGCCCACACAAAATGAAATCCGCCGCAACGCTCTCCACACCCGCGCCGAGCTGGCGCGTCACTCGCGCCAGAGTTCGCCGCGTCCGCGCGCGCCTCAGGCGGCTCAACCGCTTGCGAGTCGTTCAGGTCGTTAGGAATAAATAGATTATGCTCAAAAGAAACCTCGGCAAGAAGGGCCTCGTGGGCCTGGACATCGGTTCGAGTTCGGTCAAGGCGGTCGAACTGCAGGGCAAGCCCGGCTCGCTCTCGCTGACCAACCTCGGCTTCGAGAACCTTCAGCCCGACACGGTGGTTGACGGCCAGATCATGGAGCTCAACGACGTCTCGAACGTCATCGCCGGAATCTTCCGCGACGGCCAGATCAAGACTGACCGCGTGGCGGCGGGCGTCAGCGGAAGCTCCGTGATCGTCAAGAACATCATCGTGCCGCAGATGACGCGTGAAGAACTCGAAGAGTCAATTGACTGGCACGCCGAAGAGCACATCCCATTCGACATCGGCGACGTGAGCCTCGACTACCAGGTGGTCGGCTCCGGGGCCGACTCGCTGCACGTCCTGATGGCCGCCTGCAAGCGCGACTCCATCGCCAACATCCGTCAGGCGATTCAGCTCGCCGGTAAGCAGCCGGCGATTATTGACGTGGACGCCTTCGCGCTTCAGAACTGCTACGAGGTCAACTATCAGCCGCCCGACGATCTCATCGTCGCCCTCCTCAACGTGGGAGCTTCGACGATGAACATCAACATCCTGAAGGGCGTCCGCAGCGTCTTCACGCGCGACGTCTCGGTCGGCGGCAACCAGTACACGGCGCTGCTGCAAAAAGAGCTGGGGCTCACCTACGAGCAGGCCGAGGCGGTCAAGCGCGGCGGTGCGCCGCCCTCGCACGTCGAGTCGCCGGACACGGAAGGCGTGCTGGAGACGGTCTCCGACCTGCTGGCGCTCGAAATCTCGAAGACGTTCGACTTCTTCCGCGCGACCGCCGAGGATAGCAA
>JAIVJM010000195.1:1910-24827 GCA_020199995.1 Acidobacteriota bacterium | reverse complement strand
CTTCCAGAGTAACCCCCTGCCGGGGATAAAAAAGAATGACCTGCTATTTACCACCGGCATCCGCGTGACTTTTGGGGGCACTGACAGTAAAAAATAATGCTCCGTCTCCTTTGCCTGGTATCAACTTTGAAGTGCAACACACAAGTGCTTGTCAACGCAGAGGTAGCTCGCCTCGTCAAAATTAGTATCTAGAACAGGCAGATGCACTTAGAGCAGGGGGCGGGGTTGATCCTCGTTCTAAAGCGCGCCTACACCGTGTTGCACTTACTTGTTGAATCCACGAGGCATAACAACTCATTCAAACGGATCGTGAATAACACAGCTTTCATTCCTCAGCTTGGATGGTTGATTTATTGAACGCGCGCCCGGTTAGTCCGGGCGTTGGGCGTCCGACTCGAGACATTTCATTTACTCGCGGAGACACTTATGCGGATGAGTTTGTGGCATCAGCAATTCTCAATAAGCAGCGCCGAAAAGGGAGTCGCGAGAATGGGCAGCTGATGCCTCATAACGGCATGCACCCGACGGCAAGTTGAGCGTGCCTCTCGTCAAGGCGCTGACTGATAGCTCAGGCCGAGGGTGATGATCTTCTGGAGCAGGGCTTCGTAGGAGAGGCCGGAGTGTGCGGCTGAGTCGGCGAAGTCGTCGCCGAAGGCGATGTTGGGGTTGGGGTTGGCTTCGAGCAGGTAAAACTGCCCGTCTTCGGTGAGCCGGTAGTCGAGGCGCGCGTAGCCGCTCAGGAAGAGCGTGCGGTAGATGCGCTTCGACAGTCGTTCGAGCTTTTTTTGCAGCTCCGGCGCGAGTTCCGACGCGCCCGTCGAGAGTCCCACCTTCTCCTGATACTTGGCGTCCCACTTCATCTTGCCGGTGGCGATGTTCGGCACGCCTTCGGGCAGCTTGCTGATCGAAAGCTCCCACGGCGCGTAGGTCTGGAGGAGCTGGTTGCCGATGACGCCGACGTAAATCTCGCGGCCCCCGATGTACTGCTCGACGATGGCGTGCGTGTTGGTGAGGCGGTGGATGAACTCGACGCGCTCGCTGAGCTTCTCGTCGTCGTTGACGACGGAGGCGCGGGCGATTCCGGCGGAGCCCTCCTCGCTCACGGATTTAACGAGCAGCGGAAAGGTCAGGCGGCGGGGCCGGCGCACCTTGCGCCCCATCGGGAAGACGGCGAAGCCGGGGACGGGGATGCGGTGGTAGGCGAGAATCTTTTTCGAGAGACCCTTATCGCGCGCCAGCGTCAGCCCGCGCGGATTGCAGCCCGTGTACTTCTGCTTCGTCAGCTCAAGAAAGCTCACGACGTGCTGGTCGAACAGCGCATTGTCGAGGAATTCTTCGATGAGGTTGAAGGTGACTTGCGGCTTGTGCTCGTCGAGCGCGCGGCGGATGTCGCCCAACTCGTCGTGGTGGCCGATGGGGAACACTTCATGGCCCATGCGGCGCAGCGTCGAGATGACATCATATTCGGTCTTCCAGCGCGGGAGCTGTTTGAGTTCGGCCTCGTCGGCCTGCTCGGGAGGCATCAGCGCCTCGTGAATGAGGACGGCGACGCGGAGCTTTTTCTTCAACTTGAAACTCATAAGGCGATGCGGTGGTATCCGGTGTGGATGACGTTCGAGGTCTGCACCGTGAGCATGACGAGCACGCGCCGACCGGCCTGCTCTTCGGTGGCCGCCAGACGCAGGCGCATGACCTTGCAGCGGTCAATCATCTTCAAGAGTATCTGGTCAATCGTGTACTGGTGGACGCCAGTGCCTTCGGCCACGGCCTGCACCAGCTCGCGCCGAATGCTTCGGAGAAATCCGGACGCGGCTTGTAATCCTTCGTTCCTCGACGCGGCGGGGAAGATGCGTTTGAGATCGCGGTCGTAGTTTGTCGGCAGGCCCACCGCATAATATTCTCGCTTGCGCCGGTAGTGCTCCCTGAGCGTCATTTTAAGTTCCGCGAGCGGCCTCACGAGGTCGCGCCGCCTGTTCTTTGGCGCGAGGCCCGCCACACCTTCGGCCATGCGGTTGACGTATTCAAGCTTCTGCAGCGCCGCCCAGCCCATGTAGCGCCGCCGCCAGCGCGAGGGCGGCGAGGCCAGCCAGACGGCGAACGTCTCGGCGAAATCTTCCGCCGGGTGCGCCTGCGCGTACCATGCGCCGAGGTGGAGGACGAAGGCGCGACTCGTCGGCTCGGGCTGGTAGGACTGCGGGTAGGGCTGGCTGAAGAGCCCGAACAGCTCGCGCCAGCGGCGGCGCGAGCGGAAGCGGAAGGCGTTGTCGAGCGCGTGCGCGGACTCGTGGCGCATGATGCCCATGCACTCTTTCGCCGTCCCGCCTTCGACTTCGAGCATCTGTCGCCGTTCGAGCCTCATCAGGCGCGGGTGCGCGAGGTAGAAGGGGATTGCGAAGCCGGGGACGCCATCGGGCGAGAACCACTCTTCCGACAGCCAGACGTGCGGGCGGAAGCGCAAACCCCTCTCCTCCAGCTCGGCGTAGAGCTGCTCGACTCGATCTTCGAGGTGCGTGCCCTCGATGCGCACGGGCAGGTCGCACAGACGGAATTCGAGCAGCTCGTCATCCGTCAGACGCTCCAGAGCGATTCTGGCCCTCGCCGTTGCCGCGGAACCCACGATTGATTAAACCCTTCCTAAACGTTATCGCCGCCGTCCCCGGTCGCGGGCTCCGGGTCGAGGATGCGTCTGTGTCTGAAGAAAAAGTAGTAGACCGGAAGACCGAGCACAATCAGCCCGAGTCCAGTCAGCGCCTGCACCGGAGATGTCCACAGCGTCATCACGAGGAGGAAGGCCGTGACGAGCAGAAAGAGAACAGGGACGACGGGGTAGCCCCACGCGCGGTAGGGCCGCTCGGCATCTGGCATCCGCCGCCGGAAGATGAAGATCGAGCCGGTGACGAGGCCGTAGAAAATCCATGAGCCGAAGATGACGTAGTCGGTCAGCGTGTCGAACGAGCCGGAGAGCGCCAGCACGCAGGCCCACACGCCCTGCACGGCGAGCGCGCCGACGGGGACGCGTGTCTTCGGATTGAGCCGCGCGAGGTTCTGGAAGAAGAGGCCGTCGCGCGCCATCGCGTAGGGGACGCGCGCGCCCGTCAGAATCGAGGTGTGGAGTGTCCCGACGGAAGAGGCCAGAAGCCCCGCGGCCATCAGCGTGACGGCTGCGGGGCCGAGGAAACGCAGCGCCACCTCTCTCGCGACCGAAGAGCTTTTCGAGACGCTTGCGACCGAGGTCGGGTCGAGGACGTAGAAGTACGCGAGGTTGATGAAGACGTAGAGGATGATGATGACGATGGTTCCGCCGATGAGTGCGAGCGGGATATTGCGCTGCGGGTTCTTGACCTCGCCGGCGACGAGCGTCAGGTTATTCCAACCGTCATAGCCCCACAGCGCGCCGAGCATCGCCGCCGCGAACCCGGCCACGCCCAGTTGCGCGGCAGCGCCCACGCCCTCGCACGCGCCGCCCGCATTCGCCTGCGCGTAGTGGCCCCAGCTCCCGTCGGCCAGAAGGAACGCGCCCACGCCCACGCCGAGCACGAGCGCGATCTTGACGCCCGTCAGCACCGTCGCGACCCACCCGCTGACGACGACCGCGGCGCAGTTAACAATAGTGAAGATGACGATGGCCGAGAGCGCGACGACTTGCAGCATGCCGAAAGGCACTTTCGCGCCAAAAAGGTTGTAAGAGAAAAAGGTCTGGTTGAGCGCGCCGCCCGTGAGGTCGTTCATAAAGATGGCGAGGGCCACGGCGACCGAAGCCTGCGAGCCGGTCTTGGCGATGAAGACCTGCATCCAGCCATAGAGGAAGCTCGCGCCCGACCCGTAAGCCTCGCGCATGAAGACGTATTCGCCGCCCGCCCTCGGCATCATCGCCGCCAGCTCGGCGTAGGTGAGCGCGCCCGCCAGACTCAAAAGCCCGGCCACGACCCAGACCGTAATGACCATGCCGGGCGTGCCCACGTTGCACGTCATGACGCGCGCCTTGAGAAAGACACCCGTCCCGATAACGTTGCCGATGATGATGGAGATCGCGGCCAGAAGCGTCAGTCCGCGAAGGAGTGTCACCGTGGGGGGCAGTTGCCTTGGAAGTGTCATGGCGTCTGTACGAGTCGGACGGCTTCAGCATTCAAAAAGGCTATCGTGTCGTGAAAACAATGCTCCCGGCTGTCGTCCGCCGGAGGCGGTCTGTCACCCTCCGCCGGAGGCGGTCTGTCAGATGTCCGCCGGGGCGTCTACCAGATGTCGCCTGTGAGCAGGTCTTCATAAGTGTCACGGCGGCGGACGAGGTCGGCGCGGCCCCCCTCGCGCACCATGACGACGGCGGGGAGCGGGCGACCGTTGTAGGGAAACATCTGCGCGATGGTGTAAGCGCCCGTGTTGAGCAGCGCGAGGACTTCGCCCGGACGAACGCCCGCGGGGAGCCTGCGGTAGTCGGGCAGACGCCCCCCACGCTCGATGTCGAAGTAGACGTCGCCAGAGTCGCACAGCGGGCCGGCGAGCTTGTAGTCCGAGTCGTGCGCCGCTTCGGCGCGCGAGGCCGAGACGAGCTGGTAGTACCATTTGTAAGTGCTCATCGAGAGCGCGAGGTTGAAGCCCGCATCGGTCAAAAGCCACACGTCGCCGGTCTCGGGGCGCTGCTTGATGTTGCGCACGGTCGTGAGGAGCACGCCCGCGTCGGCGATGACACTTCTGCCGGGTTCGAGCAGGACTGTGACCTGATCGAAGAGATGTTCCACGTCCGCGCCCCGCGCCGACTCGCGCGCGGCGCGCAGCGCGGCTGTGAGTACGTCCGAAGGCTCCAGCTCGGCGCCGAGCATCTCGCGCTCGTGCGCGGGAAGTTGGTCGGCCTGCGTGCGGTCGCGAAGATAGTTAACGGGGATGCCGCCCCCGAGGTTGATGTGTTCGAGGACGTGGCCCGACTCGTCGTAGATGGTCTTAAGATGCCCCCACATCGTCGCGAAGGCTTCGGCGAACGGCTCGACGTCGGGCGTCTGCGAGCCGACGTGGATGTGGATGCCGCAAACATGCAGCAGTTCGGGGTGGAGGAGCGCGCGGCGGAAGGCTCCGAGCACCTCGGTCGAGGTGATGCCGAACTTGGAAGTCTGGAGCGCGGTCTGGAGGCCGAGGTGCGAGCGTGTGCCGATTTCGGGGACGAGGCGGAGCGCCACGCGCGCACGCTTGCCGAGCGTGCGCGCGCGTGATTCAATCAGCTCGATCTCGTAGACCGAGTCGATGTTGATTGAGAAGATGCCGGCGCTGATGGCTTCGTCAATCTCCTGCTCGGTCTTGCTCGTGCCGTTGAAGACGATCTGGTCGGGGCGGAAGCCGGCGCGGAGCGCCTTGAAAAGCTCGCCGCCGCTGTTGACTTCGATGTCAATCCCCGCCTCGCGCACCGCCGCGAGCACGGCCATGTTCGAGTTGGCTTTCGAGGCGTAGAAGAACCTCACGGGCCGCTCGACCTCTCGGGCCGCGCGCTTCAGGCGCTCGACGTTCGAGCGGATGCGCGGCTCGGAGAAGACGAACAGCGGCGAGCCGTACTCGCGCGCGAGCGCGAGCGAGTCAGCTCCTTCAACGAAGAGCCGCCCGTCGTGCGCCTCCAGATACCCCGGAATCGTCCACGCGGGAGCGACGGGGGTGGCGTTGGATGTAGGCATCGGTCAACCGGCTCCGATTAAAGAAGGTTTGAAACGGGAAAGACGTTTGAGAAGATAAGTCCGCCGGGCGCGTAGCGTCAAGCGCGGGGGCGAAAAGGGGGCTCGATGATGCAAGAACAGGCTTCCGAGCATGTCGAAGAGGTCAATTGGGGGCGCGTGCGAGCCGATTTTCCCATCACAGGGAACACGGCTTACCTGAACAGCGCCGGGGCCGGGCCTGTCCCGACATGCGTGCTGGAGGCGGCCAAAGAATTCTACCGCGAGACGCTTGAGTCGGGCGACCGGCTCTGGGAAGAGTGGCTCCGGCGGCGCGAGAGCGCGCGTGAGCGCGTCGCGCGCCTGATTAACGCCGAGCCCGACGAAATCGGCTTCACGACCAACACCTCTTCGGGCATGAACCTCATCGTGGACGCGCTCGAAGGCGCGGGCGAAGTCGTCTCGTGCGAGCTGGAGTTCCCCGTCTCGACCATTCCATGGTTGCACAGGGGCGTGCGCGTCCACCTCGTCAAAGCTTCGGACGGCGAACTGCGGGCCGAAGATGTTTTGGCCGCGATGAATGAGCGCACCGGCGTCATCTGCCTCAGCCACGTGCAGTATTCCAACGGCTTCCGCGCCGACCTCGAAGCCATAGGCGCAAACAAGGGACGACACACCTTCGTCGTCAACGCGAGCCAGTCGGCGGGCGTCTTACCCGTAGACGTGAAGCGGATGCGGATAGACGCTCTCTGTTCCACGGGGCACAAGTGGATGCTGGCAGGCTACGGCTCGGGCTTCGTCTATCTTTCGCGCGAGCTGCTGGCGAGGACGCGCGCACGCGCGATCAGTTGGATGAGCGTCGAAGACCCCTTCGAGATGCACAACGACTCGTATCGCGCGCGCACGGATGCGGCGGGGCGTGCCGAACAGGGCTGCCCGCACTTCGCGGGCATCTTCGCGCTCGGGGCCGCCGCCCCGTATCTGCTCGGGCTTGGCGCAAACAGCATCGAGCGGCGCGCACTCGAACTCAACCGGCACTTGACTGAGAGTCTTACGTCGGCGGGCTGGCGGGTGCTCTCGCCTCTCGCGAGAGAAGCCGCGCGCTCGGCTGAGACACTCGTCGCAGCCGAGAACCCACGCCTTGTCGTCAAACACCTCGCGCGCAGCGGCGTCGCCGTCACCATCAAGCCGGAAGGCTTCCGCGTCGCCACGCACTTCTTCAACAACGAGGACGACATCGCGCGCCTCGTCACGGCGCTGGAAGTACTGCGAAGGGAGATTTAAGGCCATTTGACAGCTGACTACCGCTTGAGTATCTTTCTCCTATCATCTCCGGAAGAAAATGCACGAGCAGCGCGACGGTAGAGCGACATCTTATGCAAACTGGAGAAAAGGGAAATCTGAGTGAAGCAAGAGTGCTAGCCGCTTTTGTAGCCGCTGGTTATCTCGTGTCTGTGCCTTTCGGATCGGGTCATAGGTATGACTTTGTGGTTGATAACTCGACTTGTTTGTTTCGTGTCCAATGTAAGACGGGTCGGGTTAAAAACGGGACACTTCTTTTCAATGCCTATAGTCAATCAGGCAATGGATCAGTTAAGATGAGTTACCGAGGGACGGCGGACTTGTTTGCCGTTATCAATCCTGATAACGATAAGGTTTATTTGGTTCCGGTTAATGAAGTGGGTGTGACGGATGTTTCGCTCCGGCTCTCACCAACCTTAAACAAACAGGCGCGGGGCGTTAGGTGGGCAGAGTTTTATCTTCTTAAGCCACTGGTTTTGAGCGGGAGTGGCGCAATGGTAGCGCATTAGCTTCCCAAGCTAAGGGTTGCGGGTTCGAGTCCCGTCTCCCGCTTCAATAATTAAAGTCGATAATTAAAGCCGAGGATCGGATATCCGAGCCTCGTCTCCCGCTTTCCCTTTACAAATAATTTATACCCCAAACCTACCTGAGTAAAACCGTGGGTTGCGTCGTGGCCTACTGCTTCAGGGAACTTTTCATATGCGCGTGTCTAACGCGGTAGAGCCGCCGCGACGCTGAAATGTAAACGCTCCGGCCAACCAAGGTCTTAGTATCATTAAGAGACACGCTGCACTTCGACCGTACAACAACACGGCAAAATCTCCACCTTTTTCGACGTTTTCCGCGTCATCCTGATTGAATACGGGTAATCGCGCTTGGCACGTCGGTTGCGCTTGAAGATAGATAGGGATAGAAACTTTTTCAACGGACGGAGGAGACAGAACGTGCTTAATAAGTTGATTGCCGGTGTGGGCGCGCTGGCGCTTTCGGTTCTGGCGGTGGGTTGCAGCGCGGAAAACGAGACGGCCAACGCTAACATGACTAATTCAAACATGGCGAACTCGAACGCGGCCCCGATGAGTGGTGGCAACATGACGAGCGAGGCGCCCGACAACTCTGAGGTGAGGACGGAGAACGTCGGCGGCGTGACAACCGAGACGCGCACCTTCCGCAACCCGAACAGTCGCGTCGAGCGGGTCGTCGTAACCACGCGCAACGGAAAGCGGACGGCCCGCGTCTACTACCGCGACAAGTCGGTTAAGGAACTACCCGACAACGATGTCGAGCGGGCTTTGGACGCGACGGGTGACGCGCTCGTCAGCGCGGGCGGCAAGGTCGTTGACGTATCGAAGGAGATCGGCGACAAGGCCGAGGACGTCGGCGGCGCGACCGTGAACGGCGCGAAGAAAGTCGGGTCAGTGGTCGGGGACAAGGCGGAAGATGTCGGGGGCGCGACTGTCAACGGGGCGAAGAAGGTCGGGTCGGTGACAGCGGACAAAGCCGAGGACGTCGGCGGCGCAACGGTGAACGGCGCGAAGAGGGTCGGCAAGGCCACGGCCAGAGGCGCTAAGAAGGTCGGCGGCGCGATCAAGGACGCCGTCACTCCTTAACGCGACGCATCAATCCTTTCACGCGACGTAACCTTTGAAATGTCGAGGGCCGGCTGACTTCCGAGTCGCCGGCCCTTGACGATTTTCCCGCCCCGTCAAGGGCAACGAAGGCGACAGTCCGTGCTCCGTCGCGCGCTCGTTTTGTGCGGAATCGGCGACCCGCTCTTTGTCTTCAACTTCCGATGTTATACTGAGCGGCGTCGCGCTGAGAATCCGCCGTGAGGGCTCATCACGCGTCGAAAGCCGCGAAGATGGAGGTGCTGCAAATGCCCGAGAACAACAACTGGACGGTCGTCTGCCCGTGCTGCGAGGCGGCCATCATCGTGGACGCACAGACCGGGATCATCATCTCGCATCAGGAGAAGGTCAAGCCGCTCGCCTCCTTCGAGGAGATGGCGAAGGAGATGGAGCGGCAGAAGCAGACGCGCGATCAGGTCTTCTCTCAGGAACTGGGCTCGGTCAAAGACCGCGAGCGACTCCTCGAAGAGAAGTTCCGCGAAGCCATGAAGCGCGCCGAGAAGGATAAAGACAAAGATAAGCCTTTCGTCAACCCGCTCGATTACGACTGAGGCCAGCCGACGCCGTCACCTCCCGACGGCCACCCCGAACTCGACTCAAGAAAACATCTCCGGGCGAAGGACTGCGCCTCAGCACAACCTCGCGCTGTGGCGAGCCACATTGCCCGCGTTGGCGTGCCGGATTGAGAATCACTCCCGCGTCAACACGGGAATCATCTTTTTGCACGTAGTCGGCTCGAACTTCGCCGGGGAGAAAATCATGGGCAAGCGCATCATCGCCATCGTCGTCATCTTTTTATTTGCCGCCGCCGCCTGGGGAATTCTCGGGGCGACGATCTTCTCTCGCACCTACTCGTCGGACGGCGCTCTGAAAGACCGCGTCGTCACGCTGTGGGGTGCGCCGCACAAACAGACGCCGCCCGCCGCCTCTTTCCAGAAGCTCAACACGAAGAAAGTCGAGAGCACTGAGAACGGGAAGAAGATGGTGCGGACGGAGGAGGAGAAGATCACAATCCCACTACCGCTCGAAAGCAGCCGTATTGATGTCGGGCTGGCGCTGGAGCACAGGCAGAAGGGGCTGCTCTGGTACAGCACCTACAAGGTCGCCTTCGCGGGCGTCTACGCCTTCCGCAACACGAGCGACAAGGAAGAGCGTGTGACCTTCACGCTCGACTTCCCGACCGCGCAGGCGATTTATGATGATCTCGTCTTCACGGTGGACGACGCGTCGGTCGCGCTCGCGAGCGAGAGGAAGGCGACGAGCGGCACGGCGATTGTCGGCCCCGGCAAGACCGCGACGCTGAGGGTCGGCTACCGCTCGCAGGGCCTCAACGAATGGCGCTACGGCTTCGGCGGCGGCGAGGTGGCGCAGGTGCGCGACTTCACGCTCAGGATGACGACGGATTTCGAGGACGTTGATTTCCCTGAGGGGACGCTCTCGCCTTCGGAGAAACCGGAGACGGCGGGCGGACGAGAGCTGATCTGGGCGTACAAGAATCTCGTCTCCGGCTACGAAATCGGGATGGTCATGCCGGAGAAGCTACAGCCGGGACCGCTCGCGGGGCGCATCAGCTTTTTCGCACCCGTCTCGCTCTTCTTCTTCTTCTTCCTGATGTTCATCATCACCACCATGCGCGGCATCGAGTTGCACCCGGTCAACTACTTTTTCCTCGCCGCCGCCTTCTTCTCGTTTCACCTGCTGCTGGCCTACCTCGTTGATCACGTCTCGATCCACGTCGCGTTCGTCATTTGCTCGGCAGTCTCGATCTTCCTCGTCATCAGCTACCTGCGTCTGGTCGTCGGCACACGGTTCGCCACGGGCGAGGCGGCCTTCGCACAATTCATCTACCTCGTGATGTTCTCCTATGCCTTCTTCTTCAAGGGTCTCACTGGGTTGGCGATCACGGTCGGCTCGATCATCACCCTCTTTGTCGTGATGCAGCTCACGGGCCGCGTCCGCTGGGCCGAGAAATTCGCGGCGAAGCCGGCGCTCCCCGCGGACAAGTCCGTCTGAAGCACCGTCCCGCGTCTTAAAAAGAAACGCGCCGCCCATTCGTCCGAGGGGACAGGGCGGCGCGAATTCTTATGCTCCAACATGTGTGCGGTTAGGCGGAGGTGGCTTTCACTTCGGGCCTCCAACGGAGGACGGGCTTGCGCGCGGCGGCGGCTTCGTCGAGACGCCCGATGCGCGTGGTGTGCGGGGCGCCCAGGACGGTCTCGGGTTCTTCGAGCGCCTCGCGCGTGATCTCCTTCATGGCTTCGATGAACTGCTGGAGTTCCTGCCGCCCGACTGACTCGGTCGGCTCGATGAGCATCGCGCCCTGCACGATGAGGGGGAAGTAAATCGTCATCGGGTGGAAGCCATAGTCAATCAGGCGCTTGGCGATGTCGAGCGTGTGGACGCGTTTGCGCGACTGTCGCTTGTCGGTGAAGAGGACTTCGTGCATCGGCGGCGAGTTGAAAGGCTTGTCGAAAGTGTCGGAGAGGCCGTGCGCGATGTAGCGAGCGTTTAAGACCGCCGCCTCGGTCGCCTCGCGCAGCCCCGTGTTGCCGTGCGTCAGGATGTAGGCGAGCGCGCGCAGGTGCATCCCGAAGTTGCCGTAGAAGGCCTTGACGCGCCCGATTGATTGCGGGCGGTCTGAGTCGAGGCCGAAGCCGCGCCCCGCGCGGACGACGCGGGGGACGGGCAGGAACGCTTCGAGTTCCGCCGTGCAGCAGCAGGGGCCGGAGCCGGGGCCGCCGCCGCCGTGCGGGGTCGAGAAGGTCTTATGAAGATTGAGATGGATGACATCCACGCCCATGTCGCCGGGGCGCGCGACGCCGACGAGCGCGTTCATGTTCGCGCCGTCCATATAGACGAGCCCGCCAGCCTCGTGGATGATGCCGCAGATTTCGCGGATGTTGCGCTCGAAGATGCCGACCGTGTTGGGGTTCGTGAGCATGAGACCCGCCACGTCGCCCGTCGAGCACAGCTCGCGCAGGTGTTCGAGGTCGGTCAAGCCCTCCGAGGTCGAGCGGATGGTCTTGACGGAGAAGCCCGAGAGGTGCGCCGACGCGGGGTTCGTGCCGTGCGCCGAGTCGGGGATGAGCATCACGTTGCGGCGCGGGCGGTCTCCCTCGCCGACGCCGTCGCGCGCGTCGAGGAAAGCGCGGATCATCATCACGCCCGTCATCTCGCCATGCGCCCCGGCGGCAGGCTGGAGCGAGATGCCCGGCAGCCCCGTAATCTCAGCGAGATGCTCCTGCAACTCGAACATCACTTCGAGCGCGCCCTGCGCGTCCTCGGCGGGCGCGAGCGGGTGGAGGTTGGCGAAGCCCGGGATGCGCGCCACCTTTTCATTGAGGCGCGAGTTGTACTTCATCGTGCACGAGCCGAGCGGGTACATGCCGAGGTCGATGTTGTAGTTCCACGTCGAGATGCGCGTGAAGTGACGCACCACGTCAACTTCGCTCAGCTCGGGCACGCCTTCGAGGTCATCGTCGCGTCTTAGCTCCGGCGGCAGAAGCTCGTCGAGCGGCATCTCTTCAACGTCGAGCGCAGGCAGCATGTAGCCGCGCCTGCCGGTCTGCGAACGCTCGAAAATCAGCGCCTCGTTCTGTGTGATGTGCGGTGTGGCTTTCAACATAAAAACAGTCTGGAGTCTAAAGTCTGGAGTCTAAAGTCTGGAGTCGGAGGAGCATCCCTTTCATGCTCCAGACTCCAGACTTTAGACCCCAGACTGTTTACTGTTCTTGAGTCCGTTAACGAGAGCGTCTATCTCACCGCGCTTGTTCGTTTCGGTGACGCAGACCAGAAAATCGTTGGGGCGTTCCGGGTAATAGCGAGAGAGCGCGAGGCCGCCGGTGATCTGGTGTTCGTCGGCGAGACGGCGCAGAAGCGCGTCGGCTTGAGACGGCGCGCGGACGACGAACTCGTTGAAGGTGGGTGCGGAGTAGGGGAGCGCGAAGCCTTCGAGCGCGGCGATCTGACGGCGCGCGAAAGACGCCTTCTGCGCGCACTGTTCCGCCACCTCCTGCAAGCCGCGCCGGCCCATCGTTGTCATATAGATGGTCGCGGCGAGCGCGATCAAACCTTCGTTGGTGCAGATGTTCGAGGTCGCCTTCTCGCGCCGGATGTGCTGCTCGCGCGTGGCGAGCGTGAGCACGAAGCCGCGGCGGCCCTCTTTGTCGAAGGCCACGCCCGCGAGTCTTCCGGGCAGTTGCCGCGCGTACTGCTCGCGCGTCGCGAAGAGCCCGACGTAGGGGCCGCCGAACGAGACGGGCACGCCGAACGACTGGCCCTCGGCGACGACGATGTCCGCGCCGCACGCGCCGGGCGAGCGGAGCAGCCCGAGCGAGGCGCTCTCGGTGACGACGACGACGAGGAGCGCGCCCTCGGCGTGAACCCTTTCGGCCAACACTTTGAGGTCCTCGACGCAGCCGAAAAAGTTCGGCGACTGGACGACGACCGCCGCCACGGATTTGTCGAGCGCGGCTTCGTCAAGAACCGTCCGGCCCGTCGCTTCGTCGAAGTCGGCGCGCAGCAGCTCGATGCCCGCGTGCGCGACATAAGTCTCGGCGACGTGGAGGTATTCGGGATGCACCGCGCCGGAGATGAGCACGCGCTTGCGGCGCGTGACGCGCTCGGCCATGAGGACGGCCTCGGCCATCGCGGTCGAGCCGTCGTACATCGAGGCGTTCGCCACGTCCATCCCCGTCAACTGGCAGACGAGCGTCTGGAACTCGAAGATGGCTTGCAGCGTGCCCTGCGAAATCTCGGGCTGGTAAGGCGTGTAGGCGGTGAAGAACTCTGAGCGCTGGATGAGACTGTCGATGACCGTGGGCGCGTAGTGTGTGTAAGCGCCCGCGCCGATGAAGTTGGGCCGGCGCGCCGCCCTGTTCGCTGCCGCGAGTGTCTCGAAGCGTCCGAGCAGCTCGATTTCGGAGAGCGCGTCGGGCGTCTTCAAGGGCTCGCGCAGGATGATGTCAGCCGGTATCGAGTCGAAAAGCTCATCCATCGAAGCGTGTCCGATGGCGTCGAGCATCTCCTGCCGCTCTTCCGGCGAGTTCGGGATGTATCTCACTGCTCTTCGATTACTCCGTTACCGATTTGAGGAAATCCTCGTACTCGGCTGAATTCAGGAGGCTGTCAACTTCGCCGGGCGCGCTCAGGCGGATGCGCATCATCCAGCCCTCGCCGTAAGGGTCAGAGTTGACCTTCTCGGGCTCGTCCTGCAAAGCATCGTTGACCTCGACGACCTCGCCGCCCACGGGGATGAAAAGTTCCGAGACGGCCTTCACCGACTCGACCGATCCGAAAGTCTCGTGCGCCGCGAACGTCTCGCCGACCTTCGGCAGCTCGACATAGACGACGTCGCCAAGTGAGTCCTGCGCGTGATGCGTGATGCCGACGGTGCCGGTGTCGCCCTCGACCCTAATCCATTCGTGATCCTTGCTGTAATGCAGATTTTCGGGAACGTTTGACATGAACTCTCCTCAATCAAGTGAGCAGTAAGCGGTAAGCAGTAAGCAGTAAAAAAGTAAATCCCTGCTCATCCGGTCTTCAAGATTAAGCGGGAGCGAAAAGCATGTTTATGACATTGCTGCTCACTGCTTACCGCTTACTGCTTACCGCTTACTGCTTTTCGCGTTTGTAGAAAGGCGTCGGCACGACCTCGGCCCCGACCATGCGCCCGCGCACGTCTATTTGAAGTTGACGGCCCGTGCCGGCGTGCTCGACGGGCACGTAGGCCATCCCGATGTTCTTCTTCAGGTAGGGCGCGGGGCTGCCGGATGTGACGTATCCGACTTTGACGCCTTCGACGTACACGTCCTGACCGTCGCGGGCGATGCCGCGCTCCGTGACCTCGAAGCCGACGAGCTTGCGCCGGACTCCCTCTTCCTTCTGCCGCGCCAGCGCCTCGCGCCCGACGAAATCGCCCTTCGCGAGCTTACAAATCCAGCCGAGGTTGGCTTCCAGCAGCGTCGTCGTGTCGTCAATCTCGTGGCCGTAGAGGGCCATCGCCGATTCGAGCCTGAGCGTGTTGCGCGCCGCGAGCCCGCAGGGGGTGACGCCCTCCGGCGTCCCCGCCTTTCCTGCGTCGAGGATGCGATCCCAGAGCTGCTCGGCGCGCTCCGAGGCGGCGTAGACCTCGAACCCGTCTTCGCCCGTGTAACCCGTGCGCGAGATAATCGAGGGGACGCTGTCAACCACGCCTTCGCGGAAGTGGTAATACTTGATCTCTTCGAGCGGTGTCGCGGTGAGCGTTCGCAGGACGCCGAGCGCGTCGGGGCCTTGCAGCGCGAGCTGGCAAAAGTCCGAGCTGCGGTTGATGATCTCGACCGCCTCGCCCGCCCGGTGCGAGGCAATCCAGTCCCAGTCCTTCTCGGTGGTCGAGGCGTTGACGACGAGCAGCAGGTGTTCGGGGCCGAAGCGGTAGACGAGCAGGTCGTCAACGACCGTGCCCTCAGGTGTGGTCAGAGCCGAGTAGTGCGCCTGCCCGTCAACGAGCTTCGATGCATCGTTCGAGCAGAGGCGGTTGACGAGCGCGATGGCATCGGCCCCGCGCACCTCGAATTCGCCCATGTGCGAGACGTCGAAGAGTCCCGCGCGCGTCCGCGTTCGGAGATGCTCCTCAACCGTCCCCGAGGGGTACTGCACGGGCATGTCCCAACCGCCGAAATCAACCATACGCCCACCCGCGCGGCGGTGCGCGGAATTGAGTGGCGTCTGCTTGAGTGCGGGCGTGCTCACACTTGTCTCCTGCGCTTCGAAGCGCGCGGCGAAATTTGGACGGCGAAAATTAAAGTATTGAACGAATCGGAAACCTAGCACGCCGCGCGAGAAGGCGTCAAGCGAGGCCGCCGCTCCACGGCGCTTTTCGTGCGCGGATGTGGGCTTGCAATTTACTTTCAACTGACAGCCGGAGATAACGCCATGCCTCGCCACACGGTTTCGAGATTCCGCGCCGCCTCGGCCTGCGCCTTCGTCCTTTCGCTCGCCGCGCCGTTCGCGGCGCTGGCCGCCGCGCGCCCCCCGGCTTCCGCCGCCGCCGACACGGAATACCTCGGCAAGCTCAACACCGACTTGGTCCCTAACGTTGACGACCTCGATCAGGTCATCTTCAAGCCCGTCCGCGACCTCTCGAAGATCAAGTTCGCAAAGCCGCCCGAAGACGGCGCGCACGTGACGGGCGGTCGCCTCTATCACCCGCCGCAGGACAAATCTTCATTGCTCACCATTCTCGTCGAGCCCGAGGACGAAGCGCCCTTCGTCTACGCCGACCTCAATCAGGACAACACGCTGTCGGCGGACGAGTCGTTCGCGCTCAAGCGCGGCGAGGACGACAGCCCCTATCTGCTCGAAGCGACGATCAAGCTCCCGCTCGCCGCTGCCGGCTCTTCGTTCCAGTCCTTCCCGCTCTTCGTGCAGTATTTCAAGGGCGTGCAGTGGGACGAGATGAAGGAGGGAGAGCGGATGCTGATGCAGTCGAAGCGGGCCTTCGCCACCGGCTTCGTAGACATTCAGGGGCGCAAGACGCTCGTCAAGTATGGTTACGACGGGGACTACAAGCGCGTCGAGTTGACGGTCGGCGGGGAACTCCCGGACTTCAACTTCACTGACTTCGGCGGCAAGAAGCGCAAGTTCTCCGAGTTCCGCGGCAAGTATGTGCTGCTCGACTTCTGGGCCGCGTGGTGCGGCCCCTGCCGCCGCGAGGTGCCCTACCTGCGCGAAGCCTACAAGCGTTACCAGGATCGAGGTTTTGAAATCCTCGGTCTCAATAACGACCCGGACATCAACCCCATCAAGGACTGGCTCAAGAAAAACCAGCTCGGTTGGACGCAGGCGACCCCCGACAGCGTCAAGGACGTCATGCGCGCCTACCGCGTCCGCCTCTTCCCGACGACGATGCTCATCGGCCCCGACGGCAAAATCCTCTCGCTCAACCAGCGCAAGAAGGACCAGCCGCGGCTGCGCGGTCAGGACCTGCTCAAATCGCTCGACGACATTCTGCCGCTCTAAAGAGCCCGCCCGAACGTCCGTCCAAATATCAAAGCTCCGGGTGGAAGGATTGTTTCCATCCGGAGCTTTGGTGTGTCAGTTTTCCGGCATTTCCAGCATTTCTAACATGCGTCGGTCAGGTTTCGAGCAGGCGTGGCGACGCGCCTCCGGGGCGAAATTTTTTCGGGCCGAAATTTTATTGCCCCGCACGCTGACCTGTGATAGTTTCCCCGCGCTTCAGACATTACTCCGACTCCGTTCGGAACCCGAGCCGCCGCTTTTTAACTTTTGGCTGACGCCCGCACGGCCAAACCTCTAACCCCTCATTCCGCGCTTTTAGGAGGCCCCATGATCACGCACACGAACCGCTCGACCATCTCAAGTTTGATTGCTCTCGCACTGTTTCTCTCGACCGTCCCGCTCACCGCCCTCGCCGGCGTCAAGCGCCCCGCTCCGCCGCAGAAGAAGGAGGAGAACAAGGATAAGGATAAAGACAAGGACAAGAAGAAGGAGGACAAGGACGACAAGCCGAAATTGTCCAAGGCGGAGCGAAAGTATCAGGAGATTAAAAAGTTCAGCGCCGAGCTTTACAACAAAGACCAGGATTTCCACGACACGGTTGACGACGCATACGAGCGCAAGATGCGCGAGCATACCGAGTTCGCCTTCGACCTCAACACGCGCAACGGAGTTGACCAGATCAGGCGCGACGGCGATAAGCTGAAGATTTACGACGCCCTCTACGACAACCCGCTGGCGCAGGACTACGTCAACCGTCTCGGTCAGTCGCTCGTCCCCGCGAGCACCACCAAGCTCTACGCCTTCAAGATCACGCTGAATCCGATTCCCGAGGCCAAGTCGCTCTCGACCGGCACGGTCTACATCTCGTCGGGGCTCCTCTCGAAAATAGACAACGAGGCACAACTGGCCTACGTCCTCGGCCACGAGATCGCTCACATCGAGCGCGAACACTGGTTTGAAGACACGCTGGTCAGTAACGGCGTCGGCGAATTCAACGAGAAGCAGCAGAAGAAGCGCGCGATGTGGGGCGCGGTCATCGGCGCGGCCACGGCTGGCGTTGTCGGGGCGGCTGGCGGCGGCGGCATGGACGCGCTCAACGCCGGACTCATGACGGGCCTCGTCATCGCCCCGACGCTGCTCAAGTTCGTCGTGCCGAATGCCGTCAACTCGTGGGACAGGCTTCAGGAGGACGAAGCCGACCAGCTCGGCCTCAAGCTCATGCTCGACCGCAGCTACGACCCGCGCGAGGTGCCGAAGCTCTACGCCAGCATGCAGCGCAGCACACGACGCGACAAGCGGGCCGCGCTCGGCTTTCTGGCCGACCCGCAGCGGATGAACGAGCGCATGGCGACCGTCAATCTGGTGCTCGCCGGGATGACACTGGACCCGGCTAACCTCCTCGTCGGCGCGATGAACCTCGCCAACGCCAAGCCCAACGCCCCGCCCCCGAGCGACAATCCGACCAAGTCTCTGGACGCCTCGACCAATGCGGCGGCCCGCGCCGCGGCTGCCGACCGCGCCATCGGCACGCAGCTCTCCGCCGACATCAAGCGGAAGCTCGACGCCGGGGAACTCATCGGCTCGACCGCCGAGTTCGAGACGGTGATGGCCGAGCTCAAACGCGACAACGGCATCCGAGCCTTCTACTACGACATGTTCCAGATGGCGCGTGACAACCTCGAAGAGTCTCTGATGATCCGCTCGAACGACCCGTTCACGCACTTCTACTACGGCAAGGTCTTGAAGCTGACGGCGCGCAACGCCACCGAGAAGTCGCGGGCGCTGGCCGAGTTCGTCCGCGCCATTGACCTCGACAAGCGGCGGGTGCTTCCCGAGGCGCGGCTCCATCGCGGTCATTTACGACTACATGCAGGAGGCGGGCGAGATGACCTGGTCGGCCCCGCCGGTGATGAACATCTCGACCAAAAACATAGACCCCGTCAACGTCTCTTCGTCGTCGGGCGGGTCTCGTCCAGCGGCGGAGACGGCCCCGGCGGCTACCACGAGGTCGCCGCAGCCGCAACCGCCTGCCCCTCGCCAGCGTCCGTAGGCGCGACTCGGCATCGCCCCGGCTGATAAGCCGCCGACAGGTGGCGGAAGGCATGCCCCGGCACGCCTTCCGCCGCCGGTCGGCTGTGTAGTGTCTCAAGTCCCGCAAGCGTCTCAGAGGTCTTCCCCATGCGTAAAGTTCTCGTCGTTTTCCTGCTCACGGTCTGCGCCGCCGCGCTGGCTGCTCCGCCCGGCCCTTCAGCCGCCCCGGCGTTCGTGCTCGAAGAAACGGAGCGACGCAAGCCCTTCGCGCTCGAGCTGCCCGAGATCGGCACGCAGACCATCACCGCGCCCGAGGCCGTCATCCCGCACATTAACCTGAACAAGTTGCGGCTGCGCGTCTACAAGCCTTACGCCGACTCGATTCGCTACGGCAAGATTTACACCAAGATCAACGGCGAGTCGGCCAACACGATCTTTAACTTCAACTCCGCGTCGGACGGTTACGTCATCACCGGCAACCTTGAGAGCAAGCCGCGGTTCCGCCTGCAACCGGGGAAGAACGTCGTCGAAATCAACGCCAAGGCCAATGACGGGCGCGAATACTACGCCTCCTTCGTGCTGCTCACGAAGGATCGGCAGTCGGGCGACCCGACGAACGATTCGGACGCGACCATCGAGACTGTCCCGGTCACGAGCGGCGGCGACCGTCAGCCTCCGACTCTCTACCTCATCCACCCCATTGGCGGCATCCGCCTGAGCGGCGGCACGGGCACGGTCAAAGTCACGGGCGTGGCGATGGACGACTCCGGCGCGGTGGCCTCAGTGAGCGTCAACCAGCAGGAGGCCAAACTGGCTCCCGCCACGGGTATGCGTGGACTGTCGGTCACGCCCGTGGAAGCGCAGGGGAAAGTTTCGGCGGAGTCTCTGAAGAAGGCCGTCGAGTTCGAGCAGACGATCAACGTCAAGGAGGAGATGGGTTCGGTCGCCGTCGAGGCGAAGGACAGCGCGGGCAACCTCACGCGCCTCAGCATTCCCGTCAAGCGCCGTGAGGCCGCCGTCTCTTCGACCTTCAAGGGGCGCAAGCTCGCGCTGGTGGTCGGAGTCTCGAAGTACAAATATCACGAACGGGGTTTGAGTGATTTGGCTTACGCAGACGTTGATGCGCGCTCCGTGCGCGACTTTCTACAGCAGCGCGAGGGCGGCGGATTTGCGCCTTCCGACATTCTTTTTCTGGAAAACGGGGCGGCGACGATTGAGGCCGTGCGGGCGGCGCTCAACAGTTTTCTGCCGAAGGCCGGGGCCGATGATCTGATCTTTATTTTCATCGCGGGGCACGGCGGCCCCGACCCTTACGCCCCGCAAAACCTCTATTTCATGCTCCACGACACGAATCTGGCCGACATGGCGAACACGGCTCTGCCGATGACTGAGTTACAGGAGGTGCTCGATCATAAGGTCAGAGCCGGTCGTCTGGTCGTCTTTGTAGATACATGTCACAGCGCCGGTTTGACCGGCGAGGCACTCGTCACCACGCGCGGCATCGAGAACAACCTCATTAACCTTTACGCCTCGAAGTTATTCAATGAATCCGGGCGCGCTGTGATGACCTCTTCGGACGTGAACGAAGTTTCGCGCGAAAGCCCGAACTGGGGCGGCGGTCACGGCATCTTCACTTGGGCGTTGCTCGAAGGCTTACGCGGCGGGGCTGATGCGAACGCAGACCGCCTCGTCACAGCCGGTGAATTGTTCGGCTACGTCCGCGACCGCGTCCGCATGGAGACGGCCTTTCGACAAAACCCGCGCGCTCTCTCAGGGCTCAATGCCGACCTCGCGCTCGCCGTGGCGAAGAAATCAGATGTCCGACCTTGAAGAAGACAAAAAAAAGGAAAAAGGTAAAAGGCAAAAGTGAGGATGAAGCCGCTTTAAATTAAAAGTGATCTCCGCCTTCCTTTTGCCCTTTACCTTCATTCCTTACATCCCGATGTGTTTGAGGTGGTAGCGTTCGGCGTCGTAGTAGCGCTCGACGTCGACGATGTTGATCTTGCCGAGGACGCCTTCGATGGCGACGAGCGAGAGGTCGCAGGCGGGGGCGATGCCGCGGGCCGAGACCATCTTGCCGAAGTCTCCAGCGGCCACGGCGTCAGCCGCGCGCGCGCCGAACATGAGGCCCATGAGGCGATCAACGGGCGAGGGCGCGCCGCCGCGCTGCGGGTGTCCGAGCATGGCCGCGCGCGCTTCGTAGGGCGTCTCGCTCATGATGCGGCGGGCGAGGACTTCGCCGATGCCGCCGAGCCGCGCGTGCCCGAAGGCGTCGTGGCGGTCGTCAATCGTCACCAGTTCTCCGTCCTCGGCATATGCGCCTTCGGCAATCACGACGACCGAGTAGCGCGGGCGCAAAGGGTCGCGCGTGATGCCCGTCGTGTCGCCGAGACGCGCGCGGAGGTGCTGGAAAACTTTCTCGTAGCGGAAGGGGTGTTCCGGAATCAGGATGAGGTGCGCGCCGCCCGCCACGCCCGACCAGAGCGCGAGGTGGCCCGCGTGCCGCCCCATCACTTCGACGATCTGCACCCAACCGTGCGACCCCGCGGGCGTGCGCGAGCGCTCGATGACGTCCGTCACGTTCCTGAGCGCGGTGTCGAAGCCAAGCGTGTAGTCGGTCCCGGCGAGGTCTTTATCAATCGTCTTCGGGACACCGACGACGGGCACGCCCTTTTCCGAAAGTCGCGCGGCCACGCCGAGTGTGTCCTCGCCGCCGCAGACGACGATGGCGTCGAGCCCAAGCCGCTCGATGTTCTCGAACACTTCCGCCGAGCGGTCAACACGCTCGCCCGCCTCGTTCGTCGTGCGGAAAGGGTTGGTGCGCGACGAGCCGAGGTTCGTGCCGCCGTCCCTGTCCCAGCGCCGCACCATCTCGCGATCCAGCGCCAGCGCCTCGGGCGCGGGGTCGAGCAGGCTGCGCCAGCCGTCGTAGAGGCCGACCACCGAGATGTCATGGTCGGAAGAGCGGTAAACGAGACCCTTGATGGCGGGGTTCAGTCCGGGCGCGTCGCCCCCTCCCGTTAACACACCGATACGCTTTACCTGAGACATCGAAAACTAAAATCACTCCTTCAAGCTTAATTTTTCGCGGCTTGCGCGATAGTATACCGACGTGCGAGAGCGAGGCAAAACGCCGAGGATGTGAAAAGCCATGACGATAGTTTCAGACGTTCGAGTGTTCAGCCGTTTCTGTGCTGCGTTGTTTCTCGTCGCCACCGTCGCGGGCGGCGACGCCGCCGCACAGCAGGGAGACCTCACCAGCAGCGCCGGAGTATTCGCCACCCCGATCCGCGCGAAGCGTAAGCAAATGTACGTCGTCAGGAGGGCGCCGCAACCCTCCAAATCCAACCGCTCGGGAACGGGGAAGACGACCACTCCGACGGGGTCGGGAGACGCCCGCCAGCCGATAACGCCGAATCTCTCAACGCTAAAGGCGAAGCGGCCATCAAAGCGGGTAACCTCAGCGAAGCTGTCGGGTTGCTCAAGAAGGCCGTCGCCCTCAGGCCCGGTTATCCGGACGCCCAGTACAATCTGGGCCTCGCGCATTTCAAGCTCGGCAACTACACAGATGCGGCGAAGGCACTGGACACGGCCACGGCACTCGACGAGAAGGACGGAGAAGCGTTCGCGTTACTCGGCGCGTCCCTTTTGAATTCGGGCCGCCACCCTGAGGCCGCCGTCGCCTACGAGCACGCTTCCCGGCTCAATCCTTCTGACACTGACGCCGAGACGTTTTACGGGCTCGGCAAGGCTTTGCAGGAGGCGGGAAACAGCGACCGTGCGATTGTGGCTTACAAGCGGGCGCTTGAGTTAAAGTCCGACCACGCCGACGCTGGGCTCGACCTCGCTGACGCCTATTCGGAGCAAAAAAGGTTCACGGAAGCCGCCGATTCTTACAGGCTGGTCTTGAAGAAGACGCCGTCGAACGCGGAGGCCGCGGCGGGTCTGGGCGACGCTTACCGCGCCTTGGAACGCTACCCGGAGGCCGCCTCCGCCTACAAGGATGCCGCGAGATTTAAGCCCGACGACGCCGGGGTGTGGGAGTCGCTCGGCTACGTGCTGGGGCGCGAGAAACGGTGGCCGGAGGCCGCGTCGGCGCTCAAGCAGGCCATTCAGCTCAAACCGGACATCACCGATGCCTCCGTCAATCTAGCGTGGGTCTACAACAACACGAACCAGTTTCAGGAGTCCATTGACATTCTCAAGCAGGTCATCGCGCGGCGGCCCGACGCGCCCAAAGCACACTTCAATCTCGGCTTCGCCTACACGCGCTTGGCGCAGACAGGCGGGAAAAAAGGCGAGGAACTGAAGGCGCTCTACGATCA
>JAIVJM010000195.1:0-1870 GCA_020199995.1 Acidobacteriota bacterium | reverse complement strand
TCGTCTGCGGGCGTCGGTCGAGCGAGGCCGGGACGAAGGCCGGGTTGCGGCGAAACGCGTCTTGCAGCTCGTCGAGCATGCGCGGGTTGCGGGGTGGCTCGACGACCGCGGCGAGCGAGGCGCTGCCGTTGCCGTAGACATCCGCGACCACAATCATGTCGTCGTCGTCCGGACGACCGCTCGAAGGCGTCGCCCACGCCAGTTGAGCCAGCGCGCCGCGCGGGTTCAGCGTCGGCGACTCGGCGGCGTAGAGCGAACGTCCGGCGGCGTAAAGCTCGGGCGAGACGGGCCGCGTCACATCGTACCCGCCGCCTTCGCCTTCCACCCACGTCACCGTGTAGGGCAGCCCGGCTTCAAGTCTCTGAGCGGCGGCCAGGTTCCGCAGTACCTGAAACTGTGAGCGGAGCGCGCCGAAGACCGCGACGAAGAGCACCGCCGAGTAGAACGCGCCGACCGCGTAGGGCATGAGGTGCGGCTCAAGCCAGCGCATGACGCGCTCGGGCAGCGGCAGCGCGGGGCGCGCGCGCCCCGCTGCGCGCTCAATCGAAAGCGCATTGTTAATCGAAGCCGTGATGTCAGGCGGGGTCGCCGGGCGCGAGACCATCGAGAGACCGCGGATGATCAAGCGCGTCTGCTCAAGCTGGTGACGGCAGAGCGGGCACACTCCGAGGTGCTCGTCGAGCGCGGCGCACGTCTCACGCGGCAACTCGCCGTCAAGGTAGAGTGAAAAAGCTCTCAGCGATTCATCACACGTCATCATAAATTCAGGAGGCTGGAGACTTGAGGCTGGAGACTTGTTGAAAGCTTTGACCAGCCTCTAGCCTCAAGTCTCTTGCCTCTACTTCGCGAAGCGAATGGCTGGCCGACCCCGGCTGCTCCCTTTTAGAAA
This sequence comes from Acidobacteriota bacterium, assembly GCA_020199995.1. Taxonomy (GTDB): domain Bacteria; phylum Acidobacteriota; class Blastocatellia; order Pyrinomonadales; family Pyrinomonadaceae; genus JAIVJM01. Next base: position 981 of record JAIVJM010000195.1, on the reverse strand, counting down.
GGAAGCAACTGTGACGGGTCTTGCGGGTGTTGACGCCGGGCCGGAGCAGCCTGAGACAAAACGAACGGGACAAGAGAAACGGGTGTTGCTGGCCACGTTTTCAAATCCGCCCGCCTCCGGCCTGTCCGAAAGCGCCATACCCACGAGACCGCTTTCGCCGCTTCCTGACCCACCTGGCACCGGGTTCTTGGTGTAGCCGGGGCGGGGCAGCCATTCGCTTTGGAAACCTCTCGTCTCTCAGCGGCCAGCCCGGAAAACCAAGGCTGAAGGCTGAAGGCTTGGGTGCTGAATACAATTTACAAAGAACCTTCGAGCCTGCGTCGCAACTCGTTGCGACCCCTCGACAGTCGCGATTTCACCGTGCCGATGCTGATCTCGAGCGCCAGTGCCACCTCATCGTAACTCAATCCCTCGATGTCTCTCAGCACGATCACCTCCCGATAGGGCCGTGCGATGACCTTGAGCGCACCCATGAGGAGTTGTTCGCGCTCGCGTGCCAGAGTATTCAGCTCAGGGTCGTCGCCTTCGCGTCCGGCGAGACGCTCGCCGAGCGGCGTCCCGCCATTGTCGCCCGAGGGCGCGTCGAGCGAGACGGTTCGGTCGCGCCGCCTGCGCTTCCACCAGCGCCAGCGGTTACGCGCCTGATTGACGGCGATGCGGTAGAGCCACGTCCGGAGGTCTGCGTCGCCGCGGAAGTGCGCGATGTAGCGGAAGGCTTGCAGGAATGTCTCCTGCGTCAGGTCGCGCGCCTCTTCGGCGTCCTCCGTCAGGCGGAACAGAAGGGCATAGACATCGCCCGACCGCTCGTCCACCAGACGGTTAAAGGCCCACGCGTCGCCTGCCTTCAATCTTTCAAGTAACTGATCCTCGACCGCCACGGCGGGACGTACCTCCGCCGAGGCTGCCGCGTCGGCAACCCTCTCCAGTTCCGCTTCCACGCGGAGGGCGATTGGCTCTCCGAAGCTCACAGGCGTCCTCCGA
>JAIVJM010000125.1 GCA_020199995.1 Acidobacteriota bacterium | reverse complement strand
CGCCCCCGCGGCGGGAAAGGTTTCGGGCGACGCCGACCGCCTGCAGCAAGTGGTCTGGAACCTGCTCTCGAACGCGGTGAAGTTCACGCCGAAGGGCGGGTGTGTGCAGGTCAGGCTGGAGCGCGTCAACTCTCATCTCGAGATCGTCGTCGCCGACACCGGGCAGGGCATCGGGCCTGAGTTCCTGCCACATGTCTTCGACCTCTTCCGTCAGGCCGACCAGACCACGACGCGCGCCCACAGCGGTCTCGGATTGGGGCTCGCCATCGTCCGTCAACTCGTCGAAATGCACGGCGGCACCGTCTCGGTCGTGAGCGGGGGCGAGGGTCAGGGCTCGACTTTCACAGTTGCCCTGCCGCGCCTGCTCACGCACCGCGCGGAGAGGCCCGTAGTAGCGCGCGTGCACCCAACGGCGAGGGGCAGGATGGCCTTCGGCGGCAACATTCCGTTCGACTGCCCATCGCAACTCGACGGGTTGCGCGTGCTCGTTGTGGACGACGAGGCGGACGCCCGCGATTTGCTCCGCTCAGTGCTCGAACGCTGCGGCGCGAAAGTGACGACCGCCGCATCCGCCGCCGAAGCGTTGGAGTCGTTCGCCGCGCGCACGCCTGAAATACTCATCTCGGACATCGGGATGCCGGGCGAAGATGGCTACGCTCTGATCGAGAGTGTCCGCGCGCTTGAAGCCCAGCGGGGCGGCGACCGGACACCTGCCATCGCGCTGACGGCTTATGCACGCGTCGAAGACCGCGTGCGCGCTTTGCAAGCGGGTTTTCAGGTGCATGTGCCGAAGCCGATTGAACCGGTGGAACTGGTGGCGTTTGTCGCCAGCCTCGCCGGGCGCACCGGAGCCACCTGAGTTGTCTCCGTATGTATAGCGCGTCGGAGCGCCGGGCTTGAATTTCATAATGCTTGTGGCGCGCGCGTTGGTCGTGATATAAGCCGTGGTAATCGGGGCGGCGGTTAATGTGGCCACCCGCGCACTTGCCGGAATGAGGCCGGTGCTGTGCCAACTCAGCGCTCCCTATGTCCGAACGGGCGTTGGGCCACACCGGTGGGTGCGCTGCCGCAGTAGATGCTAACCGGCCATACTTATCAGGCCAAAGGAGAAAAAGATGGCTAGGTTCAAAGACCCGAACATTCCCGCCGCAGCTTTCCAGCCTTACCTCGAACCGGGCGAGCAACTCAGGCATTGGGCATACGGCGTTAAGCAGCCGAACTTGCTGCTGATCATGCCCCTCTTCCTTCTCGCGGTTCTGCCCGGCGCCATCGCCGTCGCATTGCTGACCAAAGAGTACGTCGTCGGGCTCACCGACCGGCGGTTTATCGTGCTCCGTTTCAAGGGCAAGAAGGTGGAAGTCCAGGAGGTCTTGGAGTACCGGCTGAGCAGTCTCCCGCCGGTCGAGGCTTCCACCGGAGGGCTTTTCACGCACATCAAGATTCTCGACCCGGCGAAACCGTTTGTCGCTAAGTTCCACCGCATGGGGATGCCCGGCAACCGCGAGCATGGGATGGCGATAGAAGCGGCCCTCACCGGCAAGCCGGCCTGACGGGAGGCCAAGATGAGTTTCGAGCAGTGGCAGTCTCCAGCCGGCGGCCACGCCGCCGCGCACCTTCCGAGTCGTGTGTGCCCGTTCTGTGGCGCGCCCGCCGCCGCGCAATTTTGCGGTTCGTGTGGGCGCGACACGACCGCGCCGCGCCGCCCCTGCGGAAGATGTCGGCAGATGGCGCCGAGCAGCGAGCGAGTGTGCCGGAATTGCGGCGCCGGATTCAAAAGCGATCTGCAGTGGAAAATCCCCTTGATCGTTTTCCTGTTCCTGCTCGCCTTTGTGATCAGTGTGCTGCTCGCCTTGGTGAGATAGTAAGTGGTAATCAGACCGGCGGCGCGCGCGCGCTTATCAGGTCATTACACTATCAACTCACCACGTGTGACCGTTCTATCAACTCGCCGCGTGCGCGACATAGTTGCGAATCTCGCCCTCATATGGCAACCAGATTTCTCGCGGCGCTGCGGAAGGCGACGTATCGTCCGTCGGGCGTCATCACGCCGTAAGTGGAACCGAAGTTTCCGCTGGCCGTGCCCGCGCTGTTGACGCTGACAAGGGTCGTGAGTCCCGTCTGGACGTCGCTGACGAAGATGTCCTGCTGGTGGTTTGAGTCGTTCGCCATGAGGTCCTCCGCGAAGCTCGCGAAGAGGACGTAACGCCCGTCTACACTAATCTCAAGGTATTTCCCGATCAACTTACAGATTCTAATATTCTGCATCACAGAAATTATTATGTTCAAAGAACACTCCGCCAGATGTTGCACTTTTACGACTTAGGGACTTAGGCCATAGATTATGCTAGAGTCAAGACCCCAGAAATTCGGGTTGTAGGAGAGGAAAAGCATGAGCACCCTACGCAAGGAAGGCGCAGAAGCCTCGGACGATCTGGCAGAGAGCGGGCAGCGCCTCTACGACGAGCGACTGCGCGCCCTGCTCGAGCCCGATCACGAAGGCGAGTTCGTCGCTATTGAACCAGAGACCGAACTCTACTTCCTCGGTCAGACCGGTCTGGCCGCTCTGCGCGCCGGGCGTCAGGAACTCCCCGACCGGCTCTTCTACCTCCTGCGCATCGGTCAAGACGCAGCCTACCGGGTAGGGGGCTATGGCGCGCGAAGACGGTAGCGTCAACGCCCGGCGCGAGCCGTGGCTACAAGTCCGGACGGCGGCTGGTGAGACGCTCGATTGCCTGATCGACACCGGCTTTGATGGGGCGCTGGTGCTCCCGCACGCGGAAGCCATCCGCCTCAACCTGACCGTGCTCGGGCGCGTGCCCATCATCGGGGTCGGGAGGATCAGGGCAATAGCGGACATTGCGGAGCTGGAGGTCGAGTGGCTGGGCGAGGTGCGCGCCGTCGAGGTCATCATCAGCTCCGGGGACGACTCGCTGCTCGGCACCGAACTCCTCGACGGGAGCCGTCTCACAGTAGATTACATCAACTACACCGTAACAATCAGTGACGAGGCATAGATGAGTGACGAGGTCATGACCACCGAGCTCCTGAGCGCTCAGCGTGGGCCCTCCACGGCCATCCGTTTCGATCAGCGCTTGGTCACGCCCTTCATCCAGAAGTCGCTCTCGAATGAGACTCGCGAGGCGTACCAGCGCGGCATTAGAAAATTCTTTAAGTCAGTCGGGTGGCTGCACCCCACACAGGTCACTCCTGAGCATGTCATCCGCTACCGCGATGGCCTCATCCGTGACAAGCGCAAACCCGCGACGATAACGGCTAAGCTTTCAGTGGTGCGGTCATTCTTCTCGTATCTCCAGGCGGCGGGAGTCGTCACGCTCAACCCGGCATCGACGAAGCTCGTTCCTCCGCCTGCAGTGCCTACCTCGCATGCCGGGCGCGCGCTCACGCCGTAACGACCGCTTTTTCTCCCATTCCAGATACGCTTTTATCTCGCTTTGCGGCCCTCCGCCCCGGCGGCAGGACTACCGATTCGCCCGCCGGTTATTTCCGCATCAGTCTCGGGAACTTCTTCGGGTCGAACCAAGCTTTCCCGTCCTTCGCCATCGCCGCGGGGTTACTGTACTCCCGAAGGAGTGGCACCACCTCGCGCGCCGGATTCATGTGAAGGGACTGGTTACAAGCTCGGCGGTAGCGGCGGTTGTAGAGCCTCTTATCCTGCTTCTCGCTCCGGGCCGCGGCCATCCCGGAGACGGGCGTCTTCTTCTTCGATCTGCTCATTTTCATTAACACCTCAGTCAATGAAAAGGCAGCTCGCAATACCTCCAATAAGAATTAGTGACCTTCTTCATGCCATTAATTTACAACAATCACCCGGGAGGGGATAGTTCCACTGCGAGGCCGCTCCCAACAGGCCGTGCCATTGAAGCTAGGCGCCCGCATGACGCGCGTGTCACCCGCGAGACGACGGCGTTGACTTGACGGCTTGCGGATAGTAAGTTTCCGCCGTCCTGCCATCGTCTTACCTTCAAGCGGGAAACCCGAAGGCCCCACACAACTATTGTTGGCCCATAGCTCTGAAAGAAGCCCACGCGCTTGGAGGTAATCAAATGGCTAAACGTCTATGCCTTGCCCTACTGATGATTGGTCTTTTCGCGGCGGGAAGCCGCGCGCAGGAAGCTCAAAAGCTTGAGTTGGGAAAAGCCGTCGAGCGAGAGATCACGGGCGCCGCACCACATAATTACCGTGTCACACTCCGGCAGGGTGATTTCCTCCACGCGGTTGTCGAGCAACGCGGCGTAGACGTGGTCGTCTCCGCGTCCGCCCCGGATGGCAAACGGATCATAGAAGTGGACAGCCCGAACGGCACACAGGGGCCGGAGCCCTTGCTGCTCATCGCGGAGACTTCGGGCCGCTACACCTTGTCGGTGCGCATGCTGGATGAGAAAGCGGCGGCTGGTCGTTACGAGTTGCGCATCGAGGAGTTGCGCCCGGCGGCTAAGGAATTACTCACGCAGTCCACTAAGCTGGCCGGGGCGGGAGGCCACAGCGCCGCGACCGAACTGGCCGGACGCGCGCTCGCCATTCGGGAGAAGCTGCTCGGCCCCGAGCACAGTGACGTGGCCATCGCGCTCGACCACCTCGCCAACCTGTACAGGCAGCGGGGTGAGTACGCGCGCTCCGAGCCTCTTTTCGTGCGCGCGCTCGCAATCAGCGAGAAGATGCGCGGCCCGGACCACATGGATGTCGCCGCCGCGCTCAACAACCTGGCACTGCTGTACAGGTTGAAGGGCGAATACGTGCGGTCCGAGCCGCTGCTAGAGCGCTCTCTCGCCATCGCGGAGAAGGTGCGCGGCCCCGTCCACCCGGACGTCGCCTCCATACTTCTCAACCTCGCCAGCCTGTACAGGAAGCGGGGCGATTACGACCGCGCCGAGCAGCTTTTCCTGCGCGCGCTCTCCATCCAGGAGAAGGCATACGGCCCGGACGACTTGAAGATTTCCACCGTACTCAACTCCTTAGCCCTACTCTACATCGAGCGGCGTATGTACGCCCGCGCCGAGCCGCTCTTGAGGCGCGGCCTCGCCATCCGCGAGAAGGCGTTCGGCCCGGACCACCTTAACGTGGCCGTTTTCCTTGGTAACCTCGGTCGCCTATACACAGGCGCGGGCCACTTTGACCGCGCCGAGCCGCTCCTGGCGCGCGCCCTCGCCATCCAGGAGAAGACGCTCGGCCCCGACAATCTACACGTTGCCGTCGACCTCAACAACCTCGCCTTGCTGTACAAGAAGAAGGATGACTACGCCCGCGCCGAACCGCTCCTGACTCGCTCTCTCGCCATCCGCGAGAAGGTCCTCGGCCCGGACCACCCGGACGTGGGGGTCTCGCTCGCCAACCTCGCCCAGCTCTACTCGGCCAAGGGTGACGCGCCGCGCGCCGTCCAACTCAAGGAGCGCGAGCAAGAGATAGCCGAGCGCAACCTCTCGCGCATCCTCTCTGCCGGCTCCGAGCGCCAGAAGTTGGCCTACCTCGCCACACTCTCCGGTCAGACATCCGCCACCGTCTCGCTGCACGCCAGCACCGCGCCCACCGACGCCCGTGCCCTACGTCTCGCCCTGACCACCATCCTACGACGCAAGGGGCGCGCGCTCGACGTCATGTCGGACCAGGTCGCCTCGCTGCGGCACCGCCTCGACCCGCAGGACCGGGAACTTCTCGATCAGCTC
>JAIVJM010000124.1 GCA_020199995.1 Acidobacteriota bacterium | reverse complement strand
TAAAAATCGGAGAAGATGACGGAAAAGAGTTGACGATAATCTTCTCTATTTTCGTCCGTAATAGGCTCGCCATTAAGCCGGATTTCGCCTTCGTCGGGTGCGTACAAACCGGTAATCAATTTGGCGAGAGTCGTCTTTCCGCTACCGTTGCCGCCTACAATAAAGACTAACTCTCCCGGGTAAAGCTTCATATTTATCGGGCCGAGCATAAAATTGGCGTCTACCGACTCAACTTTATATTCATGTGTGACACCGACCAGCTCCAGGCTTTGCCAGTCTGAGCCTCTTAGTTTAAGGCTCCCTCCCTCCCCTTCAACTCTCCCGGAGGTCAACGCCAGTCCCAGATCTTCGACCTTTTTTAACGCCACGTTGACCCGACCCAGTGTGGGCATAAGGTTCATCATGACCTGCAACGGCGTCATAAGATAGATTAGCGTCAGCGTGTAGCCCGTCAGCGTCTTCGTGTCTATCTGCTTCATCGTGGGCATCCAGAAGACCACCAAGCCGATGACGACGAAAACCAGAATTTGCCCCCAGCTTCCGGCGGCTGTATAAATTCTCAAACCTGAGATATTGAATCGTCTCATCGAATCAGCCGTCGTACTTAACACATCCGACAGGAAGGCTTCCCTTCGCTGATGGTGAAGCTTGAGTTCCTTTGTGCCCTGAGTTAAGGCGCGAAAGTGCTTCAGTAGAGCGTCCGCCTCTTCGCGTGCCTTTCCGAGTGTCTTAATCGCTCTCAACACAGGTATCTGATACGTAATGATTCCCAATACCATAAATCCCAGCGTCATGAGCAACACTACCCACGACAGCCATCCCAGATAAATCAAGCAAGTTATCACCACGGCGATACTGATACAGAGGATGGGAATCACCGTCACGACATTGGTGATAGCCGGGACATCATCTGTGAGAGCCGCGAGCAGGCGGTGCGCGCCGAGCGATTCGAGCCTCTGTAAGGGTGCACCCAGAATTTGACGACACAATTTAATGCGCAACTCAAAGAGCGCGTTTTGGCCGATCTGGTTAAGTATCATCTCCGAAATGCCCCTCGTCAGGGGCAGGAAGATGCACAGACCAAAGAACAGCCACATCAGTCTGGTTCTCGCCTGCCCCTCACTGCTCAGGGCTGAATTGATGACGGCGAGCAGTCCGGTATTGGCCGCGCCGCTGATGACGCCAGCGATCACGGCGAGAATCAGCGTCCGTTTTGAGTTTTTCAATAGGAAGGGAACGATCCTCATTGTTTTATACGCTTCCTCTAGCAGCTTTGACCCCGAACGGGTTGAAGTGACATTCACCCATCACATGGAAAATCGCGTGCCTTCCAGCTTCCGGCGTGCTTCCCAGACCTCTACGCAGCGGAAGGAAATCCGCAACGCACTTCCTCCAGACATGCGGCGAGACGTCGCGCGAGTGTTTCGACGTTGGGCGGTAGACAGATGGTGGAGTGGTCGCCGGGTACCTCTATGGTCTCGACGCTTGCGGAGAATTTGCTCCATCCGTGGGTTTGGTCATTGACATCCACCCAGGACTTGAGATCAGGGCTGATTTCGGCGGCGCGGAAAAGCGTGAGCTTCCCCGGGTAAACCTGTGGTGAATAATTTTGACTGAGCTTGACTCTCGTGCGGACTCCTTCAAAAAAAGCTTCCACTGCCGATGGACTAGTGTTGGGTGCAATGAGGTTCTCACGCTTGAGGCGATTGAGCACTTCTGTAATCTTCGGCTCTCTGCCATCCAGATTAAGGTCGTCCAAGGTCAGAGCAATATCCTTTCCGGCACTCGCCGCCAGTTCGCGCGCGAATCCTACGAGCAGCTCATTGTCATCAGGGATTGGCGCGTGAGGGTTGGGAGCGAAAGTATCGAACATACAGAGAAATGTGATTTTCTCTCCTCTGGCTAGCAACTGCTGCGCCATCTCGAAAGCGATTTGACCTCCCAGCGAAAGCCCGCCCAGGCAGTACGGCCCCTTCGGCTGGACACTCAGCAGTTCTCTCAAATAATCGCTCGCCATGTCTTCGAGCGATGAGTGGACGATTCCGAGTTTGGATAAGGTCTGAACGTCCATGGCTTGGAATGCATAAAAGGGCTGCTCAGCGCCGAGCTGTCGTGCGAGGTCGAGGAAGACGGAGACACCGCCGCCGAGCGGGTGAACGCAAAAGAATGGAAAGCCGGTCGTGCCTCTTTGGATTTCGACCAGATGTGATTCGCGTGGCTCCTTCGATTCAGGGACGTTCATTCTGCGAATCGACTGAGCCAGCTGCTCGATGGTAGGTAATTCAACGAGGCTCCGCAAAGGAATAGTTAAATGCAACGCGAGCCTCAATCTCGAAACGAGCTGGGTCATCAATAAAGAGTGGCCGCCGAGATCAAAGAAGTTATCACGCGTTCCAATCGGGGCAATGCCGAGCAGGCTTTCCCAGATTTCGACCAGCTTGCGTTCGATGTCATCCGTTGCTGCCACGTATTCGGTTTGCAGGCTGGGACGTGGGTATACGTTCTGAGCCGCGTCCTGTTGCCCGGTCTGTTCAGCTTCATTTTCATGATATATCCACTGGCTCAATCTCTGTTCGAGGTCTGTAGCCGAGATGAGTATCTGCGGCTCTCCTGACACGTTCAAAGCCGCTTCGAAAGCTGCAACGCCTTTCGAGGCGTTGAGCAGAGCGCCGTCAACGCCATGAGCGTCTGGCTGTTCTGAAAGGTTAAAGCCGTCCCAGTTGATGCTCAGCCAGCGCGTCGCCCCGGCCAACCTGTTGTGGGCGACGGCGCTGGCATCCAGATACGTGTTGGCCGCCGCATATGAGCACATTCCAAGCCCGCCGATGACGGAAGAGAGCGACGAGAAGAGCACGACGAAGTCTGTCTCACGGTCGCGTAGTATCTTCGACAGCACGGCGGCGCCTTGCGCTTTGGGCATGAAATGTTTCGTGCAGTATTGCGGATCGGTCTCCTGTATCGGTCGGAGCAGCTCAGAGGTGCTCAAACCGGCGGCGTGAATGACGCCATCCAATCTTCCGAAGTCTGCGTAGACGCGGTCGAGCACGCGTCGCATCTGCTCCTCATCCGAGACATCGGCTTGGAGCAATAGAACTTCAGCGCCCAGCTCCTCAAGTCTCCTGATATCTTTTAGTATTCGCTGAGCCGGGGCGCTCTGCGCGGCCACACTCAGCTCTGAACGTAGTTCGCTGGTCTCAGGCAGGGGAGTACGTCCGACGAGTACGAGCCGGGCAACGAATCTTTCGGCAAGATGGCGGGACACGACCCTGCCAAGCTCGCCGAGCCCGCCCGTAATTAAGTAAACACCTTTTTCCTTGAGCGGCAGCTTGCGTTCATCGAATTTTAATTGAGGTAGCGGCGCGAATCGTTGCGCCCAACGATAATGGCCACGATAGGCAACAAACTTCTCCGGCGTGCCGGAATAGACTTCATTAAGCAACAGCTCTGCGAGGTTATCCTGATGCGCGTAGATGAAATCAAGGCTCACGTCCACGTGGCAGCACTTTATGTTCGGATATTCCTGCGGGATGACTCGGACTGCCGCCAGAATGGTTGTCTTCGCCGGGCATATGCTCTCTTCGCCCGTAACTTCCTGTAGGCCGTTCGAGATGACTGTGATTTTTAAAGGGCTGCTCACCCCGTTCAATTCCAACGACTGCGTGAGAAAGAGCAGACTGTAAAGCCCCACGTATTGGTGCTGCTCAAAATCGGCCTCTTCTGCTAATGACGAATTGGTTAAGTTCCAGAGGTGAACGATATTTTCCGGTGGCCGGTCAGACGATTTGAGATGGTTAATCAGAGCATCATAGTGTGCGGGAGTTCGCGGATTAATCGTACAGAAATCGCCTAGAGCGAGAGAGTGACCGGTGACGACGGTCGTGACCGTGCATCCCTGCTGCTCCAACTCCGCTGCCATTCGCTGACCCAAATCAAACGCATCGCAAAAGATTAGCCAGTTTGAAGCAGTTGGTGAATGTTGAGGCGCTTGGACGGATGGAGTGCGTTGCCATGACGGAGCATAACACTCCCAACCACGACCGTTTGTTTCCGAAATCTTAGCTTTCGCCGGCTGTTTACGGCGAGAGGCTGCCACCCCCTGAAACCAGAAAGGCTGGCGCTGGAAAGCGTATCCCGGCACCTCCACTCGATTCCTCTTCTCTCCCCCGTAATACTTCTCCCATCTAACCTCCCCTCCTCCTCTCCACACCTCTCCCACCGCCCTCACCACCCGCTCGTATTCTCCTCCCTCTCTCCTCAGCGTCTCGCTCACCGTTACCTCTCCCATCCCTCCCTGCCTCACGATCCGGCCCAGCCCCATCCCGCCGCCCACTTCCACCAGCACCCTCCCGCCTTCCCTCACCACCTCCCTGAGCCCCCCCCAGAACCTCACCCGCGCGCGCACCTGCCGGCCCCAATACTCCGCACTCTGCGCCTCCCCAGCGCTCAGCCATCCCCCCGTCTCGTTCGAGATCATCCGCACCTGCGGCTCTC
>JAIVJM010000294.1 GCA_020199995.1 Acidobacteriota bacterium | reverse complement strand
GGCCGTAGTCGTAAGGGTCGTCAACGATGGGCGTGAAGAAGTCCACGGTCTGCACGAGCGCGAGGTCTTCGCTGAGCATGTACACCCCGGCGTCGTCCGCCGTCTCGATGCCGACGAGCAGATTGGGGTTTTCGGGAATTTTAAGCCCGCCCAAAACTTGGGCGAGATCGCTCGGCGCGAGCTTGGCCGCTCAACCGGCGCAGTTGACCATCTCCGTCAGACGCATCATTTCCTTCTCCTTCAGCAGTTCTTACTAACCGCTCAATCCCGCACGTCCGAACTATCGTGCCGCCAAGTGGCCGCCGGCCCGGCGTCGTAGCGTGTCGCCGATCCAGCCGGCCGTTAGAACCAGCGCGTAGACGAGCAGGATGAGCGTCGCCAGGCGCGGGTAGAAACCGAGCTGCACGTTGTTGTAGACGGCCTGACCGAGGCCGCCGCCGCCGACCAGCCCGAGCACGGCCGAGACGCGCAGGTTCATCTCCCAACGCAATACCGTGTAGCTCGTGAGCATCGGCCGCGCCTGCGGCCACATCCCCCACAGCAGAATCTGGAGCGGGCGCGCGCCCGCCGCGCGCAGAGCTTCGACCGGCCCGCGCGGCACTTCTTCGAGCGTCTCCGCGTAGAGCTTGCCGAGGACGCCGCCCGTGTGCAGCCCTATCGCTAAAGTTCCGGCGAACGGCCCGAGGCCGACCGCCAAGATGCAGATTAAGACCCAGACCAGTTCCGGGATCGAGCGCAGCAACGTGAAGACGAGCCGCGCGGCCTGGTACGCGAGCCGGCGCGCGGCCCGCCCGGTTAGAGTGTGGCTTCCCGCCGCGTCTGTGCCGACGAGCATGAGCGTCGCAGTCGCCGGCAGGGCGAGGGCCGCGCCTAAGACGATGCCGAGCAGGGTGCCCGTCACGGAGATGCCGACGGTCTGGAACAGCGGCACGATCAGACCCGACAGAAACGTCGAGTCGAAATCCGGCGGGAACATCTGCCCGACGAAGCGGGAGACGCGCCCGGCGACGCCGGCGTCGAAGAGCGCGCCCTGTGTGAAGCCGACCGCGTAGAAGCTGGCGCACACGGCCGCGGCGAGGGCGGGCCACGCCGCCCGGCCGGCGACCCACCCGGCCTGACGCGCGGGCGCGCGGGGCGCGCGCTCCGCGACGTAATTGACGACACGCCCCCTCAGCCGGCTCACGAACGAGTCCTCCGGCGCGCGGGCCGCGTGCAGACGCCGACGCAGGAAGCGGCTGAAGGCGTCGTTCGCGGTCAGTAGCAGGACGAACGCGAGGATCAGGGTCGTGACCTGCCCGTACTCGAACATCCGCATCGAGAGGTTGATTTCGTAACCGATGCCGCCCGCCCCCACGAAGCCGAGCACGGAAGCGGCGCGGACGGAGCATTCGAGCGAGTAGAGCGTGTAGGCGGTGATGCTCGGAGCGGCCTGCGGCCAGACCGCGCGCAGGAAGACTTGCGCCCGCGTCGCCCCGCACGCGCGTAGCGCTTCGACCGGGCGCGGGTCTACGTCCTCGAACACGTCCGCGTAGACGCGCCCGAGCACGCCGCCGTAAGCCACGGCCAACCCGAGCGTCCCGGCGAGCGAGCCTAGCCCCACGGCCACCACGAACAGCAGACCCCAGACCAGATCGGGCACGGCGCGGAGGAATCCGAGCAGGGCGCGCGCCGCGCTGCTCACGACGGCCATCACGCGCGCGGCGGCGCTCTCGTTTTCACCTTCGAGCAGCGCGCCGCGCCGCCACAGCGTGGCGGCGGACAGGACGCCGAGCGGGAGTCCGACGAGCATCGAGAGGGCCGTGCCCGCGACGGCTATGGCGAGGGTCTGGCCGGCGGCCGCGACGACGACGCGGAGGAAGGCGGGGGAGAAGTCCGGCGGGAAGAGCCCGCGGACGAACGCCCAAGCGGAGGCGAGCGCCCCCGCCTCGAAGAGCGCGAGGGGGCGAATCTCCGCCGCGCGCCAGCAGACGGCGAGCGCGCCCGCGCAGACGACCGCGACGGCCACGCGCCGCAGCGTGAGGTCGCCGCCCTGACGCCTTCCGAGCACGGCGTCAGCGAGCACAGTGAAGTTTGCCCCAGGTGTGGGCATCGGGCCGCGGTCTCTCCTTCGCCTCGGGGGTGGTGTTTACGAACACGTCGTCCAACATCTCTTGGTCTAAGTGGCCGGCGCTCACGTCGAAGGCCACCCTCCCGCCCCGCAGCGCGACGATGCGCGGGAAGTAGCTGCGGGCCAACTCGACCGCGTGGAGCGAGGCGACGAGCGTGCGTTTGCTGTCGGCGGCGATCCTCACCAGCAGGCTCATGATCGAGTCGGCCAGTGCGGGGTCGAGCGACGCGACGGGCTCGTCGGCCAGCAGCACGTCCGGCTCCTGCATCAGCGCGCGGGCGATGGCGAGGCGCTGCTGCTGCCCGCCCGACAACTCGTCGGCGCGCGCCCTCAGCTTGTCGGCCAGGCCGACCGCTTCGAGCACCGCCGCCGCCTCCTCGACTTCCTGCCTCGACGGGCGCAGGGCGCTGCCGAGCGTGTGCAGCAGCGACCAGCGACCGAGACGGCCGCAGAGTGCGTTGTCGAGGACGGAGAGCGAGGGCACGAGGTGGTGCTGCTGGTAGACGGTGCCGACCCTGCGCCGCAGGCCGCGCAGCTCGCGCCCCGACATCCGGCCGATCTCACGCCCGCCGAACTCCAAGAGACCGCCGGTCGGGCGGTCCGGTACTGTTTCGTCACCCCGTCGAGCGAGTAGATCATTTCATCAACCCCGCGGCGCGCGCCGCCTGCCGCAGCCTGTCGTAGTCGGAATCGTTCGCCCACTCGTAACGGGTCGCGCCCAACAAGTTGAGGAGGGGCTTCTGCGACCCGCCGCCCGACGACATCTTCAGGAAGGCGGCCGAGAACTTCTCGGCCAGTTGCGGATCGAGCCCCTTGCGCGCCGCCCAGACGTAGTCGAAGAAGGGCGGCGTCGTGTAGAAGACTTTGACCTTCGCGGGGTCGAGCTTGCCCTCCTTCGTCATCTTCTCGAAGACGGCCTCGTCCATCGCGCCCGCGTCCACCTTTTTGTTCGCCACGGCGAGCGCCGTCGCGTCGTGGCCGCCCGTGTAGGCGGCCTTCGAGATCACTTCGGGGTTAACGTTGTTCTGCCGCATGAAGTATCCCGGCATGAGGTGTCCCGAAGTTGAGTTCACGTCGCCGAAGGCGAAGGTGCGCCCCTTGAGGTCTGCGAGGCTCTCGATGCCGGAGCCGGGCTGCGTGATGAAGACGCTGTGGAAGTTGCGGTCGCGCTCGCGCTGCACGAGCGGGCGGACGCCAGCGCGCCCGGACGCCTGCACGTAGGTGAAGCCGCCGAGGTAGGCGATGTCCACCTGATCGTGGGCGATGGCCTCGACGACGGCCGCGTAGTTGGTCGGCACCGTCAGCTCGACTTTCGCGCCCGTCTCCCTCTCCAGGTACTCGACGAGGGGCCGGCTCTCGCGGACGATCTTGCCGGGGTCGGTGTTGGGGATCATGCTCACGCGCAGGACGGGCGGCCGCGCCGCGCCCGAGCTGTCGCCGCCGCACGCCGCCGAGCCGAGCGCGAGGGCGGTGATCAAGAGGCCGTCCAAGAGCGGGAAGATTCTTTTGCAGGTACGGTTCGTCATGCGGCGAGTCCTTACTTTCCGTCAGATGGTGGAGCGAAGCGATCCCGCCGCGAATAGGGCTAGACCGAGGGCGGAGATTCGCTCCCGCGCTCCTTCGGATCAAAATCGCCGCCCCCGACCGGGAGCGTCCTTCGACCCGTTCAGCGTCGCATTCCGATCCCGCGCCTCGCGGGGTCGGCGGCTGCCGTCAGTTTTTCCCGTTGGCTCGTCATGCTGGTTTCTCCGTCCGTGTCAGGTCTTCGGCGGTGATGAGATTTCTAGCTCTTACGCCCCTGCCCGGTCGCCTTAGCGTGGAAGGTAGAAGGGCGGCAGGCGGAACCCGGTTGGCTGACCGGATTTGCCTGCCGCCCCTCGGCCCTTGCGGGGACGTGTAGCCTCGCTACTCGAAGCAAGCAGTTACTTCAGCCAGTCACCGGTCGTTTGCAGGCTCAGGAAGTTGGCGCGGATCTCAGGCGACTGCTCCGAGCCGTCAGAGTTTTTGACCGTCGCGACAAAAGCGTCAGGCGCGATGCCCCCGAACCGGGGGTCAGAGATGACCGGTCAAAATACCCAGGGAAAACCCTGGCTCCCATCTTGTGCTCGGAAACGAAGTTCGACCAAGCCCTCTTGGACTAGGCCGTCGATCTGGCTGGCGGACTGGAGTATGGGCGTGCCATCCAGGTCCCTGCCGTTAGTCGCGGCGATCGGGTCGAGGATCTTTTTACCCTCCGCCGTGGACGCTTTCGGCGTGAAAACGACGAAGGCGAGGATCCAGATGCCCGTCGGGTTGTTGCTGAAGTAGCCGTTACGGGTGTCGAAGACGTTGTCCTGACGCCGGTTCGGCAGGCCGGGGTCGAGCTTCGAGCCGGCGCTCGCCTTCGGGAAGAGGAACGCGCGGTAACTGTTGGCGATCTCCTTGGCCCGCGCGCCGCGCGCCGTCAGGTTGCCGGCGGCGTCGCGCTCGAAGATGTTCGGCATCGCCATGCCGAAGATGTTGTAGTAGATGAGAGCGCCGGAGGCGTTCCACCCGCCCGTCGTTTCTTTGTCGCGGACGCCGCGGCGTGTCGGGTCGGAGGTGGTGTCGAACATCCAGTCGCCCTCGCGGACGCCGGGGGTGCCGATCCTCATCAGGATGTTCTCGGGGACGAAACCGTTCTGGCGGTAGAAGTCGTCGTTGAAGTCGAACGGCGGTGTTTGATCGCCGCTCGCGCGGGTGCCGCCGCTCTGCGCGGACGCGGCGGGCAGGCCCGTGAGACTCGCTGTCATCATCAGGACGGCGAGTAAGACGGGTAGCGTACGGAGTCTGTATCCTTTCATGGTTTTTCCTTTCGCTTTCTCTAAGGGTCAAGTTGGCTGAACTGCTTCTGAACGAGCGCCGCGAAGGGCTTTCGCGGTGACTAGGCGAGTCACGGCGTCGTTCCCGCAAGGCGAGCACGCGAGACGCGTGCAAACTTTCCGGACCGCCCGGGTTGTCCGGCTTCGGGCCGTGCCGGAGCGCCGTTGCGCTTCAGGCACACCCCGGATCGCGCCGACGCCTGAGAGGCCCGGCGGTCACAATGCTTCTACTGTTCGCGTTACACCGCGCGGCGGGCTGCGCGATAACTGAGATAACTGAGCGGCCCTCGGTCGTCAGCCGGCGAGTCGGCTACGAACGGAACTCTAAGCCTTCGCCTCTACTCTAAAGTCAAGCCGGTGGAAGCGGGCGGGCTGTCCTTCGGCCGTAAAGAATTTTCGGAGGACAGTCGGCCGGGCTGTACTGATAAGCTCAGCTGAGGCGGAGGTAACTTACACCGGCTCGTGGGGGCGGTATGTAATCACCCTTACACTCGACAATTTTCCGTCGGGCGGGCGGCCCGCGCGTCGTCCGGGCCGAAGGAGCGCGCCCTCTTCAGGATTCGCTTCAGCGGCCCGGACGTCCGGAGGAAGCGGCCCCGGACGCGTGTGGCGGAGGGGTATGCGTGAGTACTCTTTTTGAGAATTTTTGGCGGAGGCGTGTAGGAATCGAACCTACCTGGGCCTGCTCTCACAGGCCCACGGACGGTTTTGAAGACCGCGCCATTCACCAGAACAGAAGCACCTCCGCAAAGAAACCTGCAACGCTCGGCAGACACCACACCGCATGTCAAATAATCGCTCTGCTCTGCCGCCCACTATCGCCTAGCTTCGGGCACTGCTTCTGTAATCTTGATTACGGTCGGGCGAAGTTCGTGCGACCACGGCCGGCTCATCCCGGCAGGCTCGTCAACACCCGGAGCAGTTCGGCCTCTTCGTTCTCCGCCACCGTCCGTAAATCAAGGAGTACCCTGCCGTCGGCGACGCGCGCGATCACCGGCGTCGCCGAAAACCGCAAAGCCTTACCCAACTCGCCGGGCGAGAGTGATTCGTGGGTGAGCGCGACGAGGGCCGTGCGAGGGTGTACGTCCGGCGCGGAACCGCCGCCGACGGCCGACTCGCCCGTGATGATTTGGCCCCGGAGGCTCTGCGGCGCCCGACACCCTTCCACGCGGGAGAGGAACGCGCGGGCGCGGGCCTCCACCTCCCCGCTCGTGGCCGCGAGCATGCGCCGGGTCGGCACTTCGGCGAGCGCCGCGCCGCGGCGGTAGGCTTCGAGCGTGGCTTCGAGCGCGGCCAGCGCCAGTTTGTCGGCGCGCAGTGCGCGGTAGAGCGGGTGGCGGCGTAAGACTTCGACGAACTCGCGCCGGCCCACGACGAGCCCAGCCTGCGGCCCGCCGAGCAGCTTGTCGCCGCTGAAGGCGACCACGTCCGCGCCCCGCGCGATTGACTCGCTGATGACAGGCTCGTCCGTCAGCCCGTAAGGGCTCAGGTCGCAGAGCGCGCCCGAACCGGCGTCCTCAAAAAGCGGCAGGCCGCGGTCGTGCGCGAGGTCGGCCAACTCCCCCAGGCCGGGTGCCGCCGTGAAGCCGACGATGCGGTAGTTCGACGGGTGGACGCGCAGGATCATCCGCGTCTCCCCGGTGATCGCGCGCTCGTAGTCCGAGAGCTTCGTCCGGTTGGTCGTGCCGACCTCGACCATCGCGACGCCGGACTGCGACATCACGTCGGGCACGCGGAAGTCGCCGCCGATCTCGACTAGCTCGCCGCGCGAGACGACGGCCTCGCCGCCACTCGCCAGCGCCGAGAGCGTGAGCAGCGCGGCGGCCGCGCAGTTGTTGACGACGAGCGCGCTCTCCGCGCCGGTCAGTTCCGCGAGCAGTTCTTCGACACGCGCCCCGCGCCGGCCGCGCCCGCCCGTCTCCAAGTCGTATTCGAGCGTGCAGTAGCCGGCGGCCTCGCGCGCGACAGCAACCCGCGCGGCCTCGGAGAGCGGCGCGCGCCCGAGGTTCGTGTGCAACACGACGCCCGTCGCGTTGACGACGCGGCGCAGCCCCCGCGCGGCGTCACGCCCCGCGGCGAGTTCGAGCCGGCGCTCGGCCTCCGCGAGCAGCGCCGCGCGCGCCCCGTCCCCGTCCCGGCCGGCCGGAACAGGCACCCCGGCCTGGATGCTCTCGTGCTTGCTCCGCGTCTCGTCCGTCATGGCATTAAGTTTCAGCTCACGTCGGCGGGCGGCCGCGATTTTTGCAGCAGCGGGCCCGCCCTCTCGCCGGGCCCGCTTCTGCCGCCCGCGCGTCATAATGCACTAAAATAGTGATGCTACTTCTGTAAGCTTGCTTACGGATGGCAGACCTGATGAGCAGGCCGGCTGCGGGGGATTTGCTTGCGTAACCGGGATTCGGTGATATACTCGCGCCCTTCGCGAGCGTGTGGGTAAAGTCTTGAAATTGTTACCGAGCCTCAGTTCCGTCGCCTCGGCTAGTGAGTTGGTCTAAAACCTCAATCAACCCGGAATAATTGAGAGTGTACGAGAGCGGACGCTGTTTTGAAGTGCTGTTACCGGCCGGCGGGAGGCGAAGAGTGTTCCCGCCGACCGGCTCTAGTTAACACTTCTTACGCTTCGGCTGGAACGCTGCTTTTGCGCGCCGGTTCCCTCGCCCGACTCGTCCCAACGAGCCGGCCAGATTTGCGCGCGCACGGGCGGCAATATTAGACCTCTTGCGAAAGTCAGTTTGACTGAATGCGATAGCCAGCAATTTAGCGGTCGATATTTTCGATGACCCTGACTTTCGCAAGAGGTCTATTATCGAAAGGAGACCCCGACATGCCAACTGCGATGGACATGATTAAGATGAAAGTCATGGGCGGCCTCATGAGTCTCGGGCCGCCCTCGGCCATTGAGGTCGGCGAGTTGAAATCGAAGATCGGCCACCTCTCGGCGATGGATCTGTTCCGCGATCTGACGATGGAGGAGATGAAGGAGGTCGATCGCGCCACGGTGATGCACACCGCCCCGGCCGGCCGTGTCATCTACACGCCGGGGGAGACCCGGGAGGCGCTCTTCCTCCTCAAGAAAGGCGCGGTGCAGATTTACAAGATGTCGTCGGAGGGCCGCAAGCTGGTCATCTCGCAGATCGGGCCGATGTCGTTCTTCGGCGAGATGGGCTGCATCGGCCAGGGCATGTATAACACCTTCGCCGAGACGGTCAAGGAGTCGCTAGTTTGCACGATGAGCCGAGCCGACGTGCAGCGGCTGCTGCTGTCGAAGCCGAAGATCGCGTTGAGCATCCTCGAGGTGATGGGGCGGCGCATGATGCAGGCCGAGCAGCAGTTGGAGGAGGTCGCCTTCAAGGGGATGATCCCGCGCCTCGCCTCGCTCCTACTGCGCGAGGCCGAGGGCGACGAGGTAAAGGGGCTCACGCACCAGGACATCGC
>JAIVJM010000293.1 GCA_020199995.1 Acidobacteriota bacterium | reverse complement strand
ATCAACACCATTGTCTTTATTGCCGTCGGAGCGATGTTGCTGCGTGTCGCGAGCCGCAGCAGGTAAGGGGCCGGAACAGCACACCACGACTTCAGGGGGACTGTTATGAGCAACCGATTTGAAAGGCCGCGGGGACGAGGCGACGCCGGTGGCGACTCGAACGGCACGACCAACATGATGCGGCTGTTCGGCCAGGTGATGTTGCTCCCCTTCACGGTCTTCGCGTACGGGATGGAGCTGTTCGTCAGGACGCTGCAAGGGGCGCAGAGGGTGGCCGACGACGGGATGGATGTCATGGTGGGCGGCACTACACAGACGCCCGCCGAGACTTGGAACAGTCAGGGCGAGATTGAGAGTAGTCTTGCGATTTCATCAACCGACGGCGTTATCAACGATGATGCCGAGACAAACCCGAAGGAGACAATCGACATGAACGACACAGACCTGAGTGACGAGAAAATGCTCAAACTCGTGCGCTACAAAATCCTGTTCATCAAGCGCGACCATGAGCACGCCTTTCCGGAAGTGGAAGAGCTGGTCTCGGACAGCACGAACGAGACGGGCTACACCGCCTGGAAGATTGCGGAGTTCATCCAACGGCTCGCGCAGCGCGAAACCAAGGTGCCCGCTAATTGGAAGGAGTATCCGGTCAACGAGGCTTCCCCGACGCTTCCCTATAGAGACGGCAACATCCTGCTCGGTTTACCCGAGAAGGACAAGAAATTCCTCCGAGTCTATTACGAAGTGCTGGCTCGCTACGAGAGGGAGAGTTTCAGGTACGAGGAGCGCCAGATCGAAGTCCTGGAGGAAATTCGGAACAGACTCTGATGAGAACCCACTGAAGGGCTCGGTCTGCCCGGACTGCCTTCGAGTAGTTTCGGGAGCCCGGCAGTTTAAAGACACGAATAGCCTTTCGTGCCCGTCAGGAGAGCGGCGGTCCGTGTCTTGCCGGCGACGAGTCGCACGGCTATCTCAATCGAGGTTGCCGAAGCAACTCGTGGTTCAACTTAATTAGGAGGCAAAGAAGATGGTTAAGCGTAGCAGTGTCACCGAGGCCCTCGACAAGATAGCCGAGGAGTTGGAGCGATGCCAACGGAAAGGGGCCGGGGGCGGCAAGACCCCGTCGAGCAAGAGAATAACCGAGGCCCTCGACAAGATAGCCGATGAGGTGAAGGAAGGGGGGAACGAATCGCGCCGGACTGAACTCAACCATCTCAGGATAGCAGCCCTCGGCAGAAAAGCTGAGTAGCAGAAGAATTGGAGGCAAAGAAAATGACCAAGAGCAAAAATGTGAGAGAGGCGCTCGACAGAATCCGCGACGCCGTCGATGCCCTCGACCTCGGTGGCAGCCCCGGCTCGATCGAGTATCCGAGGATTGAAAACGGCCCCGTCGAACTGGTTCTGGCGTTCAATAACCACGAATTTATCAAGCTCGAAGGGCCTGACGAAGCGCCGTACTTTTCCTCGCACGGCCCCCTGACCGATCTTCAATTCAACGAATTGCCGGGGACGTGGGTCGCGACGACGTTTCCCGTCGATCCCGCGAAGTTCGGCGAGACGGAAACCTGGCCTCCCGCTCAGGTCGAGCCGTTCGACGCGCCGCCCGTCGATCCTCCGAAGTCGAATGATGTCGGGAATTCCAAGCAGTCCTACTACTTCAACGACCGCGAGGACTGGTTTGTGACCGCGGGACCTTCCATCCCGAGGATCACCAGAACGAAGGAGGGCGGTGCCCAGTTCTGGGTGGGGAGCATCGGTCTCATCTCTCAGGGAGGGGGGAAGTTTGAAGGAGCGAGAGGCGTGACGACCTACGTCGGCAGCGGCTATTTCGACAAGTGGCCTGATTCCTTCCCGGAGCAAGTCCAGCTTCTGCGGGCCGGCTTCACGGCCCTCATCGGCACTTACGTGAAGGTGGTTCTCAGGCATGACGTGGGCGACGCGCCGGAGAGCAAAGCTCCGGTTGAAACCGGCGAGGAGTATCCAGAGTATGGCGGCACTCCACAACGCGGCGGCAAGCGCAGCCGGGGCTAGAACCTGACTCATCGATGAAGGAATTTCTGTCCACAGTGCAGCCAGCGCTTCACTTTGCCGAGTCCGCTCGTCGGTGAGGCAGTGTGGGCCGCTCGCAACTCGGCGGCCCGGCCCCATCATGTTGAGGCAAAGAAATGACTAAAACGAGCAGCGGTGCGCCGGGGGACGGTGCCTACGACGACCTCAAGTTGTGTGGGTGTAGTCTGCACAGCCGGCACGTCGTCCCTGCGACGGCAGTTAGCAGCCAACGCATACCCAATCGGCCCGGCACCGGCGGTGCCGCCGCCGAATACCATGAGCGTGCCGATTAGACGAGCTACAAAGCTCAAACGTGGGAAGAGGCTTGAGATGCCTTGCCGTGCCGGTGCCTGAATTGACGGGCCGAAGAGGAAGGCTGGAAGAGGGCGGAAGATGAATGCTGAACTAAACGAGACCCAACGCGCAACCCTTCGGGCGCTGTGCGATACGTTCGTCCCGTCCCTGAAGGTTGCCAACGACCCGACAGGCTTCTGGGCTCGCACCGCCTCCGATCTCGGCGTTGACTGTGTGCTCGCCAGAAACTTGAAGGAGGATATTCCGCCGCCGCTCTACCAAGGGCTCGTGGGCCTCCTTGAGGGGTTGGGCGAGAAAGGGTTCGTCAAAGCGTCTCAGGGCCAGCGCGAAAGCATCCTCGCGCAAATCTCGGGCTCGTCGCCGCAGGGGGCTCAGGGGGTCGGCTTCTTCCAGAAGCAGACCGTGTTGCTGGCCTACGGGCTTCCCGAGAAGCCTGTGACTGACCGGAACTTGGTGACTTACGGCTCGCCGAAGGGGCAGAACCCGAACTGGGAAGTGCTCAACTATCCGGGGCCGGTCAGCGTCCCGCCGGACAAGCCCAAGCAGATTCAGACCCTGACGCCCACGGGAGACGGCCTGACACTGGAGGCGGATGTCTGCGTCGTCGGCTCGGGCGCGGGCGGCGCGGTGATCGCCTCCAGAATGGCCGCGCAGGGGCTGCGCGTCGTGGTGCTCGAAGCGGGAGGCCACTACAACGCCGCCGACTTCCACCAGCTCGAACTCTGGGGCTACAAGCATCTCTGGTACAAGGGCGGGGCCGTGCCCACCGCCGACGGCAACGTCCTCCTTCTCGCCGGGGGGTCGCTGGGCGGGGGCACGGAAATAAATTGGATGAACTGCGTCCGCACGCCCGACCTTGTTCGTGAGGACTGGGCCCGGCAGTACGGCCTCGACGGGGTGAACACGCCGGAGTTCGACGGCTACATGGACGAGGTGGAGAGGCGCATCATGTCGTCGCCCCAGACCGCCTACTTCAACTCGCAAAACCTCCGCATGAGGGAGGGCTGCCAGCGGCTCGGCTACCTCAGCAAGCAGACCCACGTCAACTGGGATCCGAAACTCTTCAACCCGCTGATGGCGGGCTACACTGGCTTCGGCGATCAGACGGGCGGCAAGCGAACCGCGCGGCGGACTTACCTGCTCGACGCCTATCAGGACGGTGCGCAGATCATCGTCCACTGCCGGGCCGACCGCATCATCGTCGAGCAAGGGCGGGCGGCGGGCATTGAGGCGACCTATTCCGACCCGCAGGGACGGCGGGCGAGGGTCAACGTGCGCGCGACTCAGGTGGTGGTGGCCTGCGGGTCGCTGGAGTCGCCCGCGCTGCTGCTCCGAAGCGGCATCGGGGGTCCCGCCGTCGGGAAGTGCCTGCGCGTCCAGCCGGGCGGCGCGGTCTACGGCATCTACGAGGAAAAGCAGAAAGGGTGGTGGGGCTCGCCGATGACCACCAACTGCGAACAGTTCACCAACACCGGCGACGGCTTCGGCTTCTACATGGAGATTCCGGCGTTCGGGCCGGGGTTCGTGTCCTCGGTGATTCCGTGGGCCAGCGGGCAGCAGCACAAGGAAATGATGACCAGGGTTCCTTATATCAGCACCTTCATCTGGTTCCTCCGAGACCGCGGGTGCGGACAGGTCACCATTGACGGGGCCGGCAACCCGGTGCACACCTACCAGCTCGCCGACGAAACCGACCAGAAGAACTTCAGGCACGCGACGGCCGAGGCCATCCGCATCCACGAGGCAGCCGGGGCACAGGAGATTCTCGTCAGCCTTTCCAACAAGCAGATCGGCTGGAAGCGGGGCCAGAACCTTGAGACGTACATTCAGGGCATCATGAAGCAGCCGCTCCTCGACGGTGCGCAGCCGATGATCAGCGCGCACCAGCTCTGCTCCTGCCGGATGGGCAGGGATCGCGCCACCAGCGTCGCCGACACCAACGGCGAGCTGTACGACGTGAAGGGCGTGTGGATCGGCGACGGCAGCGCCTGCCCGACCTCTCTGGGGGCCAACCCGATGATCACCATCATGGCCCTCGCCGAACGCACAGCCGACAGGATGACGGCGTCCGCCCGTCAGAATGGCACGACCGGCCATGCTCGACGGAACTACGCGTCTACGACCCCCCGCCGGGATACCTCCACCCAGGCTTTCGACACGATTCCCGCGATGGCTGTGAACATGTTCAGGGGAATGTTCGACCTCATGACGAATCCCTCGAACATGTTCAGAGAGATGACCGAGACATCACCCATGCACAGCCACATCATTGAATTGACCGCCCGGCCCGGACTGGCGAAGGACCTTGTTAATGCGATACGCGACCAGGCGATACCCGGGTTCATACGCACCTCGGAAGGCTTTGTGGATGAGATCGTTTTGCTCTCAGACACCGATTCGAACCACGTCACGGCGATCAGCTTCTGGAGAACCAGAGAGGACGCGGTGCGCTTCACCGCGAACGGCTTCGCGAGCGTCAGCGCCCTGCTCCAACCACTGCTGAGCGCCGCGCCGGAGCGCCGCGAATTCGTGGTCGGGTCTTCGACTAACAACCAGATTTCGGGGTGGTGATCCGCAGAGGCTGAAGATGGGCACGAGAGCGCCGGTTACGAGAGACGAGCAACAGGTTGGCGGTTGTGACGGCTTGATGGCGGGCGCTCTCAAGTCTGTTGACCGCCCGCGAACGGGATGACAGACCTGATGTCCAGCCTCCGCATACTCGATGCTTTGACTCCGCGCGCGATGATGAAGGCGGCCTTCGAAGTGATGCAGTTATCAGCCGAAACATTCAGACTCCTCACGCCGGGACAGGATGGTCGTGTGGCTTGGCAGGAGTTCAGGAACAAGCTGCAAGCCTACGACCTGTTCGGGCACGTGGACTTTACCTTGCGGCTCCCCGAAGGGGTCGAGCTTCCGCTCGCAGAACTTGTCGCGAGGGCGTCTGCGCTGGAAACGTACCGCGCCGTGTGGGCGACGGAAGGGGTGGGCCATTATTTTGCGGAGAACCGGCGGCGGAAAGAAGGCGCTCTCCGGGGCCTGCTCGGCGAGGAGAACACTCGCGGGCTGCCCCCCCATTGCCTGATCGCGCTGCACACCGGCATGGGGTTGTCTCTGGCAGAGTGCGCGCTCTCGTCCGCCAACGCACGCGGCTCGGACTCCGACGTGCAACCGGTGCTCCGGCGCTTCGACACCCTCTGCCGCGATAACTCGCGCGAGGGTTATACGGGGGCGACGTTCGAGGCGCTCGGGCTGGTGGCGCGGAATCTTTACCCGCACATGATTCCCGCCATCGACGGGCACCTGCGGACTCTCGGCGAAGAACTCCTTGGTTATTTCTGGCACGGCGTGGGTCGCGGCATCTATTTCGCTCCGACCAATTTTCTGCCCTTCGGTAGTTCTCCGTGGTGGGCGGTGAAGATGACCGAAGAGGAGCCGCCTCACGAACTGGGACGGCTCAACGCGCTCTCCGGTCTGGCCTTCGCGCTGACGCTCGTCAACATCCGTGAGCCGGAGATTCTGGAAGCTTTCCTGAGACACCATGGGGATCGACTGTCGGCGGGCGGCGCAATCCT
Organism: Acidobacteriota bacterium; assembly: GCA_020199995.1. GTDB lineage: Bacteria > Acidobacteriota > Blastocatellia > Pyrinomonadales > Pyrinomonadaceae > JAIVJM01. Next base: position 3,210 of record JAIVJM010000293.1, on the reverse strand, counting down.
CAACGGCATCACTTCGTCACTCGTCGTCTGGTGCGCGTCAACGCGAGACGACCCGTACCTCGCGTGGCTCAGTCAACACCGCCCCGCCCGGCGCGCGCCGGGCGTGTCCGAGTTGTGGGAGACGTGGGTGAGCCGGGCTTGCGAAGACGCACGGCGTCGTTTCTACCCCGCGCTGACGGAACACCGCGCGCTGGGAGAGGTCTTTCGGTATCAATCATTGCCGGGTCTGCTTGAACGGCTGGGGAGGGAGCCGCGCGCCGGAGCGTTTGCCGGCGGCGCGGCGCGTGCAAGATGAGCCGATTCCTCAATCAGATGTTTTTTCGCCCCCTCTCGGCGTTCTACTCGGGCATCGAGATGCTCAGCCGGAACGCGCGGGCGACGCAGACGATTGACGGCGTGGTCAGCCGCCTGACCCGCGAATTGAGCCGAACGGAAGAGCCGGACGGCGGCCTTTTTAACCGGGCGGCGCTGAGAGACGAGGGGGGCGCGCGCGGGCCGGAATCGAATCTTGAGAAGGGAGGCGAGTTGAGATACGAGAGAGTCGCCGTTGACCCGACAGGGCGGCAGAGCGCCCTGTCACTGACCGAGCAGGATCGCGCCATCATCGGGCGTGTGGAACCGTCGCTCGCCGCCGCGCGCTCTCTCAAGCGCTGGCAGGCGGGGGCGGAGGCGACCAGAAGCTACGACCGGCAGTATGAATTGATACGCGAGTTCAACCCGTCGAGCTACAGCTACGCTTTTCTCGACCAGTTGCCGCTCGACGGGCGTGTCGTGCCGGTCATGGGTGCCGTTGACGACTCGCTCTACGACCAGCCGAAGCAGGCCGGAAGCCAAAAGGTTCTGGAGGAGTTCCGCGAGTTCGTCCTGCGCTACTTCATGCGCGTCTCGGCCTACCAGCCGCCCGAAGCCTCTGTCGGGATGGACGCTCATCCCGCCTACACGAGATACCTGAGCCGCGTCAGTTGGTGCCCGCAAGACAGGGATGAGAAGACCGGCTTCGGTTTCTCGCAGCTCTATTACAAGCTGCGCGACACGGGTGAGATCGGAAAGTTCCCCCCCGAGATGGAGAGCCGGATCGTTGACCTGCGCGAGATCGGCGTGAAGTACGAATGGGTCGTGCTCAAGGTGAAAATCCTCCAGTTCAACCTCTCCTTCAGGCTGCTCGGCTCGGACGTGGCGTCGCTGGTCGTGCCGCTCGTCGAGGACTCTTACCTCGCCGTGTGCGGCGACTTCATTCTCAATCAAGACAAACCCGCGCCGGGCGTGCTCGGCAGGTACGGATTCGGCTACGCCTTCCTGAAGAATTTGGAGCAGGGACTTTTCGCCTACGGGCCGGGAGAGTTCGACACGGCTCTTCAGCTAATCGACTTTCACGTCCTCGACAGCGGTGAGATTCGCTCGCACCTCACCTTCGTCGCCAACCGGCCAACCCGCCTTACGAACGTGGAGATCAATCCCGTCCAGTGGGGTTACAGTCTCGCAGACCTTTTGTCGTTCGGCGTCTCCTCCGCCGTGCTGGGGCCTCTCGGGCGGGCGCTCGAACGGATACCGCTGAACCTCGGCAGCTTCGACCCCATCGGCGCTTACGTCTCCTTCGCCAACCAGTTGACGGGCGGGCTGGCGAGAAGAGACCTCTGCATCTCGCTCGAACAACTTGAGAGGGATTTTCTCGTCCAGCACTTCCAGCAACATTACCAGATGCTGGTCGGCTCGCTGCTGACGTGGAGGCAGATTCCGAACTGGCTCGACAGCTCGACGCTGCCCGAGTGGGTGCGCACGGGGAAAAGGGCTTGACGCGGGCGGGACATGCGCTCGCGCGCCGCGGTCTCGCAAGGCGTCCGAAAGTGTGCGGCGCTGAAGAGTTCGGCGTGCGGCCTCACGGAAAAAAGGGAATGGAAAGACGCTTGTCACTACCCCTCGCGCCTGAAACTCACAGCTATTTACAACGTCGCTGATCAAGGAGGGGGACCGTGGAAGTGGCGAGAGGGTGTGTGATGGCGAGAGTTAGAGGCGCGCGGCCTTTTCAGACCGACGGAGAGTTTGCGTATGTCCGGCAATATCTTGGAAGACCAACAACCTGACCGGGTGTGCCCGACGAAGCTGACGGAGACTGACCTCGACATCCTCGCGGATGTCGAGAGGGCGGTCTCACAAGGCCGCGCGCTCAAACAGTGGTGGGAGTGGACGGAGGCCGCCGGCGGTTACGCGGAACGCTTTGAGTTAGTGCGTGAGCCCGACCCACAGGAAAACAGCTTCGGGTTCTTTGATAGCGTCAACCTCGATGGAAGCCCGCTCGCCGTGATGGGCACTGTTGACGACTTGCTCTACGACCAGCCGAAGACCGAGCCGAACGAGAGGCTGTGCGAGGAGTTCCGCGAGTTCATCCTGCGTTACTTCATGCGCGTGAGCAGCTATCGCCGTCCCGCCGCCTTCGTCGCGCCGGGACAGACACTGCACGGGGATGTCCGGCCCCTCCTCCAGCCGCTCAGTTGGTGCCCCGAAAGCGCGCAGTCGCAGGTCGGCTTCGGCTACTCGCAGTGCTATTACAAGCTCCAAGGTCCCGGCCTTGTCGGCAAGTTCTCCCGGCGCGACGAATACGCCATCGTCGACTTGCGCGAAATCGGTCGGAAGTACGAGTGGGTCGTCGTCAAGGTGCGCATCTTCGATTTCAACATGACGTTCAGCCCGTTCGGTTCGGACAACATGACGTTGCTCTTCCCGCGCGACGAAGAAATCTACCTCGTCATCAGCCGCGACTTCATCACGGACGAGAACAAACCCGCCCCCGGCCTGATGGGGCGCTACGGCTTCGGCTACGCGTTCCTGAACTACCGCGAAGACCGGAACATGATCGCGCGCAGTCAAGGGGTTTTCGGGACGGGATTCCAACTCATCAATTTCAGCCTCGATGAGGAGGGGCGAGCCCGGGTGCGGCTCGTACTAGTCGTCAACCGGCCCGACAACATCGTCAGCGTTGACATCGACCCCGTCGGCTGGGGCTTCCGGCTCGCGGACATCTTCTCCTTTGGGATGCTCACACGCTTCCTCTCACCCGCCAGAGATTTGGTGGGACGGTTCGCCCCGAAGGTAACAGGCTTCGACCCGTTGGCGGCTTACCTCTCTTTCGCCCGTGTCGTCAGCGGGGGGCTGACGACCGAGCGGCTGTGCATGACGAGGGAGACCCTCGATAAGGAGATATTGGTCCAACAC
>JAIVJM010000292.1 GCA_020199995.1 Acidobacteriota bacterium | reverse complement strand
CTGACGGAGACCACCTTGAAGGTCTTCTCGCAGGTGCGCGTCACGCCGCCGAAGCCGAAGACGACCATCCGCACCTTAAACTGGGCGTCGTGCACGTTGACGCCCGCCGCCTGCCCCGCCTTCATCAGGTCAACGTAGCCGAGAGTCCCGGCGCTGACTTGATGGTTACCGAAGGGCGGCGTGGTGTCGGGACTGCCCGAGTCGGCGTAGACGATGCCGTCGGCGACCGAGACGTCGCCGCCCGGCCCGATGTAAATCAGCTCCAGCGTGTAGCGGACGAACCCGACGCCCGTGGCCGTGCCGACGACGGGCTCCAGCGAGCGACCGCTCAGGATGTCCTGATGACCGGTGACGCAGCCGTCGGGCGCGGTCAGTTCACAGTTGAGCGAGACGAAGTGCTTCTGAAGCCAGATGAGCCAGATCAGCAGCAGGATCAGCAGCAGGAGAATGAGCCACGCGTAGGGGCTGCGCCCGACGATAAAGTCTCCGCGCCCGAGCCCGAAGTACCAGGCGAGCAGAAGCAAAATCAGCACCAGCAGGATGATGAGTTTGATGAGCAGCTCCCAGCAGCCCCGCACGCCGATGTTCCCGCCCGGCTTTCCCTCCGGCTGCGCCGCGCTCGGGCGGTCGGCGGCGTGTGTGTGAACTTCGTTTCGGTTTTGCATAACGTTTGTCCTCCTTCGACAACAACTCATCGTTTGCACGGCGACCGCGCCCGACTCACAGCCGGCGCGGTCGGCGTACATTCAGCAGGCGTGCGGGCAGACAATCCCGAGCCCGGTCAGGTGACGTCAAGCTGCGGCTTCAAGCCCTGCCCGCGGCGCGTGGTGTGTGTGAAATTTGAAGCCGGTCTGAATGACCCTCAGACTCATCTCTGCGTCGAAGAGGCTCTCTAACGGCTTCAGGACTACCCGAGAGGTTCGTGAACGGGGTGCCGTCGCGTGTGAGTTCGACCGGCACTCGGGGGCGAATGAGAGGTTCTACGGGGGCAAGAGAATGGGTGTCTTGCCCAGCCCGGACATTAAATACTGACGGACGCTGGATTTCTTACGCAAAGCCCGTTCCGCCGAAGCCCCGGCCACGGATGGACTCACCGGGCTCTGTTTTTCCAAGGGCGCGAGGCGCGGATGTTAACAATCGTCAACGCCGCTGTGTACAAAAGTGAACGCGGGACGGGGCGCGGCCCCGCGGCAGTCCTCCGTCGCTTCCGCCGACACTGAATCTTCCCTGAGAGGCGCGCAAGCTGCTCGACATCCTGAAGGACGCCAACCTCACGGCGAAGCTCTCGGAAGAGGTCAACACGCGGGCGTGTCCCAGCCTCACGATGAAGCGCGACGCGGTCGGGGCCGAAAGACTCGCTCAGAAAACGGGAATCCGAACCTCAATGCTGATGTCTTTATGTTGCTCGCGGGCAAAGACGGGCCGCGCGTCCGTCACGCCGCCGAAGCCTTGCAGGATCGCCCGCAAAGAATCGCGGCGCTCGCCGCGCTCTACCGTGGTCAGGCGGAATCTCTCGCCAAAGCTTCAAAGATCACGCGGGTCTCGACGCACGAACTTCGATAGTCCGAATGGGGGGCGACCCGTCAAAAGGCCGCCCGCGGGAGCCCCGCCCGACAGGAAATTTTCTCAATTCGGCTGAAAAAATGGTGTAGCTTGACGCTGCCTCGCGGCGTTGTTACACTTTCGTGAGACTTTACGTCCCGGCGCGGCTCTCGTCGCAACGAACCCTCAAGGGGATTCCCAAACCCGACGTGCGACGGCAGCATGTTTTTTGTCAACACAGGAGGTGTGTGGTGGGTTTCAAAGTCGGCCAGAAAGTCGTGTACCCCAATCACGGCATCGGAACCATCGAACAGATAGAGCAGAAACAGATCGGAGCGACCTCGCTTCCTTTCTACACTCTTCGCCTTGCCGCTACTAATTCAGTTGTCCTCGTCCCCGTCGCCAACGCCAACGAAGTCGGTCTGCGTTCCCCGATCACTTCCGCCGAGTGCGAGATGCTTTTGCGCCATCTCGCGGACGACTTCACGAACGCCGCGAGCGACTGGAAAGACCGCTTCAAAGAGTTCTCCGACAAGATGCGCACCGGAGACATCTTTGAGGTCGCCGACGTGCTCAAGCACCTCAGTTACCTGAGCCGCCTCAAGCCACTCTCGTTCCGCGAACAGCGCATGCTGGAGCGCTCACGCTATCTCGTCATCTCGGAACTGGCCGCCGTCTGCCGCCAGGCCGAGTGCAACGTCGAGCCGCGCGTCGAGCAGGCGCTCACGCGCGCCTGCTCAAGGCACGAACGCCACCCCGCGCGCGCGCGCGTCGTCGGCGCGACCGCCGGCCACTGAGCCTCAACCCCGCACACTCCGCACGGTTTTTTTTCGGAGGATCGCTCCCCCTCCTTTTCCGGTGAGCCTGCCTTCGCGCGGCCCGAGAGCAGGGCTTCGTTCGATCCCTCCCGGTCAGGGTCTTGCGGGCGTCGTCTGATCTCTACTCCTGAAGCTTCAACTTACGTCGAGAAAGGCTCCGGTTAAAAAAACCGGAGCCTTTCTCTCGCCGTCTTCGCGGCCTGCGGCTTTCGCCACAGGTATGCGCGCGGACCTCACTTCTTCTGGCTCTTCGGAACGGTGACGGTCACCGTACTATTCGACGAGTTACCGTGGCTGTCCGTGCACGAGACGGTGATGGTGTAGATGCGCCCCGTGCCGCCGCCCGCGCGCTCGGCCCTCAGGCGGACGTGTGACGCGTCCACGATCTTGTCGGCGGCGCTGTAGGTGAGTGTCACGTCGTGCATTGTGTGGTTCGGCGGCCAGAGGCTCGAAGGGTTAGCCGAGACGCTTGAGATGCTCGGCCCCTGCGTGTCGTTGACGGTGACGGTCTGGACGGCGGAGGATGAGTTGCCGGAGGCGTCCGAAGCCGTCCACGTGATGGTGGTCACGCCGCCCGGGTACGGAGCCCCGAGCGGTTGTCCGTCGCTGCGCACGCCGACGATTGAGGCCACCGAGCAGTTGTCGGCGGCGGTCGCCGTGCCGGAATCCAACGTCGCCGCGCATGAACCGGCGTCGGTGCTCGCGCTGACGTTGGCGGGAGTGTTGATGGTCGGGTTCTGGTTGTCAACCACGGTCACGGTCTGCGTCGCCGTGGCGATGTTACCCGAAGCATCGGTCCCCGTCCACGTGACGGTTGTGGTGCCGACGGGGAAACTCGACGGGGCGTCGTTCGTCACCGACTGCACCCCACAGTTATCGCCGGTCGAAGGCGTGCCGGGGCTCACGTTCGTGGCAAAGCACGAGCCCGGGTCGGCATTGACGGTGACGGCGGCGGGCGCGTTGATGGTCGGAGGAGTGTCGTCGATGACGTTGACGGCCTGCTGGGCGGAGGCGGTGTTGCCCGCACCGTCGGTGGCCGTGTAGGTGATAAGCGTCTGCCCGACGGGGAAGACGTTGCCGGGGGGGACGCCCGTGCGTGTGATCGTCGCGCCGGAGCAGCCGTCGGCGGCGGCAGCCGCGCCGAGCGTCGCGTCATTGATAAGGACGCCGCACGCGGTCGCGCCCGCGCCCGTCGAGGCGTTCACGTCCGGCGGGATGTTGAGCGTTGGTGACGTTGTGTCCGAGACGTTGACGACGACCGTGTCGGTCGAGGACTCGCCGTCGGGGTCGGTGACTTCGAGCGTGATGGTGTGCGTGCCGGTCAGGAGCGAGACGTTCAAAGTCGCGCCGGTGCCGAGCGGGGTCGCGCCTTCGCTCCATTCGAAGATGAGAGGCGTGTCGCCGTCCGGGTCGGAAGAGGCCGAGCCGCCGAGCGTGACGGAAGTCGTCGCGCCCGCGCACTCGATGGTCTGGTCCGCGCCCGCGTCCGCGACCGGCGCCTGATTCGTGTCGGGGCACGAGAGCGAGAGCACGGCGACCGTGTTCTGGCTGGGGAGCGGCGCGTATGCCTTGCCGCCCGGCGCGAAGGCGACGCTGCCGGAGGCGGGCATCGGAATGTTCTGCACGAGCGCGAAGGTCGAAGTGTCGAAGAGCGAGAGGTTCGCGCCGTTGCCGACGAGCGCGTGCGAGCTGTCGGGAAGGAAGGAGGTAATGCCGGGCGAGAAGCCCGAGAAGCCGAGGCTCTGCTGCAAGGTGTTGTTGGAAGTCTTGATAACGTTGAGGACGCCCGACGGGACGAACGGGCAGCCGACGTGGTTGTAGAACGGCGAGATGCAGGCGTCGCCGCCGTTCTCCCAGACCTGCGCGCCGTTGGGCGAGATGGTCAGGCGATTCCCGACGTTCGGCAGCCCGGTGATACTGCCGAGGAATGCGCCCGTCACGGCGTTGAAGCGGCCCACGGCGTCGTGGCCGCCGGAGCCGCCGGGGCCGCCGCACTGGTAGTTGACGTAGACGGTCGAGCCGTCGGGCGTCACGCCGACGCCTTCGGGGCAGGCGAAGCCGGAGACGACGCTGACCGCGTTCGTCGCCGTGTCGATCTTCTTGAGCCCGGCGAACTCCATCGCGAGATAGACCTTCGTGCCGTCGGGAGTGATGGCGAGGTCGCGCACGGGGCCGCCGAGCGTGTTGATCGGCGTCACGGCCTTCGTCGCCGTGTTGATGACGCTCACGCCTCCGCCGTGCTGGCCGACGTAAACTCGCAAGCCGTCGGGAGAGACCGCCATCGAGTCGGGGCTTGAGCCGACCGGGACGGTGTGAGTCACCAAGTCGCTCGCCGTATTGATAACGCTGACGGTGTTGCTGCTGTTGTTCGAGACGTAGACCTCCGCGCCGTTCGGCGTCAGGACGGCGCGCGAGGGGCCGCCGCCGACCGGGATGCGCGCGCCCGTGTCGGCCAAGTTCGCTTCGGGGCAACTCGGCTCGTTGAAGACCTCAAACTCGACGGCCCATCCATGTAAGCCGCTGAAAAGGGTGCTGTCGTCGAAGAGATAGCGGATGTAGCGCGCCTTGACTGTCGGGAAGCTCGCGTCGTGGCCGCAGGCCGGGTAGTACCACGCGCCGGGTAGCGGGTCAGTCGCGGTTCGACAGCGCGGGTCTGTGTTCGAGTATGCGTCGGTGAAGTTAACGCCGTCGTTGCTGGTTTGGATCTTCCAGACGACTGGGACGCTGGAGGGGTCGTGATACCAGATGACGGCGCGGTTGATGTCGGTCGGCGCGCCAAGATCGATGGTGGCGTGTTTGTTCAGTCCCGGTGGACAGCCGCCGGCCCAGCAGGAAGTCCCACCGGTCCAGGCGAAGCCGAAGAACCACGCGTCGTTTTGAATCCGCCCGTCGACGAGATGCGATGGGCTCGGGCAACAGCCCCAACCGGGACTGGCCGTGATCGGCTTGCCGAGCGCGAGGTCCGCGATGCCCGTGTAATTGATGGGGCCGATGATCTGCGGATTGACGCCGGAGACGCCATCGGGGTCCGTGATGGTTACGCGAATCCAGTAGTTTGTGCCGGGCGTCAGTCCGCGTATGCGCGCGCGCTTCGGGTGAAACGGAAGATTGGCCTCGGAGGGCGAGCCGGCTTTGCGCGTGTAGGGACCACCGGCACTGGTCGCGATCTCGACCGTACCGCCGCTGTTGCGGTTCGCGTCGTCGCCGAGAGGCAGGCTGACGAAAATCTCCGTGTCGCGTGCGACTGCCGTCGCCGTGCCCACGCTCACGGAGTTAGGCGAGAAGGCGGGCGTCGTGATGGGGCCGATGAGTTGCGGGTTCGCGCCCGTCACGCCGTCGGGATCGAAGAAGGTGACGCGAATGAAGTAGGCGGTCGAGGCAGTCGTGTTGAAGTTGTTGGCGCGCCACTCAGCCGGGCCGGAGAGCTTCGGCCAGTCGGCGAGTCCGGTGCCGAAAGGCCCTGCGGCGCTCGTGCTCAACTCGTAGAGCGTGTGGCCGTCGCCGTCGTCGTCGCCCGTGAAGGGCACATCGACGGTAATCCAACGTGAGGAAGGCGCGGTCGCCGTGGCCGTGCCCGCGACGGTCGCGTCGCCGGCCATTGCGCGGGGCGCGACGAAGAGCAGCAGAAGACAGATGGCCGCGTGGATCGAGACGCTGGAGAGTTTGCCTGTGCGGAGCATGATGAAATCCTTTCCACCCGTTTTGAGGGGCAAGCTGTTACTTTCGCCCGCGCGAAGCGGCGGCGGGCATGAAGAGATGCGTGCGTCGTGCCCGGCGCGCCGCCTTTAGCTCAACGAATCAAGAAGCGCCGCGATGAGCGCGAGGATGCGGTCGGCCTCGGCGTCGGCTAGACGCTTGCCGCGCTGCGCCTCGACTTCGTGTTCGAGCGCATGAAGTTTGTTGACGGCAGCCGTGACGTTTCCATGCGCGAGCGCGGCCTGCGCGCCGTCAACCTTCGTCAGCATGCTGTTGCCGACGACGGCGAGCGTGACGGCCAGGCACATGAGACAGGCAAAGCACTGGGAGGTTTTCTTCATCTCCATCCTGGCACTCACCCTTATTAAGAACACGTCCTCTGGAATTCGCCCTCGCGGTCAGTGCGTTTGCGTCGAGGGGAGAGCGGGGTCAACTATTTTTCGGAGAAGATGCCCCACCGCGCGGGGCCTCCGACGAGTGCGCCGTTGAAGAAGAACTCTCCGGCGGAGTTGGCGACGATTGGGTTCATGAAGCCGCTGAAGAGGCTGCCGGTGCCGTGTGCGCTCTCGTCGGTCATGGCGAAGAGTCGCAGCGTTCCATCCGGCGCGGCGATGACTATGCGCGTGAGGTTCGGCGCGCCGTTGACGTTCAGGACGGCCACCCCGACCTCGCCCGAGTCGGCCAGCGTGAAGAAGTCGCCGATAAAATTGTTGCCGCCGGCGACGACCGCGCCCGCCGTCCCGCCGCCCGGCAACGGCTGCCCCTCCAGCAGTCGCGCCGTGGGCGCGCTCGTGGCCGAGCCGAGGAAGAAACCAGTCCCCGCGCCCGGGCCCGCGACGCGCGACCAGAAGGCGAGCCGGCCCGTGTTGTTGAGCTCGATGTCGGTCTCGCGGAAGTCGCTGAACGTCCCGCCGGAGGTGCCGGGCGCGGCGTCGCCGACGAGCGCGACGGGGACACGCGCCCCGCCCGCCGTGGCGAGGAAGACGCCCTCGGGCGCGGGGTTCGCGTTGAGCCCCGCGACGTATGCGACCTGCCCCGCGTTGTTCATCTGATAGCGGAATGGGACAAGGCTCACCGTGCCGACGCCGCCCGGCCCCGCGTCGCCCTGCGCCACGACCTTCGAGGGCGCGGACGTGCCGCTGCCGACGAAGAGCGCCGGAACTTGCGGCGAGGGCGGGCTATTGTTGACCGCGCGGAAGGCCACCTTCCCGGCGTCGTTGAGCGAGATACCGAAGCCGGCGTTGAAGAAGTTG
>JAIVJM010000123.1 GCA_020199995.1 Acidobacteriota bacterium | reverse complement strand
AATCTACAGCGAGGCGGCGAGGAAGGACCGTCCCTTGAGCGGGATGCTCCTCAAGAACACTTCGACACTCACGCTGGAGGGCGGCTCGCTGACCGTCATCGAAGGCGACGCATATGCCGGCGAGGCGCTCCTCGAAAGACTCAAGCCCGGCGAGAGCCGCTTCATCTCCTTCGCGCTCGACCTCGCCACGCTCGTCAACACGCGTCTGCAAGCGCGTCGAGAGCCGGTCTTCCTCGTGCGCGTCACGAACGGCGTCTTCCAGGCGCACTTCTACGAGTCTGAGCGTAAGACCTATACGCTCACGAACCAAACCGAACGCGCGCGCGTCGTCTTTGTCGAGCACCCCTTGAGGGACGGCTGGACGCTCACAAACGACACGCCGCAGCCGTCAGAGAAGACGCAGAATACCTACCGCTTCCGCGTCGAACTCGCGCCGCGCGCGTCCTTTGAGCTGAACGTCTCTGAGCACCGCGCGCTGATGGATACCTACGCGCTCAACAACCTCTCAACCAAAGACCTCGCGCTCTTCGTCTCGCGCAATTATGTTGACGCTCCGAGCCGCGCCGCGCTCGAACAGCTCGTCGCCGTTAAATCCCGTCTCGCCGACGCGGATGTGCGCCTCGCGGCCATCGAGCGCGAGGGCAAGGAGATCGGCGACGATCAGGAGCGCCTGCGCGAGAACATCAAGGCTCTCAACGACACGGCGGAGGCGCGTCAGCTCATCGCGCGTTACGTGCAGAAGGCCGGCGAGCAGGAGACGCGTCTCGAACAGCTCGTCGCCGAGAAGCGTCTCCTGCTCGAAGAACGCGCGCGCCTTCAGACAATACTCGACACGGCGATCCGCGGACTCTCTCTCGAAAGAAAGCTCTGAAGCAGTGAGCAGTGAGCGGTGAGCAGCAAACAGACAGACCCGGCCAGTCTTGACTGTTTACTGCTCACTGCTTTCTGCTCACTCTTGAGATGTCTCCCGTGCCTTTCCAGTCTGTCTGTGTTAGTTTTGTCCGGCAACCTGCGGTCAAGAAATTCCGCCTCCCGCGGGCCACTAACCACAATGACGACGAACGGAACACTCACGCCCATGCTGCGCCAGTATCAGGAGCTGAAGCGGCAGCACCCGGGCACGCTCCTCTTCTTCAGGCTCGGAGATTTCTACGAACTCTTCTTCGACGACGCCGTGACCGGCGCACGCGAGCTGGAGATTACGCTCACCGCCCGACACAAGGAGCACGGGACGCCCATCCCCATGTGCGGCGTCCCGCACCACGCGGTCGCGGGCTACGTCGCGCGCCTCATCCGCAAAGGCTTCCGTGTCGCCATCTGCGAGCAGACCGAAGACCCCTCGAAGACCAAAAAGCTCGTGCGCCGCGAGGTCGTCCGCGTTATCACGCCGGGGACGGCTTTCGACCCGAACCTCGTCGAAGCCGGCGAGACCGTCTACCTCGCAGCCCTCTGCGGCGCGGGCGACAGCTACGGCGCGGCCTTCCTCGACCTCTCGACCGGCGAGTTCTGCGCCACCGAAGAGAGCGGCCCCGGCTCATGGGAGCGCATCCGCGCCGACATCGAATCTTACGCGCCGCGCGAGCTGCTCTTCCCCGAATCGCTCGCCCTCCTCGTCCGTGATGCCTACGACGCCGGTCGCGGCCCGCATCCGGCCCTGCTCCCCCTTCCCGAGCGCGGACAGGAACATGTTGTCCCGCTCGCGCGCATCACTCCCGCCGGGCATGCCGCGGGAGCGTCGGGGCAGTTCGCCCTCACGCCGCTCGACGACTGGCTCTGGGAACCGCTCTCGTGCGCCACGCTCCTGCTCGAACAGTTCGGCGCGCGCACTCTGGAAGGCTACGGGCTCTCGGGCAAAACCGACGCGGTGGCCGCCGCCGGAGCTTGCCTGCGTTACGCGCGAGAGACGCAGCGCGCCGCCGCCGCGCACATCACCGACATTAACTTCTTCGAGACGCACGACCACCTCGTCCTCGACGCCGTCACCTGCCGCAACCTCGAACTCACCGAGGCGCAGGGCGCAGGAGGTAAAGCCGCTTCCCTTCTTGGCGTCCTCGACGCCACCGTGACGGGCATGGGCGCGCGCCTCCTCCGCTCATGGATGCTCAGGCCATCCATCCGCCGCGGCGAGATCGAGGCGCGCCACGCGGCCATCGAAGACCTCCACGCCTCGCAGTCGAAACGCGACCGCCTGCGCACTCTGCTCCGCGATGTCTCCGACCTCGAACGACTGACGGGCCGCGTCAACATGGGCACCGCCACCCCGCGCGACCTCTCCGCGCTGCGTCGCTCTCTCGATCAAGTCCCCGACATTCGCCTGACGTTATCGGACTCGGATGCGTCGCTCTTACAAGTCTTGTACGAGAGCGCCGACGAACTCGCCGACGTGCGGGCGCTCGTCGCCGAAGCTATCGCCGACGACCCGCCGCTCAGTTTCAACGAAGGCGGCGTCATCCGTGAAGGCTTCGACGCCGAACTCGACGAGCTGCGCTCAACGAGCCGCAACGCCAAGCAGTCAATCGCGACCATCGAGGCGCGCGAGCGCGCGCGCTCAGGCATTCAATCTCTGCGCGTCCGCTTCAACAACGTCTTCGGCTACTTCATCGAAGTCTCCAAAGCGAACTCGTCGCGCGTCCCGGCTGACTACGAGCGGCGGCAGACGCTCAGTAACGCCGAGCGTTACTCGACGCCCGAGCTGAAGGAGTGGGAGCGGCGCGTGCTCGGGGCCGAAGGGCACATCCTCGAAATCGAGACGCGCATCTTTGCGGAAGTACGCTCGCGCGTCGCCGAGCAGACGAAGCGCCTTCAGGCCACGGCCCGCGCTCTCTCCGTGCTCGACGTGCTCACGTCTCTGGCCGAGATCGCCGTCCGCAGGCGTTACCGCCGCCCCGTCCTCCACGACGGCGACGAATTGGAGATCGTCGGCGGGCGCCACCCCGTCATCGAGGCCATCGCCGAGTCGCAGTTCGTCCCGAACGACCTCTACATGAACAACTCGACTGAGCGGCTGCTCATCATCACCGGTCCCAATATGGGCGGCAAGAGCACCATCCTCCGGCAGACGGCGCTCATCTGCCTGCTGGCGCAGATGGGCTCTTTCGTCCCCGCCGAGCGCGCGCGCCTGCCCGTGCTCGACCGCATCTGGACGCGCGTCGGGGCGTCAGACGATCTCTCGCGCGGGCGCTCGACCTTCATGGTCGAGATGACCGAGACGGCCTCCATCCTCCACAACGCGACGCCGCGCTCGCTCGTCCTCCTTGACGAGATCGGGCGCGGCACGGCGACCTTCGACGGGCTCTCCATCGCGTGGGCCGTCGCCGAGCACCTCCACGATTCCGCCGGACACGCGGCCAAGACGCTTTTTGCGACGCATTATCACGAGCTGACCGAGCTGGCCGAGCGTCTCCCCGGCGCGCAGAACTACCAGATTCGCGTCGCCGAGCGTGAAGACGAAGTCATCTTCCTCTACCTGCTCGAGCGCGGGCGCGCCTCGAAGTCTTACGGCATCGAGGTGGCGCGGCTCGCCGGCCTCCCCCCTTCGGTGCTCGCGCGCGCGCGCGACGTTTTGTCGAGGCTCGAGAAGTACGAGCTGGATGTCTTCGCGGAGGAGAACGCGGCTGCTGAATTCTCGCCTGACGCGGAACAGGGCGGGGCTCGAAACGGCCTCGACCCTTTGGGGAAGGCGGCGGCGCGCGCTGGGCTGAGGGCTCTGGCGGCGCAGATCACGCTCTTCGACTCGGCGAATCAAAGTCTCCTTGACGAGCTTCGCGCGCATGATGTAGAAACCCTCTCGGCGGAAGAATCTCGTCAGCTCCTGCTCAACCTGAAGAATAGAATCGTCTGAAGCAGCCCTTTTGACATGACCGACTTCCAAACCCTCAAGGCGCTCCCCCTCGAACAGCAAATCGGACAACTCCTCTTTATCGGTCTGCCCGGCACCGAGCTCGACTCGGAGGCGCGCGCGCTGATCGAAGAAGTGAGGCCCGGCGGCATCATCATTTTCGGGCGCAACGTGGCCTCGCCACGCCAGCTCCGTTCGCTGGTGGACGGCGCGCGCTCCATGCTTGAGGTCGAGCCGCTGGTCGGCATTGATCAGGAGGGCGGGCTCGTCGACCGCCTCCGCAAAATCTCCACGCCGATGCCGGCCGCACGCGCCATCCGCCAGCACGGCGACCTCGCGGGCGTGCGCACGCTGGGCCGGCTCACCGGCGAACTGCTGCGCCTCCTCGGCCTCAACCTCAATTTCGCGCCCGTCATGTCAATCATGACCGAAGACCGGGACCTGCTCTCAAACGGCCTCTACTCGCGCTCGTTCGGGCGCTCGCCCGGCGAAGTGCTCGGCTACACGATGGTCTATCTCCGTGGCTTGCAGGGGGCGGGCTGTCTGGGCTGCGCCAAACATTTTCCGGGCATCGGCGCGGGCGAAGTAGACACGCACGAGGAGATGGCGATCATCCACCTCACACACGACGACCTTCTCGCTCAAGACCTCGCGCCCTACATCGAGCTCTTCCAGCGCGAAGACAACATGGTGAGGGCCGTGATGGTCAGCCACGGCGGCTTCCCGAACATAGACG
>JAIVJM010000194.1 GCA_020199995.1 Acidobacteriota bacterium | reverse complement strand
TTCGGCGACGTAGGGGGCCTCGCGCGCCAACTCAAGACGGCGCTCTTCGAGCCGCCGCTCCGTGAGGTCGAGAGATGGGCGGAACAGTTTCGTCTGGAGGCCGAAGAGAATCTGCGCGCGCTGGAGAACGCTTTAGACTTGTAACGAATGAAGACGTTGCGATGCACGCGACCAGTGCGCGGTTTTAGTGCGAACGAAACGTCCCGGCGGGCGCGGCTTTTTTCGACTTATGACCCGATAAGTTCCTCAAACTCCCTTTCTCCGTAGAGTTTATCGGGCCGCGGGCGGGCCGCGACGGCGGGATGGCATACCCGTTGCCAATGCTAATCGGGCAAGAGGCTAATGGGTAGATTCTTTGAAGACTAAGACAAGGAGAGTGGAACAATGCTTTGGACTATTTTAGTTGTATTGCTGGTGCTCTGGTTACTGGGTCTGGTCGGCGGCATCGGCGGCAGCTTGATTCACCTGCTGCTCGTCGTGGCCCTCGTCGTTCTCGTCATCAACCTGTTGTCAGGCCGGCGGACGGTCTAGCAGGTCTATCCGGCGTGCGGGCCGCGGAACAGAAGATTCGTGGACGCTTTTAACACTTAGAACGCCGGGCCGTTCATTCGGCCCGGCCTCTTGAAGAGCCCTGGTAGCAACTACCAGAGCGTCCACAACGGCAGCGCCCTTTTGATTTGGGGAGGGCGCTGCTTTTTTATTTCAACTCGGGCCGTGTGGCCCCGTTATCTTCAGACAACCGGCGCGTCGAACTTCAACGGCCCTTGACGAACTTCATGGCTACGCCGTTCATACAGTAGCGCAGGCCAGTCGGCTTCGGCCCGTCGTCGAAGACGTGACCGAGATGCGCGTCGCACCGCGCGCAGAGGACTTCGGTACGCTCCTCGGCCATGCTCCGGTCAACCTCTTCCCGGACGTGCGTTTTAGAGATTGATGCCCAGAAACTCGGCCAGCCCGTGCCCGACTCGAATTTCGTCCGCGAGCTAAAGAGCGAGAGCCCGCAGCACACGCATGCGAAAGTCCCACGCCCGTGAACCTTGTTAAGCGGGCTTGAATAAGGAGTCTCAGTCCCTTTCAGGCGCGTCACCTGATACTGCTCCGGTGTGAGAATCCGTTTCCACTCCGCGTCCGTCTTAACGACTTTCACGATGGGCCGCGCCCCGGCCCTCTTGTCGGCTGCGAGCACGCGGCCCGACGCCCCCGCGAGGCGCGGCGCGCAGACAACCGCCAGCGCGCCGAAGGCGAGGCCGGACGAAAGAAAAGAACGCCTGTCCATCTTTAAAAAGCTCCTTCAGTTGATGCAATTCTTCAAACAAACGGACATCAATGCTCTTCGACACTTGAGCCGTCGTAACTACTGAATATACGCGCCCCGCCGCGCCGCTGGATTCGCCGCCGCGCCGCCGCCCGCGTAACTCCTTTTATAACGCCTTTGACAATTTCCGCGAAGTCTCCGGCCACACTGGGGCGCGTTGCTGTGGCGCGTGGGCGGATGGTACTCTGCCGTTTCTTATCGCCGTCTCCTATTCATCTTGCAGAGAGGAAGAAATCCTTGAAGTTGACACGAATCCTGCTGACGCTCTGTGTTCTGTTCGCCAGCGCGCTCCCTTGCACGGCTCAGGCGGGGCAGCCGCAGGCGGGCGCGACTCCTCCGACAATTGACGATGAACGAGAGATCGCGTGGGAGGAATTTTCCTCGCCTGAAGGGCGCTTTTCCATGCTCTTTCCGGGAACGCCGCAGATACAGTCGCGGCAAGTACCGACGCCGGACGGGAAAGCGGTCTCGCTGGTCATTCACACCCTCCATACTTTCGCCGAGTACGGGGTGATTTACGCGGACTACCCGTTCGAGGTCGTCAGCCCAGACATGGCGAGGCGGATTCTCGACGCGGGGGTCAAAGGCGCTGTCGCCGAAGTTCAATCGGAGTTGGCCAGCGTGCGGGAAATCTCGCTCGAAGGGCACCCCGGACGTGCCCTCAGAGAAAAGATGCCGCGCGGAGAGATCATGCACGCCCGGATGTATCTGGTCGGCTCAAGGCTCTATCAGATCGCCATCACCCTGCCGAAGGAAGACGGCCTACCCGATTCCGCCCTCAAGGCCCGTGAGGAGACGGCGTCCAAATTCCTCGATTCCTTCAAGCTGCTGGCCGCGCGGACTGCGGTAGAAGCAAGGCCGCCGCTCGGCGACCCGAAGGGGTATTCGGCAACGGCAGAAACCGAAGGCGAGGTTGACAGGCTGCTCAAGCAGGCGAAGAAGTGGGACGAGCTGGTGATTGGCGTCTGCCTTGAGGGTGCTGACTGCGAACCCCTCAAGGGGCAGGTGGTGGACGGACATGTGATACAGGGCCAACTGACAGTCGGCAAAGTCGTCAGGAAGCAAGGGGCGGAGTACCCGCCGCTTGCCAAGATGGCGCGGGCGCAGGGGACGGTAGCCGTGCAGGTGATCATTGACGGCGAGGGAAAAGTCAGCGCCGCCCAAGCCGTCAGTGGACACCCGTTGTTGCGAGCCGCCGCTGTGAAGGCGGCGAGAGATTGGGAGTTCACGCCATCGTTGCTCGACGGCAGGCCCGTAAAGGTTACGGGCAGGATTTCGGTAAACTTCGTCCTCCGGTAAGAGAACGGGACATGGGACACTTCGCGCTCTTCAGCCTCCTAGCTACCCTGCTGATAGGCTCTGCAACATTAGTATTCGAGATTCGCGCCGCGTCGTGACGACGAGCATCATGGGTGCGCTTTTCAAGAACGGCGGGCGTTGTTCGGGAGATGCCATCCGGACTTTCTGCTGAGTTCAGGGTCGGCGTCGCGGCTGCTTTTATACAAACTGGCGCTGATGCCGAACACCCGACGCCAGAACTTAAACGCGCGGCGTAATGCCGGCAGTAGTTAGAACGCCGCCGAAGCCA
The DNA here is from genome assembly GCA_020199995.1 of Acidobacteriota bacterium. Classification (GTDB taxonomy): domain Bacteria; phylum Acidobacteriota; class Blastocatellia; order Pyrinomonadales; family Pyrinomonadaceae; genus JAIVJM01. The sequence goes on along the minus strand of JAIVJM010000194.1, from coordinate 28,454 downwards.
CAGGTGAACGAAATGTTTTGTCCCAAGTGCGGTCAGCAGTCATCAGATGAGATTCGCTTCTGCCCGAGGTGCGGGCTTTCGCTTGCGGGTCTCGCCGCCTACGTGGCCGGCAACGAACTCACCCCGGCTGGGACTTCTGTCCCGCGCCGCCCACAGATGACTGCGCGGCGGCGCGGCATGCGGCGCGGCGCGAAGCTAATGTTCTTCTGCGGCGTCCTGCTGCCCGCCGCCGCACTACTCGCCTTCGAGGAGGATGCGCCCGGGCCGCTGCTGCTCGTCTGCACCACGTTCCTGGCGGGGCTGGCTTGGTTTATCTACTCATGGCTGTTCAGCGACAACGTGCTGCCCGTCGGCAAAGGCGCAAGCCGCAAAGACCTCGCCGCCGGCCCGGACAGGCCCGCCCTCGGCGCGCCGCAGTTCACCCCCGCGCCGCTCTTCAACCAGCAGCGCGCCAACACCGCCGAGATATACCAGCCGCCCAGCGTCACCGAGAACGCGACGAAGCTGCTCGACAACGACTCCTGAGACCCCCTCACATCTGCTCGCGGATGGCCTTAAGTCTCCTGAGCAGCGCGACAATCTGGCCGCCCGAGAGGAGCGATTCCCGGTGCCCGTCGCAGAACCTCTCGCCGCGCACGCAGTAGGTCAGCATCGTTTTAATCTGCTCCAGGCTCGCCTGTTTGATGAATTCGGCGTCAGCAAGCATCCGCGCCGCCTCCTCGGGCTTGTAGCCGACATCAATCCATCCTCGTTGTCCTACACGCTTGAAGAACTCGTCTACGTCTTCGTCGTAGATGGGGAACGGAAGATTGATGCTGCCGTCAGCGTTCTTTTCCAACCCGCCCCACTGTGCAAACTGCCTGCCCGGCTTCTCGAACCGGGGCAAGAATTCGAGCAGTGCGTCAATGTCCTCTCCGGTTATTTCGTGCCGGCTCATCCTTCATTCCTTTTTCGCAATGACTGCGCAACGACCGTCACATCGTCACAAAATTCAAGTCGTAATGGCTGGCAGGGAAGCCTAGCTTATGTGCTTTGATTTGTCGCATGTTAGTATCCGTCTCTTGTGTGCCTCTTGTGTACCTCCTGTGTATGCAGAGGCCGAAAGCGAGGCCGAAGAGCGTAGGAAAGCGCCGGAAAAGCTCGAAAGTTGGCGATAATTACAGGCAAATCCTTTGTGTGCTTCGGCGGCGAAGACTGGTGGTATCACCACCCGCACTCGAAGAACCACCTCATGCGGCGGTTCGCGCGGGCGGGGAATCGAGTCATCTTCGTGAACTCGATCTCGATGGGGCTGCCGGGCTTCGGGCACAAGGATTTGCTGCCGCGCCTCGCGCGCAAGCTGCGCAGCTACGCGAAGCTCGCGCGGCGGAGCGGGGAGGGCATCACGGTCGTCTCGCCCGCGAGTTGGCCTTTCTTCGGGAGCCGCGCGTCGCGCGCCGCGAACCGTTTGCTGCTGACGGCGCAGCTCCGCGCGCTGATGCGCCTGCGGGGTCTCTCGGAGCCGGTGCTGTGGGTCGCGATTCCGACCGCCGCCGAGATGATCGGGGAGCTGGGAGAGTCTCTGGTCGTCTATCACGTCTCGGACAAGTACGACGAGAACCACATGGATCACGCGACCGACCCGGAGGCCATCCGGCGTCTGCACCGGTTGGCAATCGAGCGCGCCGACCTCATCTTTTATTCGGGCCGGAAGCTGCTCGCGGAGGCCGATGCGCCCGCGCGCCCGCGCTCGCATCTGCTCGAACAGGCGGTGGACTTCGAACACTGGTCGCGCGCCGGGACGGAGGGCGCGCTCGCGGTCGCGCCCGAGATCGTGCGCATCCCGCGCCCCCGCCTCGGATATTTCGGGGCCATCGAGCCGTGGCTCGTGGATCAGGAACTCGTCAGTCGCGCGGCGCGCGAGAGGCCCGAGTGGCAGTGGATCTTTATCGGCAACAAGTCGCGCGGGCTGGAGATCGAGGGGCTCCCGAACGTCCACTTCCTGCCGCCCGTGGCTTACGATGAGCTGCCGCGCTACGCCGCGGGCTTCGACGTGTGCGTGCTGCCGTGGGAGACCGAGCGCGCGTTCACAAGCTACGGCTCGGCCATCAAGGTGCGCGAGTATCTCGCCACGGGCAAGCCCGTCGTCATCTCGCCGCTCCCCGAGTACGAGCACCTCTCGCACGTGCTGCGCATCGCGCGCAGCCGCGAAGACTTCCTCCGCCTCGTCGAAGACGCGCTCGCCGAAGAGGGCACGGAAGGCGCGCGGGCGCGGCAGGACGCGGTCATGGACGGGACGTGGGACGCCCGCGCCGAGTGGGTGAGCAAGCTCATCGAAGAAGCGCTCGCCGCGAAAGCGGCGGCGCGACGGAAAAGCCGTGAATCGTGAATCGTCAATCGTCATGAGAAAGAACTGGTTTTATCTCATCACGATTGACGATTGACGATTCACGGCCTTTATCCATTGACGATTCACGGCTTTCAGTTATGTGCGGCATCGCCGGATTAATCAGCCAGAGGCCCGAGGCGCGCATCGGCGCGATGCTCAAAGCCATCGAGCACCGCGGGCGCGACGACGAGGGCGTGTGGACTTCCACGTCCGTGGACGAGGACGGGCGGCGCGCGTGCCTCGGCCACCGACGTCTTTCGATCATCGACACGAGCGAGGCCGGCCACCAGCCGATGCTCTCGGAGGACGGGCGCTACGTCGTGACGTACAACGGCGAGCTTTACAACTACCGCGAGCTGCGCACTGAACTCAAGGCGAAGGGGCACAGGTTCCGGACCGACAGTGACACTGAGGTGCTCATCGCCGCCTTCGCCGAGTGGAATACGGACTGCCTCACGCGCCTGAACGGCATGTTCGCCTTCGCCTTGTGGGACGAAAGCGAGCGCACTCTCACCGTGGCGCGCGACCGGCTCGGCATCAAGCCGCTCTACTATTCAATCGCGCGTGATGCCGGAGAGGGCGAGTCATTCGTCTTCGCCTCGGAGGCGAAGGCCATACTTGCGAGCGGGCTCGTGCGCGCCGAGCTCGACCCCGAAGGGCTGCACCAGCAGTTGACGTTTCTGTGGACGCCCGACCCGCACACGCTTTTCCGCGACGTGCTCAAGCTCCCGCCCGCGCACTTCCTCACGTGGCGCGACGGCGAGGTGACGGTGCGCGAGTGGTGGGACGTCTCGTTCGAGGAGGTGGAGGGCGGGCGCAGCGAGGAGTGGTGGCGCGAGCGCGTGCTGGAGACGCTCGACCGCGTCGTGCGGATGGAGATGGTGGCGGACGTGCCGCTCGGCTCGTTTCTTTCGGGCGGCGTGGATTCTTCTCTCATCACGGCGCTCATGGCGCGGCACAGCGGCGGCAGCGGCGGCGGCGGGCGCAAAGTCTCGACCTACACCATCGGCATCGAGCAGGAGGACTTGCGCTACGACATCATCCCGGACGACGCGCGTTGGGCGCGTCGCGTCGGCCAACTGCTCGACACCGACTATCACGAGATCACGCTCAAGCCGGACGTCGCGTCGCTTTTGCCGAAGCTCGTCCGGCACATGGAAATCCCCGTCATAGACATGGCGATTTCGAGCTATCTGGTGTCGGCCAAAGCGCGCGAGACGCTGACGGTGATGCTTTCGGGAATGGGCGGCGACGAGGTCTTCGCGGGCTACCCGCGGCAGTTGGCGATGGGACTCGCGCGCGCCCTCGACCCTCTCCCGACGGCGATGCGTCGCCCGGCGATGCGCGCCATCGCGGGCGCTCTGCCCGGCGGGAGGCCCGGTCGCTTCACGGCGCTCCTGCGCAACGCCAAAAAGTTCGCCCGCAGCGGGGCGCTCGACTTCGAGGAGCGATACCTCGGCTACGGCACTTACTTCAGAGACGATGAGAAGGAGAGGCTCTACGCGGACGGGATGCGCGAGGCGACCCGGGGCCTTGACGCCTACCACCACCACCGGCGCTACTTCGCGCGCGCGTCGCGGGCCGCGCCGCTCAACCGGCTGCTCTACGTTGACATGAAGACGTTTCTGCCGTGCCTCAACCTCGCCTATACGGACCTGACTTCGATGGCGGCGACACTGGAAGTGCGCGTCCCCTTCCTCAACCACGAGCTGGTTGAGCTGGCGGCGCGGATGCCGCCCGGCCTCAAGCTGCGCGGCCTGCGCCGCAAGTACATCCTCAAGCGCGCCGCCGAACAGTTGCTCCCGCGCGAGGTGGTGTGGCGCAAAAAGGCGGGCTTCGGCGCGCCCATCCGCGCGTGGCTGCGCGGCCCCTTAGGCCCGCTCGTGGACGACCTGCTCTCGGAGAATCAAGTGCGCCGCCGCGGCCTCTTCCGGCCCGCGGAGGTGAGGCGCATCGTCGAGGCCAACCTCTCGGGGCGCGAAGACTACAACCTTCAGATCCTGCAACTGCTGACGCTCGAAATGTGGCACCGCGAATTCATTGACGCTTAGAACCCGAGCAGAATCAGCCACGCGGGCTTCTTTCTGCCGCCTCCGCCCGCGCGAGACTTTCGCCCCTGACGCCCGCCGCGTTCCACGTCGAGCGAGGCGACGGCGCGCTCCAGAGCCTCCCGCATCTCATGCTCCGACCACGGCTTGGGCATGAAGAGATGGACGACGCCGGCGCCGACCTGCGGCAGCACCTCGCCGACCGTGATGGCCCCCGTGAGAAGCATGCGAAAGGAGCTGGGGCACACTGCGGCGGCCTCCAGCAGGAACTCGGTTCCGTCAATCTCCGGCATCTTGTGGTCGCTGATGATGATGTCGAAGTCACACTCCGCGAGCACGCGGCGGGCCTCCGCCACGGTCGTCGCGACATGTACGTCGTAGCTCTCGCCCAACATCTCGCGGAAGACTTCGAGCTGCGCGGCATCGTCGTCGAAATAAAAGATGGTGTGAGGCATTAATCTCTCCCGGCGCGACGTCGCGGTGAGGGCGCGCGTGGCTTCGTGGAGCAAGACTTGTAAGGAGACCCTCGCGCGTCCGCCGCCGTAATGGCGCACGCATCGAGAGAGGCTCTCGGATTAAATCAAGGTCTGCCGCCCGGCCGTGCGCCTGCCCGTATCGGACTTCATGAGGAGACTCGTTCGACGCGGTCGGATGAAAAAAGAGCTGCGACAGATGCCGGGAGTATAGCCCCGCCCCTCCTAATCAACAACGCTTTGCGTACTGCTTGGGAGTGAACTGTGAGATGGCTGGCGCGGCGGCGTCCGAACCCGGAGAAGTGCTTGTCTCGGCCCTCTGCGGTCGTGTAGCATGCCGGGGCTTTTGGGAGACTCCCGCGCGCGCCCGCAAAACAAACCCGGAAATGAAGATTAGGCATGAACGAAGCCGTCCAGTGGCGGCGAAGGGCGTCGAGGGGCGGCGTGACTCGGACGCGGGCTTCCTCGCGCGGCTCGACTGGCCGCTCGTCGCGTTCCTGCTCGCCGTCAAAGCGCTCGTCCTTCTGGTCGGGGCGCAGTCCTTCATCCTCTACCGGAATCAACGGCTCGGGTCGCTCTTTGGCTGGCTGGAAATCTGGAACCGCTGGGACGCGCCGCACTATCTCGACATCGCGCGCGACGGTTATCTGGCGGAGGGCGTCGAGGGCCGCTGGATAGTCTTTTATCCGCTCTACCCGTGGTTGGTGCGTCTGTGCGCCTTCGTCCTGCAAGACCGACTGCTCGCGGCTTTCTTCGTCTCGACCGTCGCCTCGGTCGCCGCCGGACTGCTCCTGCTGCGTCTCGCCAGACGAGATGAAGCGGAGGCGACGGCGCGCGCCTCGGTCTTTTTCCTCTTCATCTTCCCCACGAGCTATTTCCTCCACATCGGCTACACGGAGAGTCTCTTCCTCGCGCTCGCGCTCGGCTCATTCATAGCGGCGCGCGAAGGCCGCTGGGTTCTGGGCGGCGCTCTGGGCGCGCTCGCGAGCCTGACGCGCGTCAACGGGCTGCTGCTCATCCCCGCGCTCGCCGTCGAAGCATTCCTCCAGTACCGTGAGGAGGGACGGCGCTGGCGCGCGGAGTGGCTGTGGGTCCTGTTCGCGGGCGCGGGCTTCGCCTGCTACCTGCTCATCAACGCCTATGTCTTCGGCAATCCGTTCGCCTTCCTCGATGCGCAGGACGTCTACTGGTACAAGTCGCTGACGTGGCCCTGGGTGGGCTTGAGCGAGAATTGGAATGCGGTCTGGGGGCGCGAGCCCACCGAGGCGCAGATGGTCGGGTGGCAGGAGCTGTTTTTCGTCCTGCTGGGCTTTGGCGGCACAATCTGGTGCTGGGCGAGACTGCGCGCCTCCTACGCGGTCTGGATGAGCTGCAACTGGCTTCTCTGGACGAGCACGAAGTTCATCCTCAGCGTGCCGCGCTACACGCTCATCATGTTTCCTCTCTACATCCTCTTCGCGCGCCGACGTTTTTCTCCGCGCTCGTTGCGGCAATCCTTTTGACGGCCCTCGCCCGGACGCCGAAAGCTCACGCACAGCGAGAGTCGGGGCCACCCGCAGAGGCGACGGCGACCGGGCGGCCCCGGCGTCCCGTTCACACTTTCTCGATTGTGGCGCGCGACCCCGCGACGGGCGAGCTGGGCGTCGCCGTGCAGTCGCACTGGTTCTCGGTCGGCTCCATCGTCTCGTGGGCCGAGGCGGGCGTCGGCGCCATCGCCACGCAGTCGTTCGTTGACCCTTCCTACGGCAAGCTCGGCCTCGAAGAGATGCGCGCAGGGAAGGGCGCGAAAGAGACTCTCAAGGCGCTGCTCGCCAAAGACCAAGGGCGCGACGTGAGACAGGTGGCGATGATTGACGCGCGGGGCGCGGTCGCGGCCCACACCGGCGCAAAGTGCATCGAGGCCGCCGGCCACCACACCGGCGAGAACTACTCCGTACAGGCCAACCTGATGTCGAACGAGCGCGTCTGGCCCGCGATGGCCCGCGCTTTTGAGACGACGAAGGGCGACCTCGCGAGACGCATGCTCGCCGCCCTCGACGCGGCGCAAGCGGCGGGCGGCGACATCCGCGGCAGGCAGTCCGCCGCCCTCGTCGTCGTTACGGGTAAGCCCACGGGCAAGCCATGGGCCGACCGCACCTTCGACCTCCGCGTTGACGACTCTCCGGAGCCGCTCACAGAACTCCGCCGCCTCGTCACGCTCCAGCGCGCCTACAACCACATGAACGCGGGCGACCTCGCGGTCGAGCACAAAGACAACGAGGCGGCGCTCAGGGAATACTCAGCCGCCGAACGGCTCGTCCCCGGCAATCTGGAGATGACCTACTGGCACGCCGTCGCCCTCGTCAACATGCAACGCACCGACGACGCGCTCCCACTCTTCCGCCGCGTCTTCGCCGCCGACCCCAACTGGCGCACCCTCACGCCGCGCCTCGTCAAGAGCGGCATCCTCCCCGACGACAAAAAACTGATCGCCCGCATCGTCTCGGTCGGGAGAAGAAGATAGCCGCCCCCCCGTGCGCTCTGCCGTGCGCTTCTCGACTTCGGGAAAGTCCGTCGCCGCCTGATTCGGTCTGATTCAGACGGCGACGGTTTTTCGCGTTAAGGGATGAAGGCGGAAAAAGAGGATGCTCCGGCGAGAGAGCGAAGAGAGGCTCAAATGATTTTGACTAACAGCGCTTTGAGACGAATGATGCGGCTGGCCGACGGCCCAACGGTGCGCGGAGCGGGCGGCCCACTGGCGAGCATTCCGCATGCGGGCGCGGGGGACGTCTGGGCGAGGCCGGGGATGAAAGTCACATTCCGCGCGGAGTTGATGCCGGGGCGCGCCGCCCCGGAGCAGACATTCCGCGTCACGCGCGTGCTCAGCAGCCTCCGCGTGCTCGTCGAAGGCATCGCAGGCGAGCACACCGCCACGGAGTTCGATCATGGCCTCCGCGTCGTTGACCGTCCACGCGTGCACCGCGAGGTTGCGCCCGTGCGCGGCCTCGACAAAGCCCTCCGTCAAGACCCGCAAGCCACCGGCGTATTCCGGAACCTGAAGCGCCCCCATCGAGGGGCTGTAGGTGTCGCCGAGACCGGCCTCGTACCGTGCGAGAAGATCGGCGACCTCCGAGGGGCTGGCCGAGGTGGCGACCTCCGGACACTCACGCCGGAACTCGGCAAGCAGCGAGAGGCGGAACGAAGCGACCAGCACCCGGCTCCCCATGCCGCGCCCGCGAATCACGCCGCACAGGAGTTTGGAAGGAGCGGGCGGGTCCTGCTTCGGCTCGATGTTGAAGCGCATGCCGGGGAGCCGCTCGAACACTTCTTCGAGCGTCGGGATGGTGAGGCCGCGCCCCCGCAGAGGAAATGTCCGCCCGCCGTCCGGCGACCAGCGGTAACCGGCGTCGAGCCGCTTCAACTCGGCGAGAGTCAGCCGCGCGACGCGGCCCGCTCCGTCCGTCGTCCGCTCGACCGTCGCGTCATGCAGGACGACGAACACTCCGTCGGAGGTGCTTCGCACGTCCGTCTCGATCACGTCCGCGCCGAGCGCCGCCGCCCGTTCGAAGGCGTGGAGCGTGTTCTCGGGCCACAGCCCCGCCCCGCCCCTGTGCGCGATGACCAGCGGACGCCGCGCGCCAGCTCTGAAGAATTCGCGCTCAGGCGCACGCATGCCCTTCGACCGCGCCGCCAGACCGTACAGCGAGGCGGCCAACAGAAAGACACCGATCAGAACTCCGAACTGCTTGGCGCGCTTGCTCTCGAACAACTCCGTCTCTTCCTCTCGACCGCCGCCTCGCCCGAAGCGCATTCAGGCGGCCCCGGCAATCATAGCAGAGCATGCAGGCCGACAATCCCGCGTGGCAGAAACTTCGCCGGCCAACGTCGTCTGCCGCTCCGGGCTCTTTGCTTGTCCGTGGCGGGAGTCGCGTGTTAATTTCCTTCGTTTCGAGGGACTCGTGGAGAGTGCTCTGTATAAGCTGCGCGGGCCGTGGAGGCACGGGTCGGCGTGGGTGAAGGGTTTCATGTCTGAGGCGAGCAACAGTTTGAAGGAGCGGGTGCGTGCGTTCTGGCAGGCGCACCCGTGCGGGACGAAGTTCGCGGACGCGGAGGAGGGGACGCGTCTGTTCTTCGAGCGCGTCGAGGAGCACCGCTACCGCGTGGAATGGCACATCCCGGAGGCGGCAGGCTTTAAGGATTCAAAGGGCCTGCGCGTGCTGGAGATCGGGTGCGGGCTGGGGACGGACGGAGCGGGATTTGCGCGCGCGGGCGCAATCTACACGGGCGTGGATTTGACGGAGGCGGCGGTCTCTCTGGCGCGCAGGCGTTTCGAGCTGGAAGGGTTGCCGGGCGAGTTTCGCGTGGCCGACGCGGAGCGGCTCGATTTCGCTGACGGGAGTTTCGATCTCGTCTACTCGCACGGCGTGCTGCATCACACGCCGGACACGGGTGCAGCGGTCGGCGAAATTCATCGAGTGCTCGCGCCCGGCGGGCGGGCCGTCGTGATGCTTTATCATCGTGACTCTTACAACTACCGCGTCAACATCGGCGTGCTCAGACGCATGGGGGCGCACCTTTTGAAGACCGAGGCGGGGCTGCGAGTGGCGCATCGTCTGACGGGCGAGCCGGTCGAGAGTTTGCGCGAGCACGCCGCGCGGCTCAAAGAAGACACGCGGAGCTATCTGAACTCAGACGAGTTCCTGAGCCGGAACACGGATGGGGCGGGGAACCCCCTGACGCGTGTCTACTCGCGGCGCGAGGCGCGCGCTCTCTTCAAGGACTTCGCGCGGGTCGAGTTCGCCGTGCATTTTTTGAACAAACGCTGGCTCCCCGTCTTCGGGCCGCTGCTCTCGCGTTCGCTGGAAGCGAAACTCGCGGCACGGTGGGGCTGGCACCTGTGGATTTACGCGGACAAGGACAAAAAGCCGTAAATCGTCAATCGTAAATCGTGATAAGAAAATCCAGTTCTTTCTTGTCACGATTTACGATTTACGATTTACGATTTACGGATTTGAGCAACATGCGGAACATTCTGGTGACGGGCGGGGCGGGTTTTATCGGCTCGCATCTGGTCGAGCGGCTGCTCGGCGAGGGCGGCTGGCGCGTCTCGGTCGTGGACGACTTCAACGACTTCTATGACCCGGCGTTGAAGCGCAGAAACGTCGCGCCGCACGCAGGCCGCGAGGACTTCCGCCTCTACGACGCGGACATCCGCGACCGCGCGGCGCTCGAAAGAGTTTTCGACGGGACAAAGTTCGACGTGATCGCGCATCTGGCGGCGCGCGCGGGCGTCCGGCCCTCGCTCGCCGAGCCCGTGCTTTATGCGGAGACGAACATCGGCGGCACGCTCAACCTGCTCGAACTCGCGCGCGCGCATCAGGTCGGGCAGTTCGTCTTCGGCTCCTCGTCTTCGGTCTACGGCGAGAACGAGAAGGTTCCCTTCGCCGAGGACGACCCCGTCGTGAAGCCCATCAGCCCTTACGCGGCGACGAAGGCGGCGGGCGAGCTTTTGTGCTACACCTACACGCACCTCTGGGGTCTGCGCTGCGTAGCCTTGCGCTTCTTCACCGTCTACGGCGCGCGCCAGCGCCCTGACCTCGCGATCCACAAGTTCGCGCGGCTCATCAGCGAAGGCAAGCCGATTCCCGTCTTCGGCGACGGCACGACGCGGCGCGACTACACCTACGTGGACGACATCATCGCGGGCGCGCGCGCGGCCATTGATTACGACGCGAGCGCCTATGAGGTCTTTAACCTCGGCGAGTCGCGGACGGTGAGCTTAAGCGAGTTGATCGCGCTTCTGGAAAAGGAACTCGGGCGCGAGGCGGTCATTGACCGCCAGCCCCTTCAGCCCGGCGATGTGCCGCAGACCTTCGCCGACATCACGAAGGCGCGTCGCCTGCTCGGCTATAATCCGCAGACGGACATCGCCGAAGGCATCCGGCGCTTCGTCGAGTGGTTCAAGGATAGAGGCTAGAGGCTAAAGGCTTGAGACTTGTTAAAGACTGAATGCTTCTACAAGTCACAAGCCTCTAGCCGCTGGTGTCGGGAGTTTGAATCAATGAAGATTTATGACGAAGAAGAGACGGTCATCAGTCGTCAGACTAGCGTGGTCGAGGCGGAAGAGGCGACCGTCGCCGGGGCCGGGGACGGGGGCGACGAAGCGCCGGAGATTTCCGTCTTCCTCCCCGTCCTCAACGAGGAGCCGAACCTGCGCCCGCTGCACCTGAAGCTCGACGAGTCGCTGGCGGCGCTGGGCCGGACGGCGGAGATTATCTACGTGGACGACGGCTCGACCGACGGGAGCCTCGAAGTGCTGCGCGAGCTGGCGGCGCGCGACCCGCGCGTGCGCGTCATCGCCCTGCGCCGCAACTACGGGCAGACCGCCGCGATGGCCGCCGGTATAGACGCGGCGCGCGGCCAAGTCCTCATCCCGATGGACGCCGACCTCCAGAATGACCCCGTGGACATCTCGCGCCTTTTGGACAAGCTCGACGAGGGCTTCGACGTGGTCTCGGGCTGGCGCAAGGAGCGGCAGGACAAGATGGTCACGCGGAAAATCCCTTCGGCGATGGCGAACTGGATCATCTCCGGCATCGGCGGCGTCAAGCTCCACGACTATGGCTGCTCTCTGAAGGCCTACCGCCGCGAGTTTTTGAAGGACGTGCGGCTCTACGGCGAGATGCACCGCTTCATCCCGATCTACGCTTCGTGGGTCGGCGCGCGCGTCACGGAGATTCCCGTCCAACACCACGCGCGGACGATGGGCCAGTCGAAGTACGGGCTCTCGCGCACCTTCAAGGTGATGCTCGATTTGATGACGATCAAGTTCATGGCTTCCTATCACACGAAGCCGATCTACGTCTTCGGCATGTTCGGCTTCTCCTCTTTTCTCATCTCGGCCATCGCGTTTGCGTGGGCCGTCCTGCGCAAGCTCGGCGGCGAGTCCTTCATCCGCAATCCGCTTCTCGTCATCGCCATCGTCATGTTCGCCGTCGGCGTCCAGTTTATCCTGATGGGCCTGCTGGCCGAGATGCTGGTGCGCACCTACCACGAATCGCAGGCCAAGACCGTCTACACCGTGCGCGAAAAGATAGGGTTCAACAAAAGCCGTAAATCGTGAATCGTAAACCGTGACAAGTTAACTCCGGCTCTTTCTCGTCACGGTTTACCTGTCACGGCTTTTACTTTTATGCAGATTGAGCTGGAGCGAGTGTATGAGCGTTTACGCGCGTGGTGCCGCGAGCGCGGGTACGCGGGGCACGACCCGTTCGACGCGCTGAACAGCCGCGTCTTTCAGGCGACGCCGCTGCTCCGCCGCTCGCGCGCCGCGCGGCTCGCGTGGACGCAGCTCTTCAAACGCTCGCCCGTAGACCTGCGCGCGCTGGCGCGCGTCCCCGCCGGGAAGAACGCGAAGGGGACGGCGCTCTTTGCGCTGGCCGCGCTCGCGCGCTTCCGCGCCGGAGCGGGCGCGGAGCACGAGGCGGAGGCGCGCGAGCTGCTCGAAGATTTACTCACAGCGCGTCTTGAAGCTTCAGGGCCGGACGGCAACCGGGCGGCGTGGGGCTACAACTTCGACTGGCAGGGGCGCGCCTTCTACGCGCCGCGCGGGACGCCCGCCGTCGTGCCCACGGCCTTCGCCGTGCGCGCGCTGGTCGAGGCGGCGCGGGCCTTTGAGGGCGGGAAGAGTGCGGGCAGCGAACCGGGACGCCATTTGAGCGCGGGCGTTGAGCGGGGGCAGTCCGTGAGCGCGGGCGTCGAGCGGGGCCAGTACCTCGGCGCGGCGCGCGGCGCGTGCGAGTTCATCCTGCGCGGTTTGAACCGGAGCGTTGAATCTGACGACGAGCTGTGCTTCAGCTACACGCCGCTCGACCGCACGCGCGTCTTCAACGCGAGCCTGCTCGCGGCGGAGGCGCTCGCCTCGGTCGGCGCTCTGACGGGGGAGAAGGAGTTGAAGGGCGCGGCGCAGAGCGCGACGCGCTATGTCTTGAGGCGGCAGCGCGCGGACGGCTCGTGGGCTTACGGCGCGGACGCGTACCAGTCGTGGGCCGACAATTTCCACACCGCCTTCGTGCTCGACTCGCTGGCGCGAATTCAACGAGACAGCGCGGGCGAGCTTGAGAATGATGCTGACTTAAACGTCGAGATAAGCCGGGCCGTCGAGCGCGGCTACGCGTTCTGGCGCTCGGCCTTCTTTCTTGCGGACGGGTGGCCGAAATACTACCATGACCGCGTCTATCCGGCTGACGCGCACTCGGCGGGCGCTGCCATCGTCGCGCTCGCCGCTTTACGCGACTCGGCGGAGGGCGCGCTCGAACTGGCCGGCACCGTCACGCGCTGGGCGGTGCGCGAGCTTTTGGACGAGCGGGGCTTTTTCCACTACCAGCGCCGTCGCTTCCGGCGCGTCCGCACGCCCTACATGCGCTGGTCGCAGGCGTGGATGATGTACGCGCTGGCAAGACTGTTAGAAGTAAGCAGTGAGCAGTAAGCAGTGAGCAGTTAAAAACATTCTCCTGCTCACTGCTCACTGCTCACTGCTCACTATGAGAATCTGGATTGATCTGGCGAACTCGCCGCATGTGCCGTTCTTTCGCGCGCTGGCGGCGGAGTTCGAGGGGCGCGGGCACGAGGTCGAGACGACGGCGCGGGAGTTCGCGCAGACGGTCGAGCTGGCCGAGGCGGCGGGTTTTCATCCGTCGGTGATTGGCGGGCACGGCGGCGCGGGACTCTCGGGCAAGGCGCGGAACGTCGCGGGGCGCGCGTGGGCGCTTGCGCGTTGGGCGCGCGGGCGCGGCTTCGATTTGGCCGTCAGTCACAACTCATACTCGCAGGTTCTGGCGGCGCGTCGCGCGCGCGTGCGGGCGGTGACGCTCATGGATTACGAGCACCAGCCCGCGAACCATCTCGCCTTCCGGCTGGCCTCGCGCGTGATAGTGCCGGAAGCTTTCCCCGCCGAAGCCCTGCGGAAATTCGGCGCGGGCCGCGAGAAGGTGCGGCGCTATCATGGGATCAAAGAGGACGTGTACCTCGCGGACTTCGCGCCCGACCCGCGGTTCGCAAGACAGTTGCAGGAGCAGTTCGGCGTGGACACCGCGCGCGATGTCCTGGTCGTCGTCCGACCGCCCGCGCGCGAGGCGCTCTACCATCGTTTTGAAAATGAGCTGTTCGGCGGGCTGCTCGAAAGTTTGAGCGAGCGCGCGGACGTCAAAGTTATCCTGCTCCCGCGCAACGACGCGCAACGCGAGGCGTTGGCCGCGAGCCACGCGGCGGGCTTCGGGCGGGGCCGCCTCGTCATGCCGCGCGAGGCGCTCGACGGCGCGAACCTCGTCGCCTCAGCCGACCTCGTCGTCAGCGCGGGCGGCACGATGAATCGCGAGGCGGCGGCGCTCGGCATCCCGGCGGCGACCGTCTACGCGGGGGCTTGGGCGGCGGTTGACGAACAGCTTGTGCGCGAAGGGAGGCTGCGGCGCATCACCACGCGCGAGGAGGCCGAGGGCTTGGCGTTCGAGAAGAAGAAGGCCGCCGCGCCGCGCCGCGCGACGGGCGTGCGGGAAGAGGTGGCGGGCCTCATACTGTCTTGAGGACGGGCGCTTCGCGCCTTCGGGTTGTGTCGAATCCGTATCACTTGATTTGGCGAAGGAGATGATGAGAGCCGCGCGTTCCGAAACACCGAGGGTGATGGCGAGTGAGGTGCGGGCGCGTGCGCGCGCGCCGCGCTGGGTGATGCCGGCTGTCAAGGCCGCGCTCGTCCTGACGGACGCGTGCGTCGCCGCCGTCTCCTTTTTCGCGGCCTTCTACTTACGCGAAGGCGGCGCGACGCTCGTCCGCTTCGATTGGCATGAAGGCTTCATCTGGCACCCGCACTTCGAGCCCTACGCGGCGCTGCTCTGGCTCGTGCTGCCCATTCGGCTGCTGCTCCTCGCTTATTACGACCTCTACCGGCTGCGCGGCGAGTTCTCGATACTCGAAGATTCCCTGCGCGTCTTCAAGGCGACGGCGGTCGCCTCGCTCCTCATCGTCGCGGCGGCCTTCCTCTACCGCGGCGGCTACGAGTTCCGTACCTTCTCCTACGCTCGCGGCGTCTTCGTCTTGGATTTCGCGCTCGCGCTCGCGGCTTACGCCTCGCTCCGGCTGCTCGCGCGCACGTCGCAGAGCGCGGCGCGGCGGCACGGCGTTAACCTCATCCCGACGCTCGTGGTGGGACGCGGGCGCGAGGCCGCGCTGTGCGTTCGCGAGATGCGCGCGCGGCGCGAGCTGGGCTACAGGGTGATCGGCATCGTCGAGGCGGGGGCTCGCGACGCGGGAGCGCCCGTGGAGTTCGAGGGCGTGCCCGTCATCGGCGATATCGAGGGACTCACCGAGGCCATCCGCGAGACGGGCGCGAACGAGGTCATCATCACCGACCCGAACGTCAACGGCGACCTCCTCTTCGACGTCATGATGAGGGTCGGACGGCGGCGGGGCGTCGAGTTCCGCATCGCGCCGAGCCTCTTCAACTGTCTGCCGCGCAAGACCGAGATTGACCAGATCGGCGCGCTGCCGATGATTACACTCTTCCGCGAGCCGCTCTCGGGCGCGGCCCGCCTCGTCAAGCGCGCCTCGGACATCCTGCTCGCCGCGCTCGCGCTCGTCTTGCTCGCGCCCGTCTGGCTCCTCGTCGCGCTGCTCATCAAGCTCGACTCGCGCGGCCCCGTCTTCTACCGGCAGGAGCGCGTCGGGATGGATGGGCGCATCTTCCTCTTCAACAAGTTCCGCACGATGCTCGTGGGGGGCGACGACCAGCCCCACCGCGAGTACCAGCGCAAATACATCGCGGGGCAGCCCGACACGAACCTCGGCGACACGGCGCGGCCCGTCTACAAGCTCCACACCGACCCGCGCGTGACGCGCGTCGGGCGCGTCCTCCGGCGCCTCAGCCTCGACGAGCTGCCGCAGCTCTTAAACGTCCTGCGCGGCGACATGAGTATCGTGGGGCCCCGCCCGCCCATCCCTTACGAGGTCGAGTCTTACGCGCTCCGCCACCGCAAGCGGCTCGACATGAAGCCGGGCCTCACCGGGCTCTGGCAGGTTTCGGGCAGAAACCGCCTCTCGTTCGAGGAGATGGTGCGCCTCGACCTCTTCTACATCGAAAACTGGTCGCTCCTCTTAGACCTCAAAATTGTCCTCCGCACGCTGCCCGTGATGCTGCGCGGCGACGATGCCTACTGACCGAGGGCGGTGACGGGTGACGGGTGACGGGTGACGGGTTAGAATACCCGCACTGAACTTTTCAGTTTCTCCGTTCGCCAGTCATCCGTTATGAGCCTTTCTCGCGCCGGGCACGTCCGGACTTCAGTCGAGACAAACACGCAAAACCCCACGCGCTCCTTCGCGTGGCTGCTTGAGCGCGCCGTCGTCGGCTGCCTCTTCCTCTTCGCCGTGGCCGCGCCGCACTCGATTGCGGCGACGCAGACGGCGTGGCTGCTGGCGCTCGCCTTCTGCGTCGCGAGATATTTCGTGCGGCCCCGGCCCGCCGTGTACCGCACGCCGCTCGACTACGCGCTGCTCGGATTCTTCATCCTGACGTTTCTCTCCGCGCTCCTCTCTTACGACCCGGACGTATCCATCGGGAAGATGCGCGCCGCGAGTCTCTTCACCATCGTCTACGCGGCGGCGGAAGGCGTCCGCTCGACGCGCGTGCTGCGCTCGCTCGTACTCGTGCTTGTCGTGTCGTGCATGGTGAACGTCCTTTACACGTTCGGCGCATACGCGGCGGGGCGCGGCGTGAAGGTCGAGAGCCTGACGGCGGAGAGCCCTCTGCGCGCGGCGGGCGTGCGCGAGGGCGACACGCTGCTCGCGGCGGACGGCGTGCCTTTAGGCGCGCCGGAAGAACTCGTGCGCGCGCTCTCGCCGGAGAGTACAGCGACGGGCGGTGCATCGGGGGGCGTGCGCGTCCAGCTCTACCGCGTCGAGGCGCTGCCCGTGGTTGGCATCCGGCGCGACAGCTTGCTCGCGGACGAGACGGCGGAGGCGGAGGCGCGGCTCGGCATCAACAGTTGGTCGCGCGGGCGAGACCAGCGCGCGACGGGTTTTTACGGGCACTACACGACCTACGCCGAGTCTCTGCAACTCGTCGGCTCAATCGCGCTCGGGCTGCTCGTCGCGCTGCGGCGGAAGCGGGGCTGGCCGGGCGCGTTGCTCGCGTTGGCTTTCGCGGGCTTGTGCGGCGCGCTGCTGCTGACCGTGACGCGCGCTTCGTGGCTCGGGCTCCTGCTCTCGGCCTTCGTTATCGTGCTCGTCGGGGCGCGCCGCCGGACGCTCCTCGTCGCCGCAGGCGTAGCCGTGCCGCTCGCGGTCGCGGGCCTTCTGGTCTTGCAGCAGAAGCGGCAGGTCGGCTTCATCGACACGAAGGAGGGCTCGACCGCATGGCGTCTGATGGTCTACCGCGAGAGCCTCGACCTGCTCACGCGCGAGCCGCGACACATGCTCGTCGGCGTCGGCATGGATTCGATTAAGCGGCACTACCGCGAGTGGGGCCTCTTCGATAAGGGCCGTCAGAACTGGAGTCACCTCCACTCGACGCCGCTCCAGATCGCCGTCGAGCGCGGACTGCCCGCGCTCCTCGTCTGGCTCGCGCTCGTCTTCCTCTACGCGCGCCTGCTGTGGCGTCAGGCGCGACGCGGCGACATCAGGCGAGAGGGTGGACAAGAGGGCGGGCAAGGAACCGTGCGGGCAGGTGAGCACTGGGTCGAGCGCGGGCTGGCGCTCGGCGCTTTCGGCGGGCTCGTAGGCTTCTTGGCGAGCGGGATGGTGCATTACAATCTCGGCGATTCCGAGGTCGTGATGATCTTTTACTTCCTGATGGGGCTCGCGCTGGCCGCCGAGCGTCTGGGCCGCACGGGCGAGGGCGCGCAAGAGGGCCGAGGGCCGCACGTTCAATCATTCGAGACGCCGGATTTAAGGAGAGGGGAGCGGAGATGAATTTCCTGAAAAAGCTCGCCGGTATCATCGCCTTCATCGCGGCGCTCGCGGGGGCGGTCGTGCTCACGAAGTATTACGGCAGGCCCGCGCCCGCGCCAGTTGAGGTCGTCACGCCCGCGCCCGCGCCTCCCGCGCCTCCGGCGGACGCTTCAATCTTCGACGCCATTGTCTTCAAGCCGCAGTTGGTGACGCTCGACTTCGCGAGCAAGAAGAGCCACATGACGCTCGCGCTCGAACGCGACCCCGCGCGCCCCGCGCCGGAGAGGGTGTGGGTCTGGACTTACTTCTTCGCAGCGGACGCGGGCGGCGAGAGGAAGTATTGCGCGGGCGAGCCCGTCGAAGTGCGGCGGCCCTTCGCGATGGGCAATCGCGCGACCGTCACCGTGGACGCCACGGCCAACTCCTGCGCCGAGCCGCGCGACCCTTCGGCCACCTTCTACGCGCGCGTCAACGTCTCGACCGAGTCGGCCTTCGCCGCGCGCCTGAGCGAAGCGAAGATCAGCTACGACGTGACCTCCGCGACGCCCGTCGTCGTGCAGGGGCTCTCGCGCAAATCACGCGCACCGCACAGCGTGGCAAACTGACATTGACTGCCCAAGGCTGAAGTGGCCGGGGCGCGCACCCGCTTTGGCCGGAGGTCTGGGAGGGGGCATTGTGCCCACTCAGGGCAAGGGCAACTCCACGGCCCTGCACGCTTTACGCCCCCGCCGTATCCGCCCCCCGAGCCGCCACCTTAGCCCCTTTCCTTGACACTATTTACCGCCGCCGTTATCATCCTTGTTTTCGGCTGGGGCTGGCCGGGGTGTCTGTGAGCGTATGTTCGAGTCTTTATCCGACAAACTGAAGCGGGCTTTGAAGAATCTGCGCGGCGAGGGCGTGCTGACGCCCGAGCACGTGGACGTTGCGCTGCGCGAGATACGCCTCGCGCTTCTGGAAGCGGACGTTAACTACAAGGTCGCCAAGGACTTCATCGTGTCGGTCAAGGCGAAGGCCGAGGGGCAGCAGGTCTGGCAGGAGCTGAAGCCTTCGGAGCAGGTCGTCAAGATCGTCTTCGACGAGCTGGTCGAGCTGCTGGGCGGGACATCATCGCGGCTCGTCTTCACGAAGTCGGTGCCGAACGTCGTGATGATCGTCGGACTGCAAGGCTCGGGTAAGACGACCTCGACGGGGAAGATCGCGCTCTGGCTCTCGAAGAACCAGCAGCGCAAACCCCTCCTCGTCTCGACGGACGTGAACCGCCCGGCGGCGCGCGAGCAGTTGAGGGTTATCGCGAAGGCGACGGGGCAGTCGGTCTTTGAAAAGCCTGAATCGAACGACCCGCTTGAGCTGGCGCGCGAGGCTTACAGGCACGCGCAGGAGCTGGGCTACGACACGCTCCTCATTGACACCGCCGGGCGCCTCCACGTAGACGACGAGCTGATGGACGAGCTGGTGAGGATCAAGGCCGAGACGAAGCCGGTCGAAATCCTCTTCGTCGCCGACGCCATGACGGGGCAGGACGCCGTCCGCTCGGGCGAGGAGTTTCACCGGCAGATCGGCATCACCGGCGTTATCCTGACGAAGATGGACGGCGACGCGCGCGGCGGCGCGGCGCTCTCGATCAAGCAGGTCACGGGGCAGCCCGTCAAGTTCGTCGGCGTCGGCGAGAAGTACGACGCGCTGGAGCCCTTCTACCCCGACCGCATCGCGCAGCGCATCCTCGGGATGGGCGACGTGCTCTCGCTCATCGAGCAGGTGCAGACCAACGTTGACCAGTCGGAAGCTGAGGCGCAGCTTGAGAAACTTCAGAAGAATCAGTTCACGCTCGACGACTTCCGCAGCCAGCTCAGACAGGTCAAGAAATTGGGCTCGTTCTCGAAGATCATGAAGCTGCTGCCCGACCAGTTGCTCGGCGGGATGGGGATGCCCGAGCTGGACGAGGAGCAGTCGGCTGAGATGGAGCAGCAGCTCAAGCGCACCGAGGCGATCATTGACTCGATGACCCTCAAGGAGCGCAACGACCACCGCATCCTCAACGCGGGCCGCCGCCGGAGGGTCGCGAACGGCTCGGGCACGACCGTCACCGAGGTCAACCAGCTCATCAAGCAGTATGTCGAGATGCGGCAGATGATGCGCCAGCTCTCCGGCTCCGGCATCTTCGGGGGCGCGGCGGCGGGCGGCGGAGGTGGTTTGAAGAATCGGATGATGCGCCGCATGGCGGGCATGATGGGCATGCCGGACATGAGCGCGTTGATGGGCGGCGGTGGCGGCGACGACGAAGGCAACGGCCACGGCGGCGGCCTCCCCGCGGGACTCCCCGCCGCACCCGGACGCAGGAAGCTCAGAAAGAAGCCGCGGCACAAGAAGAAGAGATGAGTTTTCAGTTTTCAGTTTTGAGCTAAGAACCGAATTACTGAAAACTGAAAACTGAAAACTGTTAATTCGGAGGATAGAAAGTTGTTAGCAATCAGACTCATGCGCATGGGTGCGAAGAAAAGCCCTTCGTACCGCGTCATCGTGAAAGAGAAATTGTCGAAGCGCGACGGCGCGTACCTCGAGAATATCGGGTTCTACAACCCGACTCGCAACCCGGCGGAGGTGCGCCTCAATATGGAGCGCGTCAACTACTGGATCAATCGCGGCGCGCAGCCGACCGACACCGTGCGGCAGTTGATCCGCCAGCTATCGAAGGCCGAAGCGGCGGCTGAGCCCGCCGCCGAAACCGCGCCCGCAGCTTAAAAACAGTCTGGAGTTTGAAATCTGGAGCCGGAAGCTGGAGAGCTTCTTTTCCGACTCCAGACTCAAGATTCCAGGCTCGGGACTTCTGAGATGATGAGAGAAGCCGTCGAATTAATCGTCAAGGCGCTGGTTGATGAGACCGAGGCGGTGGACGTGCGCGAAGTCGAGGGCAACCGCGGCGCGGCGGTCATCGAGGTGCGCGTGGCGCAGGGGGACGTCGGCAAGATCATCGGCAGGCAGGGGCGGACGGTGCGCGCGCTGCGCTCGCTGCTCCACGCGGCCAGCCTCAAGCACGACCGGCGGTTCGTCCTGGAAATAATCGAAGAATGAGCGGGGCGTCCGAGAAGCTGGAAGGCGAAGCGCGGCGCGCGGGCGAAGACATCGAGGCGATCGAGTTGATCGCCGTGGCGCGCACGGTGAAGGTGCGCGGGCTCAAAGGCGAGGTCGTCGCAGACCTCCTGACTGATTTCCCTGAGCGCTTCGAGGGGCTTGAAGATTTGATCGCGGTCGCGCCCGCGGGCAGTCGGCGGCTGCTTGCGTTAGAGCGGCACTGGTTTCAGAACGGGCGCGTGATCTTTAAATTCAAGGGCTATGACACGCCCGAGACGGCGCGCTCGCTCGTCGGACTCGAGCTGGCCGTGCCCGAGTCGGAGGCCGTGGAACTCGAAGAGGGAGAGTTCTACGACTGGCAGCTCGAAGGCTGCCGCGCCGAGACCGTGGGGGGCGTGCCGCTGGGGACTGTGCGCGAGGTTTTGCACACGGGCGGCGAGTCTCCCGTGCTTATCATCGGCGACGACAAGACGGGCCGCGAACACCTCGTCCCCTTCGTCGAAAGCATCTGCGTCGAGGTGGATGTCGAAGGCGGGCTCATCCGCGTGGACGCGCCCGAGGGACTGATAGAGCTGTAAATGGTCAATCGTAAATCGTGAATAGATAAAAGCTGTTCTCACTATTTACGATTCACGGTTAACGAATGCTGCGATTTGACATCATCACGATCTTTCCGGAGTTCTTCCGCACGGTATTTGATTTCGGTATCGTGCGGCGGGCGCGGGCCGCGGGGCTGGTCGAGATTGAGGCGCACGACCTGCGCGGGTGGACGAAGGATAAGCACAAGGTCGTGGACGACAGGCCGTTCGGCGGCGGCGACGGGATGGTCTTGAAGCCGGAGCCGATCTTTGAAGCGGTGGGACACCTCGCGGGCGCGTCCGAAGCGCAGGCGCTGCGCGAGGCGGGGAAGCGCATCGTGCTTCTGTCGCCGCAGGGCCGGGTGCTGACGCAGGAGTTGGCGGCGGGGTTGGCCGAGGCCGCACACGTGGTCGTCATCTGCGGGCGCTACGAGGGCGTGGACGAGCGCGTCGCCGGAGCTTTGGCGACGGACGAAGTCTCAATCGGCGACTACGTTTTATCGGGCGGCGAGCCCGCGGCGGTCGTTTTGGTGGATGCGGTCGTGAGGCTCGTGCCCGGCGCTCTGGGCAGCGAGACTTCGGCGGTCAACGAGTCCTTCTCCGAGGGGCTTCTCGACTTCCCGCATTACACGCGCCCGCCCGAGTACAGAGGGATGGGCGTGCCGGAAGTCCTCACGGGCGGAAATCATGGAGAGATCGCGCGCTGGCGTCGGCGCGCGGCCATCGAGAAGACGCGGCGCAACCGGCCAGACCTTTTTGAGCGCGCCAGCCTCGACGAAGAATGAGGGGCGCGAGTGAATCAAAAGCAGTTAGCTATCAGCTTTTAGCTTTCAGCTAAAGACAAAACAAAAAGCTAAAAGCTGATAGCTAACTGCTAACAGCTATCAGTCGAGGTGAAATTATGAATCGCTTGGATAACATCGAGACGCCGCAGTTGCGCAACGACATCCCGGACTTTCAGCCGGGCGACACGGTGCGCGTGCAGGTGCGGATCAAAGAGTCGGAGACGAAAGAGCGTCTTCAGGCTTTCGAGGGCGTCGTCATCGCGCGCAAAGGGGGCGGCGTGCGCGAGACCATCACAGTGCGCAAGACGAGCTTCAGCGTCGGCGTCGAGAGAATCTTCCCGCTCCACGGCCCCGTCGTTTCCAGCATCGAGGTCGTCCGCCGGGGCCGCGTCCGCCGCGCCAAGCTCTACTACCTGCGCGACCTGCGCGGCAAGGCCGCCCGCATCAAAGAGCGCGACACGCGCGTCAAGGCCGCCGGTCGTGCCGCCGCCGCCAGCAAGGCCGCCAACACGGGCAGCAGCAGCGGCGGCGAGCCGCAGGGCGCGTCCGCATCCGGCAAGAGCAGCAAGTAGCGGAAAAGCCGTAAATCGTCAATCGTCAATCGTGACCAGAAAGACCGGTCCTTCTCTCATCACGATTGACGATTGACGATTTACGATTCACGGCTTTTATGGTTCGTCAGAAGCGCGAATCCCTCATCGGCACTTTGTTCGAGGACGAGGCGCGCGCG
This sequence comes from Acidobacteriota bacterium, assembly GCA_020199995.1. Lineage (GTDB taxonomy): Bacteria > Acidobacteriota > Blastocatellia > Pyrinomonadales > Pyrinomonadaceae > JAIVJM01. The sequence goes on along the minus strand of JAIVJM010000194.1, from coordinate 5,485 downwards.
CGCGGGTTCAGGCGGATCGCGGGGCTGGACGAGGTGGGCCGCGGCGCTCTGGCGGGGCCGGTGGTCGCGGCGGCGGTCATTCTCGACCCCGCGGCGCCGCTCCCCGAGGGGCTCGACGACTCGAAGAAGTTGACGGCCTCCCGGCGCGAGCGCATCGCCGAGGAGTTGCGGCAGACGGCGCTCTGCTACTCCGTGGGGCTCATTCCGCCCGCGGAGATTGACGACACGAACATCCTCGTCGCCACGCGGCGCGCGATGTTGGAGGCTTTGGCGAGGCTCCAACCGGGCGCCGATTTTCTTTTGATAGACGCGCTGCAACTACGGGAGTCCGGCTTGCCGCAGCGCGCCATCATCGGCGGCGACTCGGTCCTCTTGCACATCGCGATTGACGCGCACGCGGTCGGGACGGGGCTGGCGGGCAACGAGACGTATGCCGCGAATCTGGTCGAGGCGCTGGCTGAGGTTGACGCGGAGAACCGCTACACGGTCTACGTCACGAAGCAGGAGGCCGTGGAGCGCTTCGAGGGCCGCTGGCCGAACGTGCGCGCGCGCCGGACGCTGCCGCACACGCCGCTCGTGCGCATCCCCTTCACGCTCTCCGCCGAGCTGCGCCGCCGTCCCGTAGACCTCCTTCACGTCCAGTACACCGCGCCGCCGCTCGCCCCGTGCCCGGTCGTCGCGACCATCCACGACCTCTCGTTCGAACACCTCCCCGAAACTTTCAAGCGCCGGAGCTGGATGCAACTGCGCTTGACGGTGCGCCGGACGGCCCGCCGCGCGGCGCACATCATCACGCCTTCTGAATACACGCGCCGCGACATCATCCGCACCTACTCGATCCGGCCCGAGCGCGTCAGCGTCATCCCTCTGGCCGCCGCGTCGCACTTCCGTCCCATGACTGATCAAGCGGAACTCGGTCGAATGAGGCGGCGTTACGGCATCAGCGGCGAGTACATTCTGGCTGTCGGCTCGATTCAGCCGCGCAAGAATCTGGCGCGTCTCGTCGAGGCGTATTCGGACTTGCGCCGAAAGCGACCGAGGAGTAATCTGCCGCAACTGGTGCTCGTCGGGCGTCAGGCCTGGCTCTACGGCGAAACCCTGAAGGCGATTGAAGAGCAGGGCGTCCGCGATTCGACGCTCCTCCCCGGACATGTATCGGAAGCAGACTTGCCCGCACTGTATTCGGGAGCGCTTTGTTTCGTCTACCCCTCTTACTTCGAGGGCTTTGGGCTGCCCCCGCTCGAAGCGATGCGGTGCGGCACGCCGGTCTTGACCGGCAATCTCACAAGCATGCCGGAAGTCGTCGGCGACGCCGGCCTCATGGTTGACCCTTTTGACACGGGCGCGCTCTCCGGCGCACTCGCGCGCCTCATTGACGACGCCGACCTGCGCGCCGACCTGAGAGAGCGCGGACTCCGACGCGCCGGCGCGTTCGACTGGCGCGAGACGGCACGCAGGACTATAGAGGTTTACCGAAGCACGATAGGAGGGAATGATGAATGATGAATGATGAACGATGAATCAAGACCTGTCGCTTTTTATTCATCATTCATCATTCATCATTTGTGAGAGATGCGTATCGCGATACTGGGAACGAGGGGGGTGCCCGCGAGTTACGGGGGCTTCGAGACTTTCGCCGAGCAGCTTTCGACGCGGCTCGTGGCGCGCGGCCACGACGTGACCGTCTACTGCCGCGCGCACTACGTCTCGCCCCGGCAGATCGAGTACAAGGGCGTGCGCCTCAAGGTGCTGCCCACCATCCGCCACAAATATTTCGACACGGTCGTTCACGCCTTCCTCTCGTCGCTGCACGCGGCGGGGGCCGGGCGCTTCGACGCCGCGCTCATCTGCAACGCCGCCAACGCGCCCTTCGTCCCCATCCTGAGGGCCACCCGCACGCCCGTCGCCATCAACGTTGACGGCCTCGAACACAAACGCCGGAAGTGGAACTGGCTGGGGAAGAACTACTACCGCGTGGCCGAGCGTCTCGCCGTCTGGCTGCCGAACGAGACGGTGACGGACGCGCGCGTGATTCAGGACTACTATGCGGCGCGCTACGGCGCTCCCTCGCACCCCGCACCGCCTGCTCGTCGTCGGCGACGCGCCCTACGCGCACGACTACATTAGCCAACTGCGCGCGCTGGCCCGCCGCGACCGCCGCATCATCTTCACCGGCTTCGTCTTCGGCGACGCCTACCGTGCCCTCCAGCAGAACGCCTACTGCTACGTCCACGCCACCGAGGTCGGCGGCACGCACCCCGCGCTGCTCGAAGCGATGGGCTACGGCAACTGCGTGCTCACGCTCGAAACGCCCGAGAACGTCGAGGCCGTGGGCGAGGCCGGCATCCACTACGCCGACACGAAAGACCTCGCGGCGAAGTTGCAGCGCGTCTTGCGCGATGGCGGGATCGTCAGCCACTACCGGCAGCGCGCGCAGGCCCGCGTCCGCGAGCGCTACGACTGGGAGCATGTTGTGGACCAGTACGAAGACCTCTTCGCGAGGATGGCCGGACGACCCCCGCGCGCCCGCGACGACGAAGCCGCACCCGCGCGCGTCGGCGAAGCCGCGCACGTCGAAGAGGGCGTGAGGAAGTGAGCCGCCGCGTCAGCCCGCCATGATGATGCCGAAATGCTCGCGCAGCAGCCGCGCGTACTCTTCCTCACTCGTGACGGTTCGCTCTCGCCGCTCGCCGCGCCCGGTCGTCTCGATAAAACGCATCCCGCTCAGCGTGACGCGCCCTCCTTCGGTCGCGCGCGAGCAGATGCGCGCTCTGGTGAAATGCGACTGCGGCGAAGTCTGGTGGTAGCGGCACATTTCGGCATAGTCGGGATACTCGTAGGTCTGCAAGGTGAAGCGATACTGAGCCTTCCATTCGTCACCCTCGTCACGCCGCGCGAGAATCAAGTGAGCGGCGTCGGGAAGGATGCGGTAAGCGCGTCCGCCCTGCACCTGCTCGCCCCGTTCGTCGAGCAGCAGCGGTTCACGAAACGAGTCGCCGAAGCCCACGTCCACAAGCCAACGCCGCCCCGACGTCGTCACCAACAGCGCCATGTGGTCGAAGTCCGGGCCGAAGCCGCCTTCAGCGTCCGCGACTCCGGCTGAGAGCATGCTGACCGCGAAGCCCAGAGCACGCAGCAACGCGGCGAACAGGCCGTTGGCTTCATAGCAGAACCCGCCGCGCCGTCGCCCGACGATTTTGGCGAAGAGGGCTTCGTCTTCGAGCACAATCTGCTGCCCGGCGTGAATACTCAGATTTTCAAAAGGCACTGCCAGCAGGTGCGCGACCTGTAACCCGCGCAAGGTTTCGGCGGTGGGTGCGAGCGAGCCCCGGTAGTTGATGCGTTCGAGGTAAGCCTTGATGTCCAAGCAGTCCATCCTTCAAGACGCGAACCCGAAAACCGGGTTCAGGAGTACGAGTATGCCCTCTTCAGGAAGAGTTGATTGGTCGCCTGTGAAGCACCCTCGGCGTGCGTGTTGGCGAGGGTCACAGCGCCGACCATCTCCCACCCCTCACGCCCCACGCGGTTGAGGTAATCCCACACCTGCGGGCACGATTTGTAGGCCGCGTCATATTCCTCGCTCCGGTAGTCAATGCTCCCCTGCCACTCGCCGTTGACGAAAGTGACGTTGCCCCACTGTGTCTGGCAGACCAGATATTCGTAACCGTTCGCCATGTCAGCAGCTCTCTCCTGTAACAGAATGTCGAAGGTAATCAATCATCAAAAACGCTCTTTACTACGTAGATAGGTAGTGACCGAGGGGGCGCTCCGGGGGTATGCTGGCCCCGTCGCCCGAACCACAAACGGGCGCGGGAGAGAAAGAGAACCGATGCTCGAACAAATGAATCAGACGCGAAATATGACACAGCTTCCGCCAATCAACCAGACCATCAAGATCGCCATCATCGGCAAGCCCCTCTTGAAGGGACGAGAGAGTTTAGCCCACGGCGCGAGGCGTGGGAATAGAACGTGATGATAGAAATTTGAAGCCCCTGAAAGGGGCGAAAGAGATCGGGCGTCCGATGTCTTTCGACCCTTTCAGGGGCTTCGATGTGTGCCGCAGTCAGTAACCCACGCCTCGCGCCGTGGGCTAAACTTTGCCGCCCCTTCCGGGGCTTTTCAAACAGCTTCTGAATGAAGAGGAGACGCCTCGGCCAAGACCTACTTCAGGGCCTTCGAGACCGCGGGCTTGCTGAAGAGGGAATCGGGCACGGCGCGGTTGAACTCGACCTCCTGATAGTTGACGCGGCTCGACTGCACGCCCGCGCGGTAGTGGTCGATGATGAAGGGCACGCGGACGCCGCCGAGCAACTGAAACTGCGCGTAGCGATCCTCCTCCTCGATTGTCTCGCCCCCGGCGGCGGCCTCCTTCTTGTAGCGCGCCTTCCCCGGCAGGTTGTCCTTCGCCCCGAACTCGAACTCCACCACGAACCCGTCCGCATAAGTGAGGCGCACGACCTCGTTGCGCCGGGCGAGACCGGCCTCGCGGCGACCGACGTAGGAGAGCGCCGCACCCTCTGTCCGCCACCACCCGCGCAGGACGTTGTCGAGGCTCGTCCGCATCGAGATGCGGAAGTCGCGCACCTGTTCCGGCGTCGCGTCGGAAATCTTTTTCGTCTTGCCTTCGAAGAGCCAGCCCGTCTCACCCGTGTTTGTCTGGATGCTTGAGACGCCCCGGCCCTTGAACTCCGTCCGCTCGCGGTCGGGGAAGACGAGGTAGTCGAGGAACGTGACGGGGAGCCCCCCGACGCCCTCCGTGAACGGCGTGAAGTAGCCGCGCGAGACCATGCTCCGCACGCCGAGATACGCCCCCCCGCCCAAAGCGTCAACCGCGCGCCGCAGGACGGCCTCGGCGCGCTCGTCAGTCGCGGCCTGCTTCGGCGCGTCCTTCGCGGCGTCCTGATTGCCCGCGGGCTTCACGGACGGAGTTACGCCCGCCTGTGAAAAGGCCGTGGGCGCGGCGATTGAAAGGCAGAGCGCGGCGGCGGCGGCGGCGCGCAGGGTGCGGGCGAAAAACTTCTTGCTCATAGCGGAATTTATAAAACGCGAAGGCGTAAGAAATCAAACATACCGGCGGGAGAACCTGAGAGGGCTCCGGCGATCAAGTCTCGCCGGAGCCCTCTGGGATTAATCGCAGTGACGCGCCGCGCGGCGCGCGCGTTTAGTTGACGCTGCCGTCGAACCTGATCTTGACCTCGCCGTCCTCGACATCGACGACGAAGCGCACGGCCTGCTTCCACGTCGCCGTGATCGGCAGTTTCACCTTCTCGTCGATGTGGCGCTTGAGGAAGCGTGCGCCGTAGGCCGGGCTGTAGCCCTTTTCGGTGAGCAGTTCGACCGCCGCGTCCGTGACTTCAAGCACGCGCCCCTGCGACTCCATCTGTCGGCGGAGCTTGCCGAGGTAGAGCAGAGCGATCTGCCGCACCTCGTCCATCGTGAGAGGCGAGAAGACGACGATCTCGTCAATGCGGTTGCGGAACTCAGG
>JAIVJM010000122.1 GCA_020199995.1 Acidobacteriota bacterium | reverse complement strand
CGTTCGGGTTGTATGCCCAGGCGAGTAGGCGCGAAACCGGCCCAGTCGCGGGCACACCCATCCCTAAAAGAAGTTTATCAACCAGGAAGTTCTTATCAATCGCGTGCGCTATTGCGCGCCTCACGCTCAGGTCGGAGAGAGGTGCGCGCGTGAGGTTTGGGATCAGCGTCTCGACAGTCGCAAACCCTTCGCGGCCTTTGTCGGTGATGATGACTCCAGGCACATTTCGCAAGCGCGCCACGTCGAGAGGAGCAGGGGTCAAATAATCCGCCTCTCCCTTCTCGAACGCTATGGTCGCCATCGAGGCGCTCGGCATGACCTTGTACACAATCCTATCAAGATAAGGCTTTCCTTTTTTGAAGTATTTGTCGTTCCTCGTAAGAGTAAGGTGATCGCCCTTCACCCAATCCTGAAATTTGAAAGGGCCACTGCCAACGGGCCGCGCGTTGTGGAGGTTGGTGAGCGGGTCGGTTCCTTCATACAGGTGCTTAGGCATGACCGGCGCATTGGTCACGTCTATTAGCTGAAGGAAAGCGGCGTAAGGTCTGTTGAACTCGAACACCACCGTGTGCGGATCGGGCGTCAAGATTCGCAGCAGGTTGTCGCCTATCGAGGTGCGCGTGCGCGAGTGGTACTTGATCAACAGTTCCTCAAAGGTGAACCGCACGTCTTCGGACGTGACGGGGGCACCGTCGTGGAACACGGCGTCGCTCGCGAGGTAGAAAGTGTAAGTCCGACCGTCCGCGGAAACCTCCCAGTGCTCGGCCAAATCGGGCACCGGATTCAAGCTGAAGTCCTGCGCCACGAGCCCGCTGAAAATCGATCCGCAGATGAGATGCACACCACCTTGAGTCGTGACCGCTGGGTTGAGACCTCCTGGGTCTGCGGAGATGGAGACGACAACGCTGCCGCCGTAGAGAGGCGCATCACCCAGCCCTGAAACGGAAAAAACTGTCAGGGCGAGGAAGAGACTTCTGAAGACAAATTTCGCTTTAATCGTCACGTTCTATCGAAGGCGGCAATCATACGTTGGCGTGGCGTGCACTTTTGGACTGCGAGCGACGTGAACGCATCAGATGGACTTGAATGGCGCTAAATTTCAGGCGAACTACTCATTATACGCCGAAGGATACTAGCTCGGAAGAGAAGCGTTGCAGGCTCTCCACCCTGGTGGCGAACAAGGCGCATTCCGCAGACATCAACACTTGAACCTGGAGATTGCCTATTATTATCCGGCTCCGGAAGGGCCAGCTACGTGGAAGCTACAGTCTGCGTTTGTGGCCACGCGCAGAGGCAACGAACGTATTTGTGTAAGAAAAAGCACGCTTGCACTTGCGATCAACTACGTGAAAGTTGAAAGACCACGCGGCTGAAGAGCTTGTCTCAAAACTCTCGCCAGAGAATTCGCAGTTCACCTTCCCGACCTGCGAATTGCTTTGCCGTGAGTTTTCACTCACTCTCTGAAAGCCGGTGGTATCGGGCAGTGAATACTGCGTTTTCAGACACGCGCTGACGCGGCTGGTACTGACTGTTTTGTCTGGTTCGGACGGTAAAGCATCGCAGCAGGACAACTACGCGATGGCTGCTCGCATCATTGTTGCAAGTCAGGTCACTCTACTGCGCGGTGAAGGTACTCATCCGAAGGCTTCTTGCGCTCGGAAGAGATAGTCACAACCAGACCTGCTTATTATTCGGTTCTCCCCTCCAATCTTTACGCACTAACTCACGCCCTAGATGAAGGTGATTAAACCATTATGAGACCCCAGCCTGCGCTCGCACGATTGTTGATACTGGCGATAGTTCTTTCCCTCCTTCCTTCTATGCGGGTACAAATAGCGATAGGGCAAGATGGCGAGGAAAGCGCGGACGCCGAGCCTGAAGAGGGGTTGCGCTTTCGTCTGAGTGAGGGGTCGGAAAAAATCGAACCACCAAAGCCCAATGTGGTTTCTCAAGCCTCGGCTTTATCGGAGACTGACACACAAAACCTGCTCGCACGGTTGCCCAGCATTAAACCGGAGCCGAGCGATGTTCAGGGATTCAAACTCCGTGAGGGTTCCGTACCGCCGCCCCGCGCTGGTGCAACGATCCGGGCTGCGTTCAGTTCGCCGGCGCCCGACGCCCCGCAGCCTCCATCCAAAACTACCTCCCCTCTAGAAGTTTTGCGCTTCGCACCAGAAGGTGAAGTCCCTTTAGCTCCGGCGTTGAGCGTCACGTTTTCACAACCGATGATTGCTATTGCTTCGCAAGAAGAAGCTGGTGCTGATGTCCCCGTCACGCTAACGCCGCAACCTAAGGGTAAATGGCGTTGGTTGGGCACACAGACGCTCACTTTCCAGCCCGACATGGAGGGGGCCCGCCTGCCGATGGCGACCAACTACACCGTTAACATCCCCGCCGGAACCAGATCGGCACTCGGCAACCCTCTGCCGGGAGCTAGAACTTTCAACTTCGCCACGCCGCCCCCGACAATCAAAAGTAGTTACCCCAGCGGCACAAGCCAGGAGCCCGATGCGCTGATCTTTTTGGAGTTTGACCAGCGCATTGATGCCGCCCGCGTGCTCGAAGGCGTCAGGCTTCAACCCGCCGTGAGCGGCATAAGCCTTCGTCTTGTGACGCCTGAAGAGATCGCCGCGAACTCGTCAATCAAAGGTCTCGTCAAGGGATCACAGGATGGGCGCTGGATCGCTTTCCGCGCCGTGGCTTCGAACGGCTCAACGAAAAACGCGCTCCCCTCTGATACGGACATCAAAGTCATCATCCCTCGAGGCACTCCCTCCGCCGAAGGCCCGCGCGTGACACTCAACGAGCAAAGTATCACTTTCAGGACCTACGGCGCGCTGCGCGTAACCGATTCGCAGTGCGGCTACGAGAAACGCTGCGCACCCTTTGACCCGATGTACATTACATTCAGCAACCACCTTGACATGGAAGACATTCCCTCATCGAAAGTCACCATCACGCCACCGATTCCAGATGCACAATTCATGGCGTCCGGCGACTCACTAAAGATCGAAGGCGTTAAGCGCAGCAATACGACCTACACTGTTACGCTCGACCGCTCGCTGAAAGACCGCTTCGGACAGACGCTGACGGGCAACAACCAACTAACCTTCAAAGTCACAACTGCCGACCCAAGGCTTTTTGGAACCGATGAGGCGTTCATCGTGCTCGATCAGGTGGTCAGGGGGACATTCAGTGTTTACAGCGTCAACTATCGTCAGCTGAAAGTGAGGCTTTATAAAGTCACTCCCGAGGATTGGGGCGACTTTCGCTCTTATCAATTTGCTTTCAGATCTCAAAGAGAGACGCCGGCGCCGCCCGGCACACTTGTCTTTGAAAAGGTGATTGGGCTTACAAGCAAACCCGATGAACTGAGCGAAACCGCGATTGATCTCTCGCCGGCTCTAACACACGGGTTTGGGCAGGTGTTCGTCCTCGTTGAGCCGGTGGAAGACAAGAATGTCCCGGCACGTGTTTATTCTTACACCCGTGACCGAGGTGTGATCGCGTGGGTTCAGGCTACGGACATCGGGCTTGATGCATTTGTTGATAAACGCGGCTTCGTTGCCTGGGCAAACTCTCTTAAAGACGGAAGCCCGCTCGCCGGCGTCGAGATGACTCTTCTCCCCGACGACCTTGCGGGAAGGACTGAAGCTGACGGGTTGGTTCGTCTCGCTTTCAATGCTGCACCAGATACAAGCGGGTTGAGGGCGGCGTTGCTGGTCGCACGCCGAGGAGACGACGTTGCGATTCTGCCGCAGTCCTATCATTCGGTTTACTACAGCCAAAATGAGAGCAGCAGTTGGCGGCGTGCTAATTCGGGCGAGGCCCTCAGCTGGTACGTGTTCGATGACCGCAAACTGTATCGTCCCGGCGAAGAGGTGAACATCAAGGGCTGGATTCGCAAAGTCGATTTAACTCCAACCGGTGACACTGAACTATTCGCAGCGGCGGGCGAAACAATCAATTACATTTTAAAGGATTCACAAGGCAACGAGATCACGAAGGGCAGTGCGAAGCTCAACGCCCTCGCCGGGTTCAATCTCATGCTGCAACTCCCGGGGACAATGAATCTCGGCGGTTCGATCGTAGAATTCAAACTTGAAGAGGACGGCGGTACATACTCGCATCATTTCCAGGTTCAGGAATTTCGCAGGCCTGAATTCGAGATCGCCGTTCAGGCATCGGAAGCGCCTCATTTCATCGGATCGAGTGCGACCGCGTCGATGACCGCGACATACTACACGGGTGGCGCTCTGGCGAATACCGAAGTCAATTGGACCGTCATATCCAGCCCCACGAACTACACGCCTCCAAATCGTGGAGACTACACGTTCGGCAAGTTTTACTCCTGGTGGCTTGGTGAAAGTGAAGACGGTGAATCGAAAACGAAGACGTTCACAGGAAAGACCGGTGCTGAGGGCAGACACGCGCTACGAATGGATTTTGATGGCGTCACTCCGCCCCGCGCGTCGAGCGTGACGGCCGAAGCGCGCGTCCAGGACGTCAATCGTCAGACACTTGCCGCGGCAACGACACTGCTGGTGCACCCGGCTGATGTATACGTCGGCCTGAAATCTGCCCGGACATTTGTCCAGAAGGG
>JAIVJM010000193.1:54175-56512 GCA_020199995.1 Acidobacteriota bacterium | reverse complement strand
GAAGTCGAGGGCGGGAAGATAAGCGAAGTCCGCCTCGCCTACGGGAGCGTCGCGCCGACCGTCATCCGCTGCGCGCGGACGGAGGCCGTCTTGCGCGGGCAGCGGATTGAAGACTCTCTGATCGTCGCGGCGCGGGCCGAGCTGGCGCATGAGGTCGTGCCGATTGACGACGTGCGCTCGACGGCGCGGTATCGCTTGAGAGTGGCCGGGAACGTGTTGGAGGAATTTCTGTCGGGGTTGAGATCGTAGGCAAGCTTTGGCGGGCTGGAGAGTGCCCCGCTCTTCCGGCACGAGCCGACCCGCTGATGCCGAACTGTCGTCTATGAGAACACGCCCGCGTCGCGGAATAAGTTTGTTGCCAAAGCCTTCGACATGTGTTTTAAGTTCCCACGATGCCTTCTCCTGATTTCGTCATCCGCAGTCGGCGCGTCGTGACGCCGGAGGGTTGCCGGCCCGCCGCCGTCCGCGTCCGCGACGGCATGATAGTCGCCGTGACCGCCTTCGACGAAGTGCCGCGCGGCTGCGCTCTGCGCGAGGCGGGCGAGTCCGTCCTGATGCCGGGACTCGTGGACTCGCACGTCCACGTCAACGAGCCGGGGCGCACTGACTGGGAGGGCTTCGAGACGGCAACGCGCGCGGCGGCGGCGGGCGGCGTCACCACCATCGTGGACATGCCGCTCAACAGTATTCCCCCGACGACGACGCTCGGGGGCTTGCGCGCGAAGCTCGCAGCCGCCGGGGGGAAGTGTCACGTTGATGTCGCGTTCTGGGGCGGAGTCGTGCCGGGCAATCTCCCGGAACTGCCCGCGCTCTTCGAGGCGGGCGTCGTCGGCTTCAAATGTTTCCTCATCCATTCCGGCGTCGAAGAGTTCCCGCATGTGACTGAGGACGAGCTGCGACCCGCGTTGCAGGAGCTGGCACGTCTGGGCTCGCTGCTCATCGTTCACGCGGAGGTGCCGGGGCCTGTGGAGCGCGCGCTCGCGGAGGGAGCGGCGGCGACAGGCGGCGCGGGCGACCCACGACGCTACGAGAGCTTTCTGCGCTCGCGCCCGCGCGCCGCCGAGGACGAAGCCGTCCGCCTCTTGATCCGCCTCTGCCGCGAGACGGGCGCGCGCGTTCATGTCGTCCATCACTCTTCGTCTGATTCGCTCGCGGCGTTGCGGGAGGCGCGGGCCGAAGGGCTCCCGCTCACGGTCGAGACCTGCCCTCACTACCTCTCATTCGCCGCCGAAGAGATTCCGGACGGCGCGACCGAGTTCAAATGCTGCCCGCCAATCCGCGAGCGCGAGAACCGCGAAAAACTCTGGGCCGCGCTCGGAGACGGCGTGATAGATATGGTCGTCTCCGACCATTCGCCATGCCCGCCCGACCTCAAGCGCCGCGAGGAGGGCGACTTCCTCAAGGCTTGGGGCGGCATCTCCTCGCTGCAACTGCGGCTGCCCGTGATGTGGACGGAGGCGAGCGCGCGCGGCCACTCACTCGAACATCTCACGCGCTGGCTCTCGCGCGAGCCCGCCCGACTGGCCGGGCTGGACAAAAAGAAGGGGTCAATCGCTGAAGGCTTCGACGCCGACCTGATCATTTGGAACGCGGAAGAGACTTTCCGCGTCGAGTCCTCGATGCTTCGACACCGCCATCGCCTCACGCCCTACGAGGGCCGAAACCTGCGCGGCGTGGTGGAGGCGACCTATCTGCGCGGCGAGGTGATTTACGAGCGGGGAAATTTTTCGGAGGAACCAAAAGGTATGTTGCTCAAGCGAGGAGGCTGAAGCGATGGACTTCACCGAGTTGATTGACCTTGCCGCCGAGAGGCTCGGCGGGTCTGTGCTCTATGCCAACGACGATTTTTTCGCCCCTAAAGAAAATCTTCTGAAGCCGAGCGCGCCGGTCTTCATCGAGGGCAAGTATACGGAGCGCGGCAAGTGGATGGACGGGTGGGAGTCGGCGCGACGACGCACGCCCGGCTTCGACTGGTGCCTCATCCGGCTGGGCCTGCCGGGTCGCATCCGCGGCGTCGTCGTTGACACGAGCTTCTTCAGGGGCAACTACCCCGAACAGTGCTCGCTCGAAGCGTGCGCCGTCGAGGGTGTCCCCGGCCTCGAAAATTTATTGAGCGACGAGACCATGTGGACTGAGATTCTCCCGCCCTCGCAGCTCCGTGGCGACTCGCGGAACCCTTTCGCCGTCAGCGCCGAAGGGAGCTTCACGCACCTGCGCTTCAGGATTCACCCGGATGGCGGTGTCGCGCGGCTCAGGGTTTACGGCGAGGTCGCGCCGGACTGGGAGCGTCTGAAACGCGCGGGCGAGTTCGATCTGGCGGCGGTCGAGAGCGGCGGG
>JAIVJM010000193.1:34820-54082 GCA_020199995.1 Acidobacteriota bacterium | reverse complement strand
GGCCACCGCCACAACCTCATCATGCCGGGGCGCGGGATAGACATGGGGGACGGGTGGGAGACGCGCCGCCGCCGCGGCCCCGGCCACGACTGGGCCGTCGTCCGGCTGGGCGCGAGGGGCCGCGTCCGCCGCGTTGAGGTGGACACCGCGCACTTCAAGGGCAACTTCCCCGAGAGCTGTTCGCTCGAAGGCTTCGACGCTGGGGGCGAAGAATTTGACAACGCGGCGGTCGCTTCTTTACCGTGGCGCGAACTCTTGCCGCGCACGCGCCTGCAAGCGCACACGCGCCATTTCTACGAAGAGGAGTTGAAGGAGTCGGGGGTGATGACGCACCTCCGCTTCAACATCTACCCGGACGGCGGCATCAGCCGCCTGCGCATCTACGGCCAGCTCGGCGGGTGATGAGGGGCGGACTAAAAAAAGTCGCAGACTCTTAAAAGATGGATGACGCCCTCGAACATTTGAACTCACTCCCCGGCGGAGAGGCGTCCGCCGAGCTGCTCAAGTGCTGCGGCTCGACGCGCTGGGCGAGCGCGATGATGGAAGAGCGGCCCTTCCGTGATACAGACGCGCTAGAGGAGGCCGCCGACCGCATCTGGTGGAGTCTGGGACGCGAAGACTGGCTCGAAGCTTTCCGCAGCCATCCGAAGATCGGCGAGCGGAAGGCCGCACGGGAGACGGGCGAGGAAGCGCGGCGCTGGGCGGAGGATGAGCAGCAGGGGACGAGCGGCGCTGGCCGCGATGTACTCGCCGCGCTCGCCGAAGCCAACCGCGCTTACGAAGAGAGATTCGGCCACATCTTCATTGTCTGCGCCAAGGGGAAGAGCGCCGCCGAGATGCTCACACTCCTCCGCGCGCGGATCGGCAACGACCCCGAGACGGAATTGAGAGTCGCCGTCGAAGAGCAGCGACGCATCACACAACTCAGATTAAAAAAGAGTCTGGAGTCTGGAGCCGGAAGAAGATGACGACTTCGGTGACTTGCTGCTTCATGCTCCAGATTCCAGACTCCAGACTTTTTAAAAACATGAGCGCCATCACTACGCACGTACTCGACATCTCGGAAGGCAGGCCGGCGGGCGGCGTCCCGGTGAGGCTGGAAGTTCAGGGAGCCTCGGGCGAATGGGAGTTGCTCGGCGAAGGGCGGACGGACGAGGACGGGCGGCTGAGGACGCTTTTGCCAGAAGGCGTCCGGCCCGGCGCGGCCACCCACCGCCTGACCTTCGACACCGCCGCCTATTTCGACGCGCGGGGCGTCGAGGGCTTCTACCCGGAGGCGTCAATCGTCTTCGCGGTGAGAGACCCGGCTGAGCACTACCACGTGCCGCTGCTGCTCAGCCCATACGGCTACTCAACCTATCGCGGGAGTTGAACCTCTCATGAGAATAGACCCCAACGTCAGCGAATGGCTCAACCTGCTTGCGCGCTGGACACACGTCTTCGCGGGCATCCTCTGGGTCGGCAGCACTTATTACTTCACGTGGCTCGACGGTCGTTTCACCGAGCAGGAGAAGGCGGAAGGCAAGGCCGGGCAGGTGTGGATGGTTCACAGCGGCGGCTTCTACGTCGTCCGGCACGCTCGTCGTCGGCTGGCTCGTCTACGACCTCGTGCTCCACCCACTGCTCGGGAGGAACGAAAGGCTCTTCGCCGTCGTCGCCTTCGCGCTCACCGTCGCCGTCGCCTACGGGCTGACGGGCGTGTTGAGCGGGCGCGCGGCCTACATCCATGTCGGCGCTCTGTTCGGCACGATCATGGTCGCCAATGTCTGGATGCGCATCCTGCCCGCGCAGCGCAGGATGATCGCCGCGCTCAGAGAGGGGAAGACGGCAGACGAGCGGCTCGCCTATTCAGCCAAGTTCCGCTCCAAGCAGAACACCTTCATGGCCGTGCCCGTCGTCTTCACCATGATCAGCAACCACTACCCGGTCGCCACCTACGGGCACGAACACAGCTGGCTCGTCCTCTCGGCGATGATTCTTTTGGGCTGGGGCGCGGCATACTTCATCAGAAGGGCGTGAGTGCTATTTTGAATCGCACGATGGAATAAGATTGAGAGATGGCGATAGCGCGGCGGGGGCAAGCCCCCTTCCTGACCTTTGAGCTTTAGAGCCTCTCAAACTCCGGCGGAGGTTTCAGCTTCCGCAACCTCGAAGCTCAGGAAGGGGGCTTGCCCCGCTTCCTCCCCACAGGTTTGAAAACCCGGACGGCTACTTGCCCCGGTGCTTCTCGATGTAGCGTCGCGCGAACTCGCTCAGGTGCGGGCTCTCACGCAGGCCGATTTTCTCGGCCTCGGCCTCGGCCTTCTCTAAGCTCCAACCATCGCGCAGCACTCGACGGATCATCCAGAACGCTCCCACGCGCACGGCCCCGGCGCAGTGGATGAAGGCGGGACGGTTCTCCTTGTCGTCAGTGATCTTGAGGAACTCGGTGACCTGCTCGTCCTTCGGATCGCCAAACGCGACGGGGATGTTGAAATAGCGCAGCCCCAATTCCTTCACCGCCGCTTCCTCTTCCGCCGCGCGGTGTTCGCCCGGGACCCGGAGGTTGATGACGGCCCTCACGCCATCGGCCTTGAGCTTCGCGAGGTGTTCGGCCCGCGGCTGCGCGCCGGTGCAGAAATCATCGTTCACGCGCAGGAAATTTCTGATCGCCGGTGCTTCCTGCCGCGCGGAGGCCAGCACCGCGATGAGCAGGAGGACGACGGTCAGGACGCTTCGTTCGATCATAATTTCTCCTCCCGGACATACAGACTGACTCGCACGGCGTTGCCGCTCGAACGGGGTTAACTCGACGGGTCGTCAACCCCCGCGGCGAGGCGTTCGGGCAAAGCTCAGAGGCGCTCCACTAAACTCGAAAGGTATTCATCCAGACGCTCCCTGATGAGCTCGCCGTTCAGATGAGTGACGCCGAACGCGGGCCAGCCCTCATACACGCCGGGCGGGCCGGGCAGAATTTCGACGATGGCTATCAAATCCCAGTAGGGATGATACTCGAAACCCGCCCCGGCCAGAGACCTGTACGCGCCGAGAAACATATCAGCCCCGGCCACCCCGTACAACTGCGCGAGGTTGAGCCTGCACCACGCCGCGTCGAACCCGGCCGCCCCCCGGCACGAGTTGACCCAGTCAATCACGCCGCTCACGCGCCCCTCATTCCAGAGGACGTTGTTCGGGTGATAGTCGCGGTGGATGAAGCACTCGCGCGACTCCGGCCTCGGGCCTCTGACGACCTCGATTGCCCTCTCCCAATGCTCAGGGTGTGCCGACCATTCCGGCGGCTCAAGGCCGGCAAGCTTGATATAAGGGTAATAGCTCCATGCGTAATCTTCCGCTTCGATGGCGTGGATGCATGTGAGCGGTTCGGCGAGACGGTATGTCCAGTCTTCGAGGCTCGACGGCGAAAGCTCCACGCGTCCGGGGAGCAGCGTCGTCAAGGTCGCGGGGACGCCGCACTTCGCGCCGTCCTCGTCGAACGAGACAAGCTCAGGCGTGGGGACTCCGGCGCGCGCCGCCTTCAAGAGACTGGACGCCTCGTGGAGCGCCAAATCAGGCTCCAGCGCGAGCCATGCGGCGTCAACGAACCGGCGCAGCACCAGCTCGACGACGCCACCGCCGTGCCTGAGCCTGACCGCGTGGAGTGATGAAGAGGTCGCCCCGGCCAGAGGCGTGACGGACTCTATCGCGGCGCTCGTCCCCACGCAGTCCGCGACCCATCGCAGGGCTTCGGCGGATGGCGGGCTGGTCTTACCATGCGGCTCTGATGTGTCGTCAACGATCTTCACTTCTTAATACTTCCGGATGAGCACGACGCCCGCGATGAGGAGCATCGCGCCGCAGACGCGGCCCCAGCCAATGGGGTGGACATTGAAGCCGAGCAGCCCGTGGTGATCCATCAACATCGAGACGATCATCTGACCCGTGACGACCAGCCCGAGGAGCGTCGCCGCGCCCAGACGCGGCGCGAGGATGATCGTGGCCGTGATGTTGAAAGCGCCCAGCAGGCCCCCCACCCAGACCCACCAAGGGGCCTTCGACGCGCCCTCGAAAGACCACGGCAGGCGCATCAGGAAAGTGTAAGCAAGGAGCGCAAGCGTCCCCGTGGCGAACGAGACGAGCGCAGCCTGCGTCGGGTCGCCGAGCCACACGCGCAGCTGCGAGTTGACGCCGATCTGGAACGCGAGCGACGCGCCGATCAAGAGTGCGAGGATTATCAGAAAGACGAAGATCATTCTGTCGGACTTTCACTCCATCTAGGAGTCGGAGAAGTACCGCTCGCGGTACTATTACAAGTTCTGACGACCTTTCAGGATTTTGACGAACGAGCCGGTGCGCAGCTCCTGCAATGTGAGGCTCGTCAGCTCAAGCGCCTCCTGTTCGGTGACGGCCCCGCAGTTGATGGCGCGCAGGAAGTAGTTGAGGAGCCCCTGTCCCGTCGCGGCGTCGTCGAACACGTCGCCGACGAGCGTGGCCTTGGCCGCCTTCTCGACGAAATTGCGGAGGCGCTCGGAGGCCGGCGCGAGGCTTTCGAGGAAGAAAGCATAGACGGCGGCGTAGCGCGTCGGAAGCTGCGCCGGGTGCAAATCCCAGCCCTGATAGAAGCCGTTCACCAGAGAGTGCTGGATGTGCTCGTAGTGGAGCCGCCACGCGCGGTACACCGAGGTGCGATTCTCCTCCTCCTGTTCGGGCGTCAGGGCCGCGTCTCCGGCGGCGCGGTGGACGGGGACGGGCATGATGTTGGTCGCGCCGTCGGAGAGCCACACGCCCGTGCCGCCGAAGGCGACCTGCATCATGTGGCGCGCGAAGTCGCAGGCCGGGTGCGTCATGTGCTGGTGCGCGGCGGTGATGCCGCAACTGGCCGTGTAGTCGTAGGTGCCGAAGTGTGCCGCGACGCAGCGACCCCGCGCGGCTTCGAGCATCGGCGGCAGGTTCGACTCGCCCCGGTGATTGATGATGGACTGCGTGGTCTCGACCATCAGCTCCAGCTTGAGCGAGCCTTCGGCGAGTCCGAGCCCGGCTTCGAGCCGGTCGAAGATGTCGGCGAGGGCTGCGACCTGCACGGGGTCGGTCACTTTGGGAAACGTGACGACGAAATTTTCGGGCAGCCGCCCGCCGGTCTCTCCGACGAGCGTGGTGAGAAAGACATCGAGCGTCCGCGCGCTGCGCTCGCGCAGCTCTTCGTTGAACGGCTTGATGCGGATGCCGATGAAGGGCGAGAGCGTGCCGCCGTCCACACCTGCCGCCGTCTCTCTGGCGGCGGCTTCGGCGTGTCCGTCCTCCTCGGCGTCGGGGCGGTTGCCGTAGCCGTCCTCGAAGTCAATGCGGAAATCTTCGACCGGCTCGCGCCTGAGCTTCTCGACGACGCGTGTATAGATGGTGTGCGCGAGCCACGCTGCCTTGTAATCGCGCCTGAGTGCGTCGGGGTCTGACTTGAGGAGGGCTTGAAAATTCCGGCTCTGTTCCAGAGAATCGGGGAGCCCTTCGGCCCCGTTGAGGCCCACCGCCTTGGCGAAGGCGACGGCGTCGGGCGCGCTCTGCTCAAGCGCGCGCAGGGCGAGCGCGCCGAGTCGCGCGGTCGTCTCGGCTTTGAAGAGGTGTGCGCCGCCGTAGACGGTGTGGACGGGCTGGCGGCGACCGGTCTCGCCGGGGTAGCGCGCGGCGAATTCCTGATTGGCACGCCGCAGGCGCTCAGTAATCGCACTCAAAGATTCCGCGTCTAGAGTTGTTCTCATGTTGCTCCCCGCGCCGCTGCGCGTTTCAGTCTCCGGTAGTAATCGTCTCGAAGGGAATTGCCGGAACATTCTAAATCGAACTAACGCCATTTGGCACGGAGGCATCGGAAGTAAGCAGTAAGCAGTAAGCAGTAAGCAGTTTTACATTTACTGCTTACTGCTTACTGCTTACTGCTTACTGCTTACTGTTCAAGGCTTTCAATGAGTCGGCGGCATATGCTAGTCTCTGGCGTCCATCAAGCCAGTCGTGTTTCGCTTCCGCCGCCTCGCGGGAAACACTCGTCCTTCTTCTTTCAAGTGGGTTCTGGGCAGTTCTCCCGCGGCAGGTGTGTGTCCAGCCGCGAATCCTATCCGAAGGAGCAGAAAAATTGATGCAGGACTATAGCAACCCCGGCCAGCCGCCGGGCACTTTCGGCAGGCCGCCGACGCCCGCGAAGAAAGGTCTCTCGAAGGGTTGTCTCATCGGGATCATCGTCGCCGTCGTCGCCGCCGTCGGGCTGGCGGTGTTGCTCACGCTGGGCGTGGGCGGGGCGTTCTGGTTGAGCAGGAGGACACAGGAGGCCGCGCGCGACGCGGGCGCGGTCACGCCGGGGACGAGCACCGCGAGCAGGAGCAGCAGCAGCAGCGACGCCGATGACGTGGAGGGGCCTGCGCCGACCGCGGAGCAGTCCGCCGCCATTTCGGGCGGGCAGGAGGCCGCGTGGGCGCAGCAGGAGATTTCGTGGACGGTGCCCGTCAAATGGAAAGAGCATTCGGCGGACAGCCGAAGCCTCCTCTGGCGGTCGCCGGGCTCGTGGGACGCGGCCTCGCTGATCGGCTCGATCTCGCCGATGGCGGCTGATTTTCCGATGGATATAAGTCTTAACGCCTTCTACCAGCAAGCACAGACGCGCAAGCAAAACGGCGAGGTTGACGAAGTGCGCTGGCTCAAGCTGGACGGCGTGAAGGGCGTGATGTTCCGCGAGTCTTCGCCCGAAGACGCAGACAATCCGCAGCGCCTCCAGTGGATGGCGTATCGCACCTACAAGGGGCAGCAGCAACTCGTCAACATCATGCTCGCCACGCGCGGCAAAGATTTCGCGCGGCATGAGGACGCGCTCTACGGCGTGCTTTATTCGATGAAGATGGCGAAGTAGCAGCGAGGGTTTAGGATGAAAGCCCCTCAAAGGGGCGGCAGAATTTAGCCCACGGCGCGAGCCGTGGGAATCAAACAGGAAAGAACAGTAAAAGCCCCGGAGGGGCGAAAGAAACCCAACATGCGATAGAAGTATCGCGGATTTCTTTCGCCCCTCCGGGGCTTAACGTCTTAATTCTGCCATCTTCCCAGGGCTCTTGGCCGTGGGCTAAATTCTCAAGCCCCTGAAAGGGGCTTGAGAATGTTTTATTGAAACACGCGCTCGACGGGGACGATGGCGATCTGGTCGGGCTTGACGTTGATCTTGTAAGACTGGATCACCTTGTCTTCGTCCATGATCTCCTGCGGCTTCGCCGAGTTGTAGGTGATGGGCGAGGGCTTGCCCGAGAGGATGGCGTCGCGCAATCCTTCGGCGTCCTTCGTGATGAGGACGACGCGCATCCGGTCGCTCTTCAAATATTGCTTGATGGCGCGGTTGACGTCGGCCAGCGTGAGGCGCGAGAGCTGTTCGCGCATGAACGTGTTGTAGTCGCCGATGCCGTAGTAGCGGCTGTCGAGCGCGTAGCCGAGCCGACGATCCTGCGTCGCCGTAAGGACATTGCTGTACTTCGACAGGAACTCGCGCATGCCCTCAAAATCCTGCTGCTTCATCCCGTCGCGCACCAGCTTGTCGTACTCGTAGAGCGCCGCGCGCAGCGTGAAGTGCGAGTTCTGCGGCTCGACGGGCCGAATCCAGATTTGGAAAATCTGCGACGAGCGCCCGAGGTTCGGGTCGGGCGTGAACTGGAACATCCCGCGCGGGAAGTATTCGACGTAGGCGTAGTCGCCGTAGTTTAAGCCCCGCGCCTCGCGCAGCCGCTGGTAGAGGTGGCTCGCGCTGTTGCGGTGCTGGCCGAGGTACGAGGCGACGAGCGCGAGCGCGGGCCAGTCCTTGTGCGCGCGTGTGACGCCTATGGGGAAGCCCAACGAGATGGCCGTCGCGCGCGTCTCGCGCTTGACGATGGCGATACGCGTGCCCGGCGCGACCGAGGGCTGCGCGAGCCCCTTCTTTGTGGGCTGCCCGGCGGGCAGCCGGGCGAAGTCACGCTCGACGCGCGCGGCGAAGTCCGCGGGGTAGCCGCCCGCGAGGCCGAGCACCATCTTGGCCTGCGTGTAGTTCTGCCGGTAGAAGGCGCGCACGTCTTCGAGCGTCAGCTTTTCGAGCGCGCCGATGCGCCCCATGTTGTGATGCTCGTAGGGGTGGCCGGCATAGATGATGTTGTAGAGGTACTCCTTGCCGAGTTCCTCGTCGTTGCCCTCGCGCAGGGAGGTCTTGAGGAAGTTGACGGCGTTCGTCTTGAGGCGCGTGAAGTCGTCCTCGCGGAAGCCGGGGTCGAGCAGCATGTCGCGGATGAGCGAGTAGTATTTTTCGAGGTTGTCGAGGTGCGTCGTGCCCGAGAAGACGGTCATCTCCTTGTCTATCTGCCAGCCGAAGGAGGTCGCCATCGGGTACATCGTCTCGACGATCTCGTCATAGGACATCGCGCGCGAGCCGCCCTCGGCGAGCAACGCGGCGGTGAGGGCGGCCACGCCCTCCTTGCCCTTCGGGTCGGAGGCCGCGCCCGTCATGAAGAGGACGCGGAAGGTTATGAGCGGCGAGCGCGAGGGTTGAAGCACGCTGGCGGATTTAGTCTTCATACTGTTGTTTGCCCCGGCGGCGGCGGAGAAGGGGAGCAGCGTGAGCAGCAGGCACGCGATGAGAAAAGTGTTGGTTCGTCGCATTAGTTCTTGACCCTCCTCCCGGCGCGCAGCGAGGCGATGCTCTGCCCCTTCGTCGCGAGCGTGACGACGGTGCGGCTCTCGTCGCGGAAATACTTCTTTGCGGTGTCGCGGATGTCGGCGGGCGTAATCGCCTGATAAGTCTCGAAGAGCTTGTTGATGGTCTCGGGCGTGCGCCGCAGCGAGATGTAGGGCGCAATCGAGCGCGCGATGGCGTCGTTGCTGTTCATGGCCATCGCGAAGCCGTAGCGCAAGCGCGAGCGTGTCGCGTCGAGCTTCGACTGCTCAATGGGCTCGGTCGTGTACTTCTTGAACGTCTCAAGGATGCGGTCGCGCACCGCGTTGACGTTGGCCGGGTCTTTGACGCGAGCGAAGACGACGAACATCTCGGGGTCGGCCTGATCGCTGAAGTCGGGGCCGAGCACGTCCACCTTTTGCTCCTTGAGGACGAGCTGCTGGTAGAGGTCGGAGTTCTCGCCGAAGGCGATGGCGGCCAGCAAATCGAGCGCGGCCTTGTCCTTCCGCTCGTCAGAGTAGGCGGGGCCGCGGAAGGCCACGGCGAGGTAGGGAAGCGTCGGCGAGGGCCAGTCAATGTGCGCCGTGCGCGACTCGCGCTGCGCGGGCTCCTCGGGGATGTCGGCCTTGTAGTCGCCGCGCTTCCACTCGCCCCAGTAGCGCTTCGTGAGGTCGAGCGCCTGCGCTCGCGTCGCGTCGCCGACGACGACGATGGTTGTGTACTCGGGGCGGTAAAAGCGTTTGTAGAATTCGAGACTGTACTCGTACTGGTTGGGCATGTCCTGAATGTCTTTGAGATAGCCCATCGTGGTGTGCGAGTAGGTGTGGCGCTTGAAGGCCGTCTCGCGCAAGACCTCGTACATCTTGGAGATCGGGTTGGCGCTGTTCTTGTCGTACTCGCCCTTGACGGCCAGCGCCTCGGTCTTGAACTGTTCGGGCGTGTACTTGAGGCGCTGGAAGCGGTCGGCCTCGGCCTTCATAATCGGTTCGAGGTCTTCTTTGGCGAAGGTCGCGTGGTAGACCGTGCGGTCGTCCGAGGTGTAGGCGTTCGTCTCGGCCCCGGCGCGCTTGAACAGTTCCTCGCGCCGCTCGGGGGTGTAGTTGTCGCTGCCGCGGAACATGATGTGCTCGAAGAAGTGCGCGAAGCCGCTCTTGCCGGGCTCGACCTCATTGCGCGAGCCCGCCGAGACGACGATGTAGAGCGCGACGAGGTTCGGGTAGTCGGTCGGGACGGTCACGAGACGCAGGCCGTTGGGCAGGTCGTCAATCGTGTACTGGTACGGGAAAAGCTTGCTGCCTCGATTCTGCTGCGCGAAGCCGACCACGGGCAGCGCCGACAGCAGGAGGGCGGCGAGAATCAACATTTTCATATCGTCTAATTCTCCACAAACTGGATTCGGAATATAGTCGGGGACTGCCGGGATTATACATCAACGGCAGGCAAACGGCGGGGACGCCGAGCGCGCCCGCGTGCCGCCTCAACGCTTCTTGCGATGCGCGGGGCGTGTGGGGCGGCGGGTCGGCGTCGGCTTCGGGAGCGGGGAGCCGGGCGGGACGATCCAGAGCTCGACCGTCTTGCCGGGGCGCGAGCCCCCGCCGAGGGCGACGACTCGCTCAGCGCCGATGGCGTTCGTGGTGACGATTGTACTTTTGATGCGTGCGGCGAGCCGCCGGTCTGTGCCGCGCCGATTGCCCCGCGCGGCGTAGGCGATGACACAGCCGCGCAAGCTCGGGTCGCTGCGGAGCGCAAGCGCGAAGCCCTCGTAGCGCCCCCGCTCGTCGAGGTATCCAATGTAGCCGTCTTCGATGTCTGTTTCGGCGGGAGAGAGCGGAAACCAGCCGAACTGATCGAAGGGGAAAGGAGTCTTTTCCCTCGACAGCGCCGCCGCGAAGTGGACGATCCACAACTGGTACATGACTTCGTCGCGGTAGCCGCCGTAAACCACTCCGACACGCTCGGCATCAATGCCCCTCGATTTGACGAGGTAGCCCTTAATCTGGCTCGCGCGCCGGAACGGCCAGCCGGGGAGTTTGTTGGGGACGCCGTAGGCGACGATGTAACCTTTCGCCGCCGGGTTATTCATCAACTCGATGGCGAAATTGTCGGCACGAGCCAGCCAGTATGAAATCAGGATGTCGCCCATCTCGTCGAACGGGCGCGGCACTTGCACGGGCGGCCCGGCTTGCGCGGCGGCGGTCAGGCATAAGAAAGCGACGAGGGCGAAAGAAAGGAGCAGCTTTTTCATCACGTTATGGCCTTTCGGGGCAGCGCTTCGAGCAGAGACTCAGGCACGTGCAAAACGTCCTGCCAACCCGAATCGTCCTCGCGCATTCGCGCCGTCAGTTCGTCGCGCAGGCTTCTGAGCCGGTCGCTCAAGGTGTGCGGGTAGCGAGCGATGTCGGGGAAGCGCGCGAGCTGTTCCTCGACGAACGCCCTCTGTTTGTGGATGGAGGGAATCGCCTCGTGCCGCCCGCGCTCCCAGAAGGGCACGATGAGGCGTTGGACGGCGACTGCGCCGGGGATTTCGATGTCCTCTTCGTCGAGGCCGGTCACGTCGCCGATGTAGCGACCCCCGGCGTCCACGCCGCGGAAGACTTGCAGGCGTCCGGGCAGAGTGGACTTCTCCGGCGTGTTTGAAGCCTTGAGCGTGGGGCGGCCCGCGATGAGGCATTCCTTGAAGATGACGCCCGCGATGCGCGGGACTTCGCCGGAGAGCTTTGTGCCGATGCCGAAGCCGGCGGCTTCGGGGAACTCGGCCACGATCTCCCTTACGGACTCCGCGTCGAGGTCGCCGGTCAAAACCGGCATCAAGCCCTTGAGACCGTTGGCCTCGAAGAAGCGCAGGCACCAGCGCCCGAGCCGCGCCAGATCGCCCGAGTCCACGCGGAAGCCCTTGAAGGCGCGGCGGCGCGCTTCGGTCGAAGTGGCGGCCAGCGCCGCGTGCACCGCGCCCATGTGCACGTCAATCGTGTCGAGCAAAAGCGTCGTCCCCTGCGGGTTCGCGTCGAGCCAACGCTCGAAAGCCACCTGCTCGAAGTGTTTGGGGCGATTGGTGCGCGGCTCGATCTCGGCGTCGTCCATGAACTCGACGTATGACTGTTGCCAGTAGTGCGCCGCCGTCCCCACGGCGGGTATGTCGAGGCGGTGCGCGGCCTCCATGTTCGACGTGTCGTTGAAGCCGCCGATGAAGGCGTAGGTGGCGACTTCGACGGCGCGCTCGATGTCGCCGTTGCGGCGTAAAGAGAAATCCGAGAGCCAGCGATGGCCCGCGGCCATGCGCAACTGGACGGCGATTGAAGCGGTCGTCATCGGCAAATCGAAGGCGTGCTCGAACTTGATCTCCTGCGCCTGCGTGAGCCCGAACGCGCCGGTGATATCGGCGAAGGGCTGGTTGGCGAACATGATCGTGCCGGGGCGCACCGCGCGCACGAGCCCGGCGAAATTGATGTCCTCGACCGCCTTCGCATAGAGCGCGAGGCCGCCGCGATCCTGTTCGAGGAAGCGCAGGCGCGGGCGGTCGAGACGGAAGTCGAGCAGCGAACGCAGGAGCCTCTCGTGCCCGAGGCATGGCGCATAGGGCAGCTTGCGCTGCGTGACGTAAAAGGTCGCCTCCGCCTCGCTCAAAGCCCCCCCGCGCAGCCGCGTCACTTCCTTGTACGCTGCCGCGCCCATCGTCGCGTGGTAACGATCAATATTCAACATAAAAAGTAAGCAGTGAGCAGTGCGCAGTAAGCAGTGCGCAGTAAGCAGTGAGCAGTGAGGCCCGGTCAGTCTCGACTGCTTATCGCTTACTGCTCACTGCTTACTGCTTACTATCTCCGCTCCGGCGCGGCGCATCTCGGCGATGGCCTCTGCGCCGTCGGCGGGTTTGAGATTGACGGCGCGCATGGCGTCGCCGACGGCACGCACCTTGAAGCCCTCGCGGAGGGCGGCGAGGACGGTCTCCTTGACGCAGTAGTCGGTGGCGAGCCCGCCGACCCAGACTTCCGTGACTCTGTGCTCGCGGAGGAGGCGCGCGAGGTCTGTACTGTCGAAGGCTGAGTAGTCGTCGGTGTCGCCCGTGCCTTTGGAGACGACGACGATTGAAGGGTCTTCGAGCAGGCCGGAGTGGAACTCGGCGCCGCGCGTGTCCTGCACGCAGTGGACGGGCCAGATGCCGCCGTGCGCGGCAAAGTGTTTCGTCTGCGGGGGATGCCAGTCGCGGCTCTTGACGACGAGTTCACCGCGCGCGAGAAATTCTTCGATGAGCTGGTTGAGCGGCGCGATCACTTCGTCGCCGTGTTCGACGGCGAGCGAGCCGCCCGGACAGAAATCGTTCTGCACGTCAACCACGATCAGCGCACGCGTTTCTTCGCTGGATGTCATAAGGGCAGATATACTCCCTGAAGGATTCAACCGACTGATTAAACTTCAACGGACGGCCTCCATTTTACGCGACATTGAAAGCATAGCAAGCGACACCGCCCGCCCATCCATGACAAGGGACGGGCGGGCGGTGTCGAAAGAGGCCCGAACAGGGGGCAGCGTGGGCCGCCTCTCGACGGGGCTAGAAGAAGAGCGAGTAGAGCAGACGGTTCGGCGAGCCGGTGCCGACGTTGGAGATGCGGTTGGTCGTCGAGTTGTTGACGATGGCGTTGCGAATGGTCGCGGGCGAGGCGGAGCCGTTGGCCTGCTTGTAGAGCGCCGCGACTCCGGCGACGTGCGGCGAGGCCATCGAAGTGCCGCTTAGAGTGGCCGTCGCCGTGGTCGAGGTGTACCACGCAGAGAGGATGGACGAGCCCGGCGCGAAGATGTCCACGCAGGTGCCGAAGTTGGAGAACGAAGAACGCGCGTCCGTCGAGGTCGTGGAGCCGACGGTGAAGGCATTGGCGGCGCGCGCGGGCGAGACGTTGCAGGCGTTCTGGTTCTCGTTGCCGGCGGCGACGACGATGGTCACGCCCGCGTTGTGGAGGTTGTTGACGGCGGTGTCGAGCGCGGAGGAAGCGCCGCCGCCGAGGCTCATGTTGGCGACCGCCGGGGCGATGAAGTTCTGCCGCACCCAGTCGACGCCCGCGATGACGCCCGAGGTGCTGCCCGAGCCGCTACAGTTGAGGACGCGCACGCCGCGCAGCAGCGCGCTCTTGGCGACGCCGTAGGTCGAGCCGCCGATGGTTCCGGAGACGTGCGTGCCGTGTCCGTTGCAGTCGGCGCCGGTCCCGCCGAAGGCGTCGAAGACGTTCGAGGCGCGACTGCCGAACTGCGTGTGCGTGGTGCGGATGCCGGTGTCAATGACATAGGCGCGGACGCCCGAGCCCGTCCAGTTGTAGGTGTAGGTTCCGGAGAGCGGGCGGTCGCGCTGGTCAATGCGGTCGAGGCCCCACGGCGGGCCGCTCTGCACGGCGCTCGCTTCCATCACGCCGTCCTCCTCGACGAAGAGGACGCGCGGGTCCTGACTCAAGCCGACGGCGGCCTCCTTCGGCATCTCGACGGCATAGCCGCCGAGCGCATGTTTGTAGACGTGCTTGATCTTGCCGCCGTAGGTGATGGACATCAACTCGGCCATCTGCTGCGACATCGCGAACTCGCCGAGCGGGCCGGTCACGGATTCGTCGAAGACGACGATGAACTGTTCGGGAATGGCCTTGTCGCCTTTGCTATGGAACTTGGACGTGTCTTTGTCGGCTTTGGGTTTGTCGGCGGCGGCGGCGAGGCCCGAAGCCTGCGTGGCGAGGAGCGCGGCGGCGCAAAGAATGAGAGTGGCAAACAGCACGTAGAACTTTTTCATTTATCCCCTCCAAAAAAGTTTCAGGTCACTGGTTGACGCGGCGTCGCCGCTCGGGCGCGCGCTGGGCCGCGCATTGGGCTCCACACGGGAAAACGGAAAAATCCTCCGGACGAGCGGGCGCAGGCCGAAAGACTCAAACGTGGAAAAGACATAGGGTCACGAGTGTCCGCACGCCGGGAGTTCTTAGACGCTTTTCAGTTAAGGGCAAGTTGGGCAGAGAGTAGAAACGCCAGCCTGTGAGGGCCGATTCCTCCAAGTGAGTGGGCGGCACTATATCAGTTTTTGTTTGGCACGCAAGAGAAAAATTCGAGCCGGTCGGAGGGTTCGCGCCCGGCCTCTGCCGCGAGCGGGTCGCGCCTTTTATTGTTTCGAACGGAGGCTGCGCAAAAATCCTGTGTAACGGGCGTGTGCGGCATCGCTCATGTGTGTAATCTTCACGCCGATGAAGAAGCCAGCGTCTCTCTCTGACTCGTCCAGAGGATAGCTGCGCACTGGAATTACGTGAATCTCTATCCGCTCGCCGGAAAGGTCAAGCAGGAGCCGCAGGGCTGAATCCCCGTCGTTGAGATGACCGGTGCCGAGGTTGAGTGACGGAACGACGAGGCCTAATCCAGACTCGCTGACGTTGCGCGTCCGACCGACGAGGGTCAGTGGAGGCCGCGTATTTATATCAACCGCCTCCACTTCGAGTATGGAAATGCTAAAAGAAACTCGCGCATTGTATCGCGAGGCGCGCCGACGGTCATCGACAGCCCCGCGTAAGCGGCCCAACAAATAGCGAATCGGATTTGGCATAATCGTGTCTTCGCCTTGCACTTCTTCCACAATCTAAATAACACGCACCGGCGGACAGGCGCAAAGGTGTAGGAGTTAATTCTCGACGGTGAATTTATGATGCCGGGGCGAGACATTTATAGTAGTATTATTTTTGAGGCTTGCTTCACCCTCTCCTCAGGCAAGTCGTCTATGGCTGAATCCAGAGTCGCCGATTTAATCCAGCTTTTGACAAACAATCCGCGGCGACTTGAGAAACGAACCATTTTCATGCCGGGTCTTATCGCGTGCCGCTCATTCTGAGAGAGAACGTCGCGCGAGAGGGCCCAAAGAAACAGGCTTTACCCGGGACCCGCTTTGAGTTTTCCAATTCGCCTCTCGGAATATTTTACGGATGCCACTTAATAGATGAATCGCAATATCCGCGTATTAGTAGTAGATGACGACCCTGTATTCCAGGCGCTCGTGCCGGAACAACTCTCGGAGTGCGCCTTCGAAGCGGCGGCGGTGGTAACCGGGCGCGAGGCGCTCGACGCGCTGCGACAGACGGATTATGACGTAGTCCTGCTCGACGTGAACATGCCGGGCCTCTCCGGGCTCGATGCGTTGCGGGAGATCAGGCAGCTTGAGGACGCCCCGGAAGTTATCATGCTCACGGGGGACAATTCGCTTTCGACCGGCATCGAGGCCATGCGGCGCGGCGCATACGACTACCTCACGAAGCCCGCCCCGCTCGAGGAGATGGAGGCCGTCATCCGAAAGGCGGACGAGAAGCGGCGTCTCGTCCGACGGAACGCGGGGTTGCGCGCCGCCATCGAACGGCGCTCGGAAGAGCGCACCCCGGAGTTCATTCACCGCAGCCCCGCCGTCACGGCGCTCGTCGCGCAGGCTGAAGCAGCCGCGCGGCACGACGTCACCGTCATCGTCACGGGCGGGAGCGGCACCGGCAAGGACGTGCTGGCGCGGCTCATCCACGGAAAGAGCGCGCGCCGCGCCGAGCCGCTCATCACCGTCAACTGCGGGGCATTCCCCGAAACGCTCTTCGAGTCGGAGTTCTTCGGCCACGAGAAGGGTGCTTTCACCGGGGCTAACGCTATGAAGCGCGGGCTCATAGAAGTCGCCGACGGTTCGACCCTCTTCCTCGACGAGATCGGCGACATGCCGCTCGTCACACAGGTCAAGCTCTTACAGTTTCTCGAACAGGGGCGCTTCCGCCGCGTCGGTTCGACGCGTGACCAGAGTGTGGATGTGCGCGTCATTGCCGCCACCAACCGCGAGTTGCGTGAAGACGTAGCACAGGGGCGCTTTCGCGCAGACCTCTTTTACCGCTTAAACGTCGTCTCGCTTCATATCCCGGCACTGCGGGAAAGGCCGGAAGACGTGTCGGCACTGATCGACTATTTTCTAGGCATCTACCGGAAACGCTTTACACGTCCGGCGCTCGACCTGAGCGCCGACGCGCGCCTCCAGATGGAAAGCTATCCGTGGCCGGGCAATGTCCGCGAGTTGCGCAACTGTCTGGAGCGCGCCGCCGCCCTTTCGCCCGATGACCTGATCGAAGCGACACTGGTATCGCCGCTGCTCTCCCCGATACGGGCAGCGCACGGGGCCTACGCGCCGCTGGCGAGCGACCCGCCCGAGACGCTTCGGGACCTTGAGCGCCGGTACATCTTGCGCGTTCTGGAGGAGGCGGGCGGTAACCGCGAACGTACTTCGGCCATTCTCGGCATCTCGATGCGCACGCTCTATCGGAAGCTGAGGGAGTACAACACCTCCCTCGCATCAAACGGGCTCGACGGATATTGACAATATGTCCGGCTCGGACAAATTGTCTGACAATTTGTCCGAGCCGGAGGCTCTCCGGAACACCTTTAAATACCTTGCCCTCACAGCTAAACCGTCTATGGGCTTGGATTTTGTGGCAAAAAATAGTTGGCCATGAAGCGCGGCACGCTGTTTGTTACTCCATTCGGCTGTGAAGTCTCTCGGCAAAAAACTTCTGCCCGCGAACGGCTTGACGTCCAGATGTTTACCTAATACTTACCCGACAAGTGTTATTAACGTGAGTGAAAGGCTACCCTCATGAGTTCTGTCTTGATCGTGGAAGACGACGCCACATTGCGTGAGTTTCTTTTCGAACTATTTTCCGGGGAGTATAGCTGCTCCGCGGCGGATTCGGCAGAGGAGGCTCTGTCCCGCCTGAACTCCGAACACTTTGACGTGGTGATAACGGACGTCTCCATGTCGGGAATGAGCGGGCTGGAGTTGCTCGGCAACATCAGGCAGCGGTGGCCGGAGATTTCCGTCATCATCATCTCGGGCATACGGGATAAAGAGTACGCCGAGGGCCTCGTGAGGATGGGCGCGTTCGATTATCTGGTGAAGCCGTTCGAGTTGGTAGACGTATACCAATCGGTTGCCCGCGCCCTCGAGCAGCAGGGGCAATCGCCCGTGGGTCAACAGAAGGCCGAATCCACTACCTCGGGCGAGGGCGAAAAGGGAAAGGAGCCGACGGAGGTTTTCTCTTCGATCCGGCTCGAGAAAGTATTTTCACTGAGCGAATTGCTGGAATTGGCTCAGCGAAGCCGGATGAGCGGCTACATCGACTTACGCTGGGACGAGTCAACCCTCAAGGAGGCCGACCGCACCGGGCGTTTCAAAGACGCGAGCGGGAGTTTTGATGAAGCCCTTAAACAGGGCACCGGAACGATCTACCTGCACGACGGGCTTATGATAGATGCGACCATCGCCGATACCGAGGCGTCACCTTACTGGCGCGAGGCAGAACAGTCACTGGTGTTGCTGGTGCGGCTGGCGACATGGGTCAGGGTAGGCCTAGGCGCGTGGGGTTTCATCACACCCGAAATGTCACGCGTCAACAAACTTTCGGTCAGCGACAACAGCGGCAAGATATTCGGCATCATCACGGCTGAGGAAGAGTCGCAAAACGGTTCAGAGGAAGGGGTTGCGCCCGAGGAGACTGTCGAGGAGAAGCGGCCTCTCCCGCAAGTCGCCGACCCGGGCATGCACTTCGGAAAAGACTCCGGTGTAGAAGAAGATGCGTCCGTGGCTTATGTAGTCTGAGGCGGGTCAGAATCGCTCGAAGGGATGAGCCGGGCGCGAATCCATTCACGGGCAGAGAAAGAGAGAGAGACACCCGTGATGCTTCACGGCATCAAGGGCTCTAGCTGTGCGGTCAGTGCGTTGACACGGGGGCGGGAGACCATTCTCCCGGAGGGTCGTAGTCAAGGTCAGTAAGGCCGGCTTCGTGCATAATCAAGATGGCGGACAGAGTGTTGCGAGATTCGAACCCGCGCGCAGAAATTAAAGGCGACCTCTAAGGGGACTACGGTTTTAGCTTTGAAAGTCCCCATCAGAAGCTCGCTTTACATAGTCATACCGTTCGCCCTATTCTATAGTTGCTCAGGCCCCGTTTCTTTCTCCCCGGTATTTTATCCTCCGCATAATCAGTTCGAGTAAAGGGGAAGCCACATGACTTCGCTACTGATTGTAGATGACGACGAGACAATCAAAGATGTGCTGCTTGAAATGTTTTCGGGGCAACACCTGTGTCATACCGCCGCGACGGCTGAAGAAGCTCTCGAGCAGTTAGAATCGCACGAATATGACGTGGTTATCACTGATATTGCTATGCCGGGAATGGGCGGTGAACATCTTTTAGGTTTTATAAAAACTTACAATCCCAGAACGCGCGTGATCTTCATCACCGGATCGTCGGATAAACAGAATGCGGGACGTTTGATGGCAAAGGGCGCTGTCGGTTATCTGGTCAAGCCTTTCAACCTCGAAATCATCATGGAGAGGGTGGAGTGGGCAATTAAACAACGTCGCGGGGTATGATCCAGCTCATCCGTACAAGATTTAACGCAGCGTCGGACAGATTATCAGAAGGCATCTCATAGAATACCTGATGGCAAATACAAGTGGCGGATTTGCGGTGGATTTTCAACCCACCGCACTATTTCTGGTATTACTGAGACTGCTTCAAAGGGATTTGTAACGGGGCGGATGCGGCGCGTCTTCGAGTGGGGAGGCTGGCGGAGGCTTAGGCGGCGACCATGGCGG
>JAIVJM010000193.1:0-34810 GCA_020199995.1 Acidobacteriota bacterium | reverse complement strand
CTCCCAGCCGTTCATCTCGGGCATTCCGATGTCTGTGAAGACGGCGTCGAACTTTTCAGCGCCTAACAGCTCAAGGGCCTGATTGCCTGCCTCGGCCAGCCTCACCTCGTGGCCTTGGTGTTCAAGCATCTCGCGCAGGATTTCGCGCAACGGGGCTTCATCATCCACCACCAGAATTCTGAGCTTCTGTGCTCGCGAAGGCAGCGAGAGCGGCGCGGGCTGTTCGAGAAGGTTTTTCACCACGCGGCCCGACTCCGCACTCATATCGGCCATCGGTATTGAGATGGTGAAAGTGGTGCCGCACTCGACCTCCGACTCCACGTTGATTGTCCCCTCGTGACGGGCGATGATGCCATAACTGACCGCGAGCCCGAGCCCCAGCCCTGCCTTGCCTTTCGTCGTGAAGAACGGGTCGAAGATGCGCGAACGCACTTCGGAGCTCATACCCGCGCCCGTATCGCTGATAGAGATTGCGACTGAGTCGCCCACCTCTTCAGCGGAAAGGGTAATCGTCCCGCCCTGCGGCATCGCGTCCACGGCGTTGAAGATGATGTTTACCAAGACCTCGCGCAACTCGGACTCGTCGCCCATGATGAATGCGTTGGTGCTGATGCGCGACTCGAATTTGATGTGGACGTTAGACGCTTCGGAAGAGTCTTTCCAGCGGGGGCGCGTGATCTCGATGATTTCCGGCAGCAGCTGGTCTACCGCGACCAACTCGAAATTCTTATCGCGGCGCTGGCGCGCGAAGTCCTGAATGCGCTTGACCGTATGCGCGCCGTCCTGTGCGGACTTGGCGATGATCCTCAGACAGCGAATGACCTCGGGGTCTTGCGTGCGCATCAACATGAGCTGCGCGCGCCCGAGAATTCCGGCGAGAGTGTTGTTGAAATCGTGCGCCACGCCGGAGGCCAACTCGCCAAGGGCGGAGAGTTTTTCGAGCTGGGCGAACTGCTCGCGGATGCGCTCCTGCTCCGTGATGTAGCGGGAGAGTTCTTCGACGTGTTGTTCGGCCAGTTCCGCCTGTCTCGCGGAGGCCTCAACGTTTTTCACGTAGGTCGAGTAGGTGATGTAGACGATGGCGATGATCGGCGCGGTCGCCAAAACGGCGTAGAATCCGACCGAATTGACGAGCTTGGCGATTATTCCGGCGGCAGACGCCCCGGCGAAATAAGTCATCGAACTCCAGAGGTAATACTTGCGCCAAGTGGACCAGAACGGCTCGTTGATCTTGAAAGATTGTTGCGCGGCGACCAGCCCGGAGTTGAAGACGTACTGCACGAGCCCCATCACGCAAATCGCAGTGATGGAGAAGGCTGAGATGTTGTAGGTCGGCAGGTCTATGATGGGGCCGAAGAGGAGACGGAGCGTCCAGACGGTGATGAAGGTCGAGCACGCTAAGACGGACGAGTTGAAGAGATAGGTGCGAAGCTTCCGGCTGATGCGTAGGGAAACGCAGATACCGTCAAGGGCGGCGAGCAGTATTGCCGCCTCGCCGCCGTAGAGCAGCATCGTCAGAAAGATGCGACCGCCACGCGCGAGCCGATGGCGGCGGTGAGGAATGCCACGATGACAAGGGTCAGATCAAATCGCGCCAGAGAGCGCTGGGTCAGTTGGTAGACCGAAAAAAGACAAACCCCCCACCCCATGGCGATGACAAGCCACGTGAATTTACTGGCGAAACGCTGTTTGCTCGTCGCGGCTTCCATTGTCGGTCCGTCTCGGGAAGGGGGGAAGTGTCTCAATGTGCGGTGTTCAGGTAAATAGTGTCGTAGTGGCTCGCCGCCTTGTAGCCGGCCCGGCGGTAAAAGGCAGCCGCCTCGGGGTTTTTCTTATTGACCAGCAGCGTGATGGCCCCGGCTCTGGAAAGGAGGTCGCGACTGAGCTGCGAGAGGCAGCGCGAACCGTAACCTTGACCGCGCTCCTCCGGAGCGACCCAGACACCCTCGACGTAGATGACATCGGGCGTGTCCGAGATGATGTCGGCTTTGAAGATGAGGCGGTCGCCTTCGATCCACACCCATACGCGGCCCTGCTCGATGCGGCGCGCGCAGCGCCTGCGGAAGCCCTCAGGGTCGGTCTCCATCGGGTTGACGCCGCACTCTTCAAAAGCCATCTGACCCTGCACGACCATGACCTGCTGCAAGTCGTCGGGCGTCGCGAGCCGCAAACCGGGCACCGCCTCGCCGCGGACTTCGACGGGCCAGCGCTGCTCCATCAGCAGCTCGCTGCAGACCATGCGCGGCGACCGTCCGCCCTCGGCATAATACGCCCAGAAGCGTTCGATGTTTTCCTGCTCACCCATCATGACGTGGGTGCGGGGGCAATCTCTGGCAATGCGAGCGAAAGCGGCCAGAGCTTTGTCGGACTGCGTTTCGACCAACGTGGCGTGGCCGATCAGGGCGACGCCTTCGAGCTGTCCCCCCTCTCCGCGACACCCGTAGAAGGTGCCGCGGTTGAGGGGACTCACCAGCCCGTTGTCGCGGATGAAGCCGGCCATGACGACCGTGTGGACGGGGCGGGAAGAGAGGAACTGTAAGACCTCTTCCCGGTGCTCATTGGCCAGAGCCTGTGCGGTCAGGGCCGGGCCCTGCGCCGCACTTGGTGGCCGGGTGGCGGAGTTTACTTTTGCCAGCGAAGTTGATGTGTACATCATGACACTCCTAGTAAAGGTTGTGGGGCTAATAATCGTAACTGCTTACGAAGAGACTACGGTGGGTTATTCGATACCCAGGTAGTCAACCCCAGTGTCAACCTCTATCGGCATGAAAGATGTAATGTCGCCATCAACCGCTGCGGACTGTGCCTGCAGCATGAAGTCGAGCAGCAGCACGCCGTCGCCGATGACCACGCCGTCGCCGATGACCACGCCATCACCCAAGATGACCCCGTCGCCGATGACCACGCCGTCGCCGATGACTACGCCGTCGAGCAAGGAGCTATTACCGCAGAAGACTGTGCCGTCGCCGATGACCACGCCCGCGCTGATCATGATGTCGTCACCGATGACCACGCCCTGTGAGAGCATCAGGTCGTCGCCGATGACCACGCCGTCGCCGATGACCACGCCGTCGCCGATGACCACACCGAGAGCGAAAATCTTCTGGTACTGTGTGATCAGGTTGGTGCCCTTCGCGTACGCCTTATTTAGAATCAACCCCTGCGACCAGTTGAACTGATATCCGGCGATGGTCGTCTTCGGGTTCGGGAGCGTCAGCGATGTCAGGAGCGGCGCCCCGAGAGGCGTAACCGACGTCAAATCGGTGCGGAAAAGCTTCGCCAGCCGGACGGCGCCTTCGATGTTGAGCTGACCCGCGCCCTGTTCGAACATGTTGTACCCGGCAAGTGGCTGCGCCGTGTACATCAGAATGGCTTTGACCATGTTCGGCGTTAGTTTCGGGTTCGCCTGCAGGAGCAGAACCGCACTGCCCGCGGCGATGGGCGCCGCCATAGATGTGCCGTTGAGGTACATCTGGCGGCGGGTCTCGGTGCCGCTGACGCCGGCATCAAGCTCCGGGTGCCTCATCACGAGGAGATTCTCCACCGCTTGGGCATTAACAATCTTGTTGCCCGGCGCAACGATGTCGGGTTTGATAAGGTTGTCGTAGCGCTTCACGCCGTTCGCATCAGTCGAGAAGCTGCGGGTCGGCCCGCGCGAGCTGAAGGTGGCCATCTTGTCGTCGTTGCGAGCATCCGTGCCGAATGTGTTCGACGCGCCCACGGTGATCGCCGAGGGCTCGTTGCCGGGCGAATGAATCGCCCCGTAAATCTTTTGGCCCGCGCTGTTCTTGCCGTTATTCCCCGCGGCGGTGACGACCACGACCCCAACGTCAGCCAAACGGCGGACGGCCTTGCAGACCGGGTCGTTCTTGTATGAATCTACTGCCGGCATGCCCAGACTCATGTTGACGACACGGACGTTGTAAGCCGTCCGATTCGTCATCAGCCAGTCGAGCGCGCTCAGGACGCCGGCAACCGTGCCCGTTCCCTGTGCGTTCAGCACGCGGAGATTCACGATTTTGGCGTTCGGCGCGATGCCGATAAACATGGCGTTCGCGATGCGGCCATTGCCCGCGGCGATTGAAGCGACGTGGGTGCCGTGGCCGAATGGGTCGTCCGTGCGGCCCTCACCCGTGAAGTCATGGTTCGCGACAATGCGCGAACTGCCGTTAGTGCCCAGAAATGCCTTATGGTTGTGGTCAATGCCGGAATCAAGGACGGCGATGCCGATGCCCGACCCGTCGAGGGTATAGGATGGAGCCAGAATGGGGCTCTGGAGCCGCACCGCGTCCGCGCCGGTGGTGCGCGAGACATGGCCGAGCGGCTGTGTCTCTCTATCCACGGACACGTACGTCACTTCGGGAAAGGCCGCAAGCTCCTCAACGAGGTTCTCCGGCAACTCAACCACCTGCGCGTTGAAATTGCGGAAAGAGGCCCTGACGTGCACGCCGTTGCGGTTGAGCAGCGCGTTGAGCTGCCCGCTCGGCTTGCCGTCGAGTTGCACGATGACGCGGACGCGCTCGGCGCTGGCGTTTTTCCCTTGCAGTTCAGGCGAAACTTTAATAGTGCTCTGTGCTTGCCGGGGTTTCCCGCCGGGGCTGGCCTCAACTCGCCGTTCAACAACGCTATCGGCGATCACGATTCCAAGACAGAGGGAGAGGACAAGCGAAAAAACTATGCTCGTCCTAACAGAGTAGGGGGATTTGTTCTTTTTCATAGTCGGCATTCTGTGTAAGCTTCCTGGGTAAGATGGCGCGCCCAATTACGGGCTGGCGCTATTTCACACTCTCCCACTTAGCAACACACATGCCGCCAGTAGAGGGGCTGAACTGTTCAGATTTTGAAGTGATTAGCGACTGTTGGAAAGCCTGATCGGTCATCCTCGTGGTCAACTTGACCGCTTCATTCAAATTGCTGCCTCTCTGACAGAATCAACCACGAGGCAGTCAGGGCTGTGCCAACG
Source organism: Acidobacteriota bacterium (assembly GCA_020199995.1). Classification (GTDB taxonomy): domain Bacteria; phylum Acidobacteriota; class Blastocatellia; order Pyrinomonadales; family Pyrinomonadaceae; genus JAIVJM01. Next base: position 29,847 of record JAIVJM010000193.1, on the reverse strand, counting down.
GGAAGCACGCGCGCCGGTGGGCGCGTGCCCCAGAGTATGAGGCCGAATTGCTGGATGGCCCGCGCCGTGAGCGTTGTTTGTCGCTTGAGGTTTATGCCATGCTTGTCGGCACTCGCCAGCCCTCATTTTCTCGCGGATTTTGCTCGCGGGCGCGGAGCATTCAGAAGGGAAGGAAGACCGTCTCAGGGTTCGTTGACCCGTAGTTCGAGAGATGAAGAGGAAACCCTCGAAACTGTTTAAAGGCGCGCCGGCGACGCTCGACGAGGCTTCGTTGGCCCGGAGCCTGCGACATCTTTCCCAGCGCGACCGAGACCTCGCGTGGATTCTTCACGAACACGGCAGGCCGCAGATGTGGGCGCGCGAGCCCGGATTCGCCACGCTCATCTACATTATCCTCGAACAGCAGGTGTCGCTTGCATCGGCGAAGGCCGTTTTCGACCGGCTGACGTCGGCGGTCGCCGGGCCACTTACGGCGGCGCGGTTCCTCGCACTGAACGACTCGACACTCAAGAGCGCAGGTTTCAGTCGCCAGAAGATCGCATACGGTAAAAACATCGCCGCCTTGATTGAGGAAGGCCGTCTCGATCTGGGAGCGCTCGGCGCGGCGGACGACGAAGTTGTCCGCTCGACGCTGTTGAGAATTAAGGGCGTCGGCCCGTGGACGACGGAGATTTATCTTCTGAGAGCCCTGAACCGCCCTGACGCATGGCCCGGCGGTGATCTCGCTCTGGCCGTCGCGGTGCAGGAGATCAGGCGTCTGCCCGAGAGGCCGACTCCGCTTGAGCTGGAGACCATCGCCGAGCCGTGGCGTCCGTGGAGGGCCGTGGCTGCGCGCCTTCTCTGGCAATATTATCTGAACAGACCGGCGCGCCCCGTGGGCGACCGTATCGCGCGCAAGACTTAATTGCGGAAGACGCCGACGAAGGGCGCGCTATATTCTCCGCGCCGACGGCGGAGCGGAAAGAGAACAAGAGACTCGACGACGAACGGCATGAGACTTGATGACGAACATTTGGCCGGTTACGAGCGCGACGGATTCCTCGTCGTCGAGGACTTCGTCAGTCCCGCGGACTGCGAAGCGTTGAGGGAGCGCGCTGACGAGTTGGTCTCGGCCTTCGAGCCCGAGGGCGTGGCGTCGGTCTTCTCGACGCGCGAACAGACGCGCACGAGCGACGATTACTTCCTCGAATCCGGCGACCGTATTCACTTCTTCTTCGAGGAGGAAGCCTTCGACGCGTCGGGGAAGCTGCTCAAGGATAAAGCGCGCGCGATTAACAAAATCGGCCATGCCCTCCACGACCTCGACCCACTTTTCGAGCGCTTCTCGCGCTCGCCCCGGCTCGAAGCGCTGGCGGCGGATTTGGGCGTCAGACATCCGCTGCTCATACAGTCTATGTACATCTTCAAACAGCCCGAGATCGGGGGGGAAGTGACCTGCCATCAGGATGCCACATTCCTTTACACGGAGCCCTTGAGCGTCGTGGGGCTCTGGTTCGCGCTCGAAGACGCGACAATCGAGAACGGCTGCCTGTGGGCCATCCCCGGCGGTCACAGGCTCGGGCTCAAAAAGCGTTTCCTGCGCGCCGGGGGCGGCGGCACACGCTTCGAGGTGCTCGACGAGACTGAATGGCCTTTGGAGAATCTCGTCCCGCTCGAAGTGCCGCGCGGCACGCTCGGCGAGCTGCCGCTACCCCGCCGACAACTGGCTCCGGCGCTCGCCGCAAATGCCGCCGCGCGGATTCAGATAACAGCCTTTGGATGGACGCTCCGGATAAGCTAAGGGGGGAGTGATTGAGGAAGGCCGCGCGGTTCGCGCGCCGGGCGACGAATAGATTGTCTGACTATTGACGTGCGGTCTTCTTTGAATGAGGGATGCGACGACGCCCCGGCGAAAAAAATAAAAGCGGCGGAGCCCTCGCTGCTCCACCGCCTGAAGTTGCCCGCCAACACGAATGTTAGCAAGTAACTTCGTGGATGACTATACTCCTATTCGCGCCACATGCAAGCATCTGAGGAGCGGCAGGCCCATATTCGGCGAGGCGGCCCGCCGCTCACGGCACGCTTCACGCCTCGCGAAGCGGAGCGCGCCGGCGTGACTGTACGCTATTAACCCCCACTGACAAGCACGGCGCACAGCCCGCCCGCGCGGCGGTTACGAACGGTCATTCATCCTTGCGTCTCGTCCGTCTCTCGACAATCGGGCCGATGAACCGCCAGTAGCTGACGGGCAGGAGGCGCTGGATCAGTTCGATTTGGGAAGCGTCGCGCCCAACGAGGATGCGCGTCTCGCCGCGCAGCACGCCGCGGACGATGCGCTCCGCCGCGCGCTCAGGGAGGGTGGCGGCGAGGCGCTCGAACTTCGCGCAGTCGCGTTCGCGCCTGTCCGGGCTGACCTGTGCGCCGACCCTGCCGGACGCGGCGATGCCGGTCTTGATGCCTCCGGGATGGACGGTCGAGACCTGCACGCTCGTCCCCTCCAGCTCGTGCCTGAGTGCTTCGGTGAAGCCGCGCACGGCGAACTTGCTCGCGGAATAGGCGGCCTGTCCCGGCGGCGCGACGATGCCGAAGACGCTCGACATGTTGACGATGTAAGCCTTCTGGCGTTGTTTGAGGAGAGGAAGGAAGTGCTTGACGCCGTAGATTACGCCCCAGAAGTTGATCGCCATCAGCCACTCGATGTCGGCGAGCGAGACTTCTTCAAAGTCGCCCAAAAGTGTGACCCCGGCGTTATTGAAGAGGAGGTCGGCGCGCCCGTAGCGTTCGGACACCGCGCCGGCCAGCGCCTCAACCTGCCGCGAATCCGCCACGTCAACCACCAGTGACAGAACCTCGGCCCCTCCGTCTTTCAAAGCGCGCGAGACTTCGTCGAGACCGGCTTCGTTGATGTCCGCGAGGCAGAGGCGCGAGCCTTCGGCGGCGAGGCGCAGGGCGAGGGCACGCCCTATCCCTGTGGCGGCCCCTGTGACGACGGCGACGCTCTCTTCCAGTTGTCTCATCAGAAGACTTTGAGGTCGGAACTTTGATTCGGCATGTCGAGACTGCGGCGCTCGATGACGGAAGGGGCGGGCGGCTTCAGACGCCTGCGGAGCTTTCGTTCTTTGCCGACGAGCAGCGGCAGTGTGTGTCTGGCAAGTCGCATCTGGCGCAGTGCGCGTGTGTGTCTGGCAAGTCGCATCTGGCGCAGGGCGCGGTGTGGGTCGAGCAGGTGCGTCGTGGGCGGGCGCGCGCCGGACTCCCTGAGCACCATCCCGATGGGCAGCTCCATCTCGTCCTGCAACTTGATGAGGCGGCAGATTAGCTCAGCCGCGGGAGTCATCAAGGGGCCGAAGCCATAGCGCACCTGCGCCGTGCCCACGACGTAGAGGTTCTTGTAGTCGGGGAGCGTGCAGCCGCCGTAGAGGAGCGCGTTGCTGCCCTCGACGGGGACGAGCCCCGCGGGCAGGAAAGGGAAGCTCAGGTTAAAGCCCGTGGCGCAGACGACCGTGTCGAACTCTGCGGACGCTCCATCGGCGAAGAAGACGCGGGTGCCCTCGAACCGCTCGACGGCGGGCCGCGGGCGGATGCGCCCGTGTTTCAGGTAGTGGAGGAGTTCGCTGTTGAGCGTCGGGTGCGCCTCGAAGATGCGGTGGTCGGGCTTCGGGAGTCCGTAGTTTTCGTACCGTCCGACGACGACGCGCAGCAAGACCCTCAGCAGAAGCCTCTGCGCCCAGACGGGCGACCAGCCGGGAACCATCTCTGGAAGCGGGACGCCGAAGATGGTCTTGGGCAGGAACCAGTAGCCGCGCCGGAGGCTGATGTCGCAGCCGCGCCCGACGCGCGCCGCCTCTGCCGCGAGGTCGCAGGCCGAGTTGCCGCCGCCGATGACGAGCACGCGTTTATCAGCAAGCTGTCGCGGGTGTCTGTAATCTTTCGAATGGAGGTACTCGCCGGCGAACGTGCCCTCATAGGTCGGGAAACGCTTGTCCCAGTGATGCCCGTTGCAGACGACGACGCCCTTATAGACACGCCGCTCGCCGCCCTCTAGTTCAGCCTCCCAGCGCCCGTCGGCGAGCGGCAGGCACATCGAAACTTTGGTGCGAAACTGGATGTGCGGGCGGAGGCCGAAGGCATCGGCGTAGGAGCGCAGGTATTCGAGCATCTGCGGCGCGCTGGGGAAGTCCGGATAACCGGCGGGCATCGGGAAGTCGGCGTACTCGGTCGTCTTCCGCGACGAGATGATGTGCGCCGTCTCATAGACGCCGTGATACCAGTTGCCGCCGAGGTCGTCGTCGGCCTCCAACTGCTCGTAAGCGATGCCCTGCCGGAGCATGGCCTTCGCCACGGCCAGCCCCACCGGCCCCGCGCCGATCAAAAGCATGTGTGTTGAACGATCAATCATTCTTTTCAAGCGTTCCCCGGGGCAAAAAAGCCCTGCACCGTCGAACTCTCGCTTCAGGCCGGGCCTTCGATGTCGCTTATTGTTTGTCCGCTCCGGTCCGTCTCGATTTCCTTCCAGATTAGCACGCTGTGAGTCTCTTTGAGCAGAAGCGAGCCGACGATGAAGGTGACAGAGGCGACGATGATCGGATAATAGAGTCCGGCGTAGATGTTCCCCGTCTGGGCCACGACCCAGAGCCCGATGAGCGGGAGCATCCCGCCGAAGACTCCGTTGCCGATGTGGTAGGGCAGCGAGAGCGCCGTGTACCTGATCTTCGCCGGGAAGGATTCGACGAGATAGGCGGCGATGGGGCCGTAGACCATCGTCACGAAGATGACCTGAATGAAGACGAGGAGGATTAATTTCCAGGCCACCGCGTCGTTGATGAAGCCGCCGAAATTCGTGTAGGGCAGGACTTCGGCGGCGGGCTGGAGCGTGCCGCCCGCGAGCGTCTGGGGGATGAGACTGATCGCGCCCGTGGTCGGGTTGGACTTCGAGACGGCGGTCACCACGCCGGAGCCTGCCGCCGCCTGCATCGCCCTGTAGATGGGAATGTACGAGACGGCGGCGAGCAGGCAGCCGAGCATGATGATCCATTTGCGCCCGACGCGGTCTGAGAGCGCGCCGAAGACGACGAAGAAGGGCATGCCGAGCAGGAGCGCCGTGGCGACGACGTAGTTGGCCGACGTGCCGTTCACGTTGAGGATGGTTTGCAGGTAGAAGAGCGCGTAGAACTGCCCCGTGTACCAGACGACGCCTTGGCCCGCGGTCGCGCCGAAGAGCGAGATGAGCACGAGTTTCAGATTCTCCCACCGCGCGAAAGCCTCTTTGAGCGGCCTCGCCGAAGTCATCCCCGCCCCTTTGATGTGCTGGAAGATCGGCGACTCCTTCATTCGCAGGCGGATGTAGAGCGAAACGCCGACGAGGAAAATCGAGATGAGGAAGGGGATGCGCCAGCCCCACGACGCGAAGTCCTCTTTGCTCAGGGCGTTTTGCACGACGAGGATGACGGCGAGCGAGAGGAAGAGCCCGAGCGTCGCCGTAATCTGGATGAAGCTCGTGTAGAAGCCGCGCCGCCCGTCAGGGACGTGCTCGGCGACATAGACCGCCGCGCCGCCATACTCGCCGCCGAGCGCGAGCCCTTGGAGGACGCGAATCAGGAGCAGGATGAGCGGCGCGGCGAGCCCGATGGTCGCGTAGGTCGGGAGCACGCCGATGAGCGCGGTCGCCCCGCCCATGATGAGCAGCGTGACGAGGAAAGCGTATTTGCGCCCGACGAGGTCGCCGATGCGCCCGAAGAAGAGCGCGCCGAAGGGACGGACGACGAAGCCCACCGCGAACGTCGAGAGGTAGGCGATGAGCGCCAGCGTCTCGTTGCCCTTCGGGTAAAAGAGCGGCGCGATGACCGTCGCGAGGCTGCCGAAGATGTAGAAGTCGTACCACTCGATCATGGTGCCGACGGCGGAGGCGGTGATGACCCGCCAAATCTTGTAATCGTGAACCGTCTCGGGGTCGCGGGCACTTTCGGACGCTGTGTCGAGGGAGGGCTTGCCGGGCATAGTCGTTTTGTACCCCAGTTGGTGAACATCCCGCAACAATAATTCCTCGCCCCGTCCGCGGGCTTCTCGCGCGCACACGCCGAGCCTCAGCGATAGCCTTCGGCCTGAAGCGCGAAGAGTTCGGCGTAGAGACCGCCGCGCGCGACCAGTTCGTCGTGCGAGCCCTCTTCGACGACTCGCCCCTCGTCGAACACGACGATGCGGTCAGCCATGCGGACGGTCGAGAAGCGATGGGGGATGATGACGGCCATGCGCCGTGCATGAGCCCGGCGAAGCGGCGTAAGACCTCGTATTCGGCGCGCGCGTCGAGCGCCGCGGTCGGCTCGTCGAGGATGAGCGCCTGCGCGTCGCGCATGTAGGCGCGCGCGAGCGCCACCTTCTGCCATTCGCCGCCCGAGAGGTCAAGACCGCCGTCGAAGCGCCGCCCGAGCATCTGCGCGTACTTCCCGCGCCGCGCCGCCGAGCGTCGCCCACACCGCCTGAGCATGTTCAGAAGAGATGCTCTATAGTAGCGACCCGGATGAAAACCAGCACACGACAACCCGTCATCAAGTGGTCGGGCAGCAAGAGGGCAGTGGCGCACATCCTCTGCCGGCTCTGGCCGCAGGCCGGCGCGGGCGCACGTTACTTCGAGCCTTTCGTCGGCGGCGGCGCAATGCTGCCCGTCCGACCGGTTGCGGACGGCGTCGCGGGCGACACCATCAAAGAGCTGGTCGGCCTCTGGATAGAAATCCGGAATCGCGCGGACAAAGTTCTCAACCACTACTCTCGCCTCTGGCATCAAAGAGAGAGCGAAGGGCACCAGGTTTTTTATCGCGTCAGAGAACGATTCAACCGGGAGAAGAACCCTTTGGATTTATTCTTTCTGTCCAGAACTTGCGTCAACGGTTTGATTCGCTTTAACGCCAGAGGGGAATTCAATAATTCCTTACACCACACGCGTCCGGGGATACACCCGGATCGGCTGTCGGAGATTGTCTATTGCTGGTCGAGGATGCTTTCGGGAATCGAATTCCTCGCCGTTGATTACCGCGCGACGCTCGATTCGGTCGGGGCCGGTGACCTCGTCTTTCTCGACCCGCCTTACGCGGGAACCCGTGGGCGATACCACCCGGAGTCTTTTGACTTCGAGGCTTTCTACAGGGAACTGGAGCGGCTCAATTCCGTCGGCGCGCGCTGGATGCTGACGCTCGACGGAAGGGCCGGGGCTCGCATCTATGAAAAGGAAGTCCCGCCTTCGCTGTATCAAACCTCAGTCTCAATCTCGACCGGGAACTCTCCGTTCACAAGGCTGATGAATGTCTCTCTCGACGGTGTCGTCGAGACCGTATATTTTAACTTCAAACCTCCCGCCGAAGCGCTCCGGGCGGCCTACTCCAAAAAACAGGCGAGCCGACGGCAGACAAGCCGCAGGAGAAGATGAAACACAGCGGCGGCTTCCCGCTCTGAATATTACCTTCGCGCATGCCTGTCCGGCAGCGCGGCCCGCGCTTTGTCGTTACTTGTTTACTGTAAGCAGACTCGCGTGCCTGCTCACCACGCGCCAGAATCCGTCGCGGCTGACCCACACATCCGTCACGAGAAAACTGCCGCCCCAGTCCTCTCCGGCGACCGTGGCGCTCTGTTTGAGCCTGCCGCTGACGATGGCTGTCCTGCCGTAGAGCCGCACCGTCAGCCCTTCCATGTCGTAGGAGGTGAGATGGAGGCCGCGCATGGCGTGCTCGAAATACTTATTCCTATCGCCGACCGCGATCAGGAGACGCGGGCTGACGAGCGTGAAGTCGTCGGCGATGATCTGGCTGAGGGCGCTCGCGTCGCGGAGTTTGAGCGCCTCCATCCACTTCCGCTCAAGCGCGAGGAGAACCTTCTCGACCTCTGCGCGTGAAGCCCGCGGCTGCGCTTCGTTAGTCGCCCCGACCGCGGGACGCTCGGCCTCCTCGGCCCCCGGCGGGAGCGACTGCCGCCACGCCTCGACGGTGCTGGTGCTCGCGGGTTTCGGCGTCTCCTTGTCTTTCACCTGCGCCCTGACGACGACCGACTGCGCGGCGGCGAGAAGAATCGCTCCGACGAAAAAAGCGAAAAAGCGTGTTTGTGTCTCCCTCATGTACTTAACCCCTTCGTGGTCTTTTAATTCTTTTGATGGCCTGCTGTGCGCCCGCGCGGCAAGACGCGCGGGCGCTCCCGAAGAAGGCCGCACGTTTCAGACGCCGCCTGAAACCCGTAGTTGATTCTTAACATCCTTGACGCCGCCGACCGCGCGCACGAGCTGCTCGGCTTTCGCCTTCTGCGCGGCGCTCGCGAGCCCGCCGCTCAGCGTCACGATCCCTTGCTTGACCTCGACGGTAATATTCGCGGACTTCAATTCGGGGTCGGAGTTGAGCGCCCCGCGCGCCTGTGTGAAGATATAGAAATCGTTGCCGCCGGAGCCGATCTGGGGCTTGGGGGCATTGGCCTGTGGCGCGTTGACGCTGGCGCGGTCGCTGCCCTTCGGGGCCGCGCCCGTCTGCGGCGTCGCGCCGCCGGTCGTGACGGGCGACGGCGCGCCGGCGGCCCCATTCGCTGGTGCGCTGTTCGTCGCACCGGCAACCGGGACAGGACTCGAAGCGTTGAGGCTCGAAGGGGTTGTGCCTCCGTTGCGGTTGCCGCCAGCCGTCTCGCCGCCGCCCACACCGCACCCCGCAAAGGCGAGCGGCGCGGCGAGTGTGAGTAGGCTTATCAATTTGTTCCTGTTCATAATTTTCCTTATATTCCTTTGATTTTCGTCAGTAGTTGATCGCTCAATCGTTAAGCTGCCGGAGCGTCCAGTCGCGTCTGAGGAGACTGCGATCCTCTTCGTCAAGTGCGCAACCGGCGGCGCGGCGGTAGACGGCGCGGTATGCCTTCGCCGTGCGTTCGAGGCTGAAGTCTTCCAGACGGCGCGCTCCGCGCCGCCGCAATTCGTCGCGTAAGTCAACGTCTGTCGCCATGCGCGCGAGCGCGCGGGCGATCTCTTCGACACAGAGGGGGTCGAAGAGCAAGGCCGCGCCCGCGGCCTGCTCAGGCAGCGACGTGACCGCAGAGCAGGCCGCGGGCGCGCCGTGCTGCCAAGCCTCGAACACGGGCCCGCTCGCCGCCTCGAACAGCGTCGGGATGAAGACGAACTGCGCCGCGCGATAGAGCGCGCCCAGTTCCACGTACGGGATGAGGCCCGGAAACTTCACCTGTTCTCCGAGGCCGAGTTCGTTCATCCGGCGCTCGATGTGCGGCCAGAAGTCAGTCTTGTATCCCGTGCAGACGACGACGGGCGCGAGCGCCTCGCGTTCGCGCAGGAGCGCCAGCGCTTCGAGGAGCCTGAAGTGATTCTTGTGCTCCCACGTCATCGCCGGGTAGAGCGCGAAGGGCCGGTCGGTCAATCCGTACTTCTTCTTGAGCTTCGAGAAGTCGTCCGCGTGGGCGGCGCGAGCGGATTCGGGCAGGGGCGGCGGGGCCCACGGGATGACCTGCACTTTCTCGGAATCTATGCGGTATCGCTCGACGAGGTCGCGCTTGACGAACTGCGAGGCGACGACCACGGTGTGCGCGGCGCGGCAGGCCGCCGGGTGGAGGCTTTCGCGCCGGGCGATTTCCTGCGGCGTGAAGAATTCAGGGTGGTGGAGGTGCTGCAAGTCGTGCGGGTTGTAGATGCTGGGCAGCAGGGCGCACGGCTCGAAGGACTGGAAAGGGAAATGGATTACGTCGCAGCCCAGACTCTCGTAAAAATTCTTCGGCGGGTCGGGGGCGAAAAATTTCGAGGGGTCGCGCGTGCCCGCGCCCGCCGCCGCCAAGGCCGCGGTCGGCGCGGTCAGAATTCTTTTGACGTTGCGGGCCGCGGGACGCAGCGGCCCGAGTGCGCGCTTGAGGGGTTCCAGCCGGTCAACCCTCAATCCGTCGGGCGACGGGCCGCGCACAATCTGCCGGCGCGAGGGGAGCATCGAGCGCAGCCACTCCGGGTCGTCGGAGGGGCCGATGAAGAGATACTCCTCCGCGCCATCCTCCAGACGGGCGAGCGCCGTCAGCGCACGCAGCACGGTGACAGCGCCGCCCGACGCGCCGTCCGGCATGAGCTGAGCATTGATGGCGACTCGTAATCTTTTCTTCAAAAATATCTTCTCCGAACAGTCCTCTTCGATGTGGCGCGACCCCGCTTTAGTGTGTGCAGCCGCGCGCCTCGGCGCTCATCCGGCGGCACCACTGTTCGAGCACGAGCGCCTTGAACGAGAGCGGGCTCGTGAGGCCCGCCGGGAACTCGCCGAGCGAGAGGCGCGCGGCGCTCTCGCGGCTGAGGACGCCCGATTGCTCCAGATAGCCTCCGCGCAGCGACTCGCCGTGAGCGTCGAAGAGGGCCGCGTGCCATTCGGCGACAGGCGGCGCGAAACCGCGCTTCGGGCGATTCAAAACCCATGCGGGGAGGATGCCCTCGACGGCCTGCTTGAGCCATGCTTTAGCCGGAAGCCGCACGTCCGTCCGCGCCTTGCGCAGGCCGACGATGGTTTCCACCAGCACGCGGTCGAGGAGCGGCAGACGCATCTCGACCGAAGAGGCCATCGCGAGCCGGTCGCCCTGCGCGATGCCGTTCCCGCGCAGGTACGTGTCGCTCACGAGCCGCGTCAGCGTCACGTCAACTCTGGGCCATGGAAGCGGGAGCGTGAACAGTTCGGTCGCGCCGCCCGCGCCGAGCTGTCCGGCGAACTCAGCGCCGTAGAGTCCGCCCGCATCGCCTGCCGCCGCGCGGAAGTCCGGCGAGAGGTCGTAGAAGACCAGACGCCCGGCGGGCGACGCGCGGTGCTCGCGCATGCGCCGCCAGCCGGAGCGCGCGCCGCCGAAATCGCGCGCCCATGCCGCGAGACCCGACAGCGACGACGGCGCTTCCGGCGAGAGATAGCGAAGCGGCGCGCTGCGCCCCCCGTTCCGCAATGTCTCCTTCTCCAGAGATTCGCGCGCCGCCTGCCGCAGTTGCGGGTAGCCCCAGAACAGCTCGTCGCCGCCCTGACCTTGCAGCATGACGGGGACGCCCTCTTCGCGCGCGCGGCGCATGACGGCATAGTAAGAGTGGCCCGCATAGTCTGCGATGGGGTCGTCGCGCCAGTAGTTCAATTCGGGGAAGAACTCGACGACCTCTTTGGTCTCGATCTCGACTTCGTGGAAAGGCAGTCCGAGGTGTCGCGCGAGAGCGCGCGCCTCGTCGCGCTCGTCCAACCCTTCGGGGCGTCCGGCGTAGCCGGCGCTGAAGGCATGGAGCGCGCCGGGGCGTCGGCGCGAGGCGAAGGCGGCGACGACGCTCGAATCGAGCCCGCCGCTGAGGGCCACGCCGACGTTTACGTCAGCGCGCTTGACCAGCGCGCTCACCGCTTCCAACTGCTCGCGAATCAGCGTGGGCGCATCACCCTCGATGGGCGGCGCATCCTCCATCCGCCAGTAACACTGCTCCTCGACGCGCCACGGCTCGACCTCGACCACGAGCAGGTGCGCCGCGTCCAGCTTGCGCACGCCCTTGAGCGCCGTCCACGGCTCCGGCACGTACTGGTAATGGAAGAAGAGGTTGACCGCCTGTGCGTCCAACTCTACGGGGACGAGCCCCGAGCGGAGCAGCGCCTTCATCTCCGAGGCGAAGAGCAGAGAGCCCTCACGCTCGTAGAGGTAGAGCGGCTTCTCGCCCATCGGGTCGCGCGCCAAAACGAGCCGCCTTCGCGCGCCGTCCCAGAGCGCGAAGGCGAACATGCCGCGCAGATGCTTGACGCATGAAGTGCCGAACTCGGCGTAGGCGTGGAGAATCGTCTCGCAGTCGCTCCCTGTTTTGAAGCGGTGGCCGCGCGCTTCGAGGCTGCGGCGCAACTCCAAGTGGTTGTAGATTTCGCCATTGGCGACGAGCGCGAGCGAGCGGTCTTCGTTGTAGAGAGGCTGTTGCCCTCCGGCGAGGTCGATGATCGAGAGTCGGCGCACCGCGAGCGCGACGTGCGACGCGTTGAACTCACCAGAGTCGTCGGGGCCGCGGTGTCTGAGTGCGCGGCTCATCGCCGCGACCCGCGCCGCGTCATCGGGTGTGACCTCTCTCCTGCTGATGATGCCGCTGATTCCGCACATGCGCTTGAATATTACGAGCCGACCGCGGCCAGCTCCGAGGCGCGCGCCGCCTTGTACCAGCGGATCGTGCGGCGGAGGCCAACGGCGAACTCGGTGCGGGCGTGGAAACCGAAAGTCTCGACGGCGCGGCTCGTGTCCACGGCGCGGCGCGGCTGCCCGTCGGGTTTTGAATGATCCCAGATAATCTCGCCGTCGAAGCACGTCTCCGAAGCTATCAACTGGGCGAGTTCGCGGATGCTGATTTCGACCCCCGTGCCGAGGTTGACCGGCTCGCGCCCGTCGTACAGTTCGGCGGCGAGGATGACGCCTTCGGCGGCGTCATCCACGTAAAGAAACTCGCGCGTCGCGCGGCCCGTCCCCCAGACCTCGACGAAAGGCGCGCGGCTCTCGACCGCCTCGGTAAACTTTTTAACCAGCGCGGGGATGACGTGCGACGACTGCGGGGAGAAGTTGTCGCCCGGCCCGTAGAGATTGACCGGCATGAGGTAGATAGCATTGAGCCCGTACTGGTCGCGGTAAGCTTGCCCCTGCACGAGGAGCGCCTTTTTAGCCACGCCGTAGGGCGCGTTCGTCTCCTCGGGGTAGCCGCTCCAAAGGTCTTCCTCCCTGAAGGGCACGGGCGCGAACTTTGGATAAGAACAGATTGTCCCCACCTGAACGAACTTCTCGACGCCCCAGAACCGTGCGCCCTCGATGAGCTGGACGCCCATCATGAGGTTTTCGTAGAAGAAACGCGCGGGGCTGTCGCGGTTGGCGCCGATGCCGCCGACCACCGCCGCGAGATGAATCAAGACCTGCGGGCGGGCGTCGCGATAGAGGCGCGCGACGTTCTCGTCACGCACGAGGTCGTACTCGTCGTGGCGCACGACGAAGACGTCGTCGCAGCCGCGCTCGCGCAAGCATGCCACCACGCGCTGGCCCAGAAAGCCCCCGCCGCCTGTCACGCAGATGCGCCTGTTGTCCAAAGCGGTCTTCATGCCCTAGTTGATCTCCGCGTCGTCCGAACCCGTGAGACGACGCCCCCCAACGCACTCCTCGTTCGTTTTCGCTCCGGCGTCGTCAAGCTTGAGCCGATTGAGCAGTGAGGCGGGCTGCTTCGCGGCAGCTTTCAGAGAGCCCGCCAGCCTCTGCCTGAAGCCGTAGAAAGCTACCCGGCTGAGATAAATCCTGCGGCGCAGATACTCGTCCAACCCCACATGCTTCCTGATCAGCCGGGGCAAGTCCCTGTAGAACTCGACGTCGTCCTGCGTGTCGCTGATGCCCCACCCCTCGAAGTCGGCGATGACCATGTCGAGGTAAACCTTGCGCACGCGCCTGTCGGCGAAACACTTCATGTTGAAGGCCCAGTCGGCGTAGACCTTGTACTTGAGGTCGTAGCCGCCCAGCACGTCGAAGATCGTCCGCTCGTAAAAGATGGCCTGATGGCAGATGTTCCTGATGATGAACTCCTTCATCGAGAACTCGCCGCACACACGCACGCCGTGCCGCACGAGGTAGGCATCGCCGTAGACGAAAGACATTTCGCCTTCGGGCAACAGCCCGGCGACTCGTTCGAACACGCCCTCCTTCAAACGGTCGCCCGCCCCGAGAAAAAAGAGATACTTGCCCGCCGCCAGACCGATGCCCTTATTGATGGCATCGTACACGCCTCGGTCGGGTTCGGAGATGAACCGAACATCCCCGCCGTACTCCTCGACCACTCTCAAAGTCTCGTCCGACGAGCCGCCGTCCACGACGATTGTTTCGTACAGTTCTCCCGGCTGTGACAGCACGGACTCCATCGTCGCCGCGAGCTTGTGCCCGCAGTTGTATGTCGGGATGATGATGGAAATCAGTTTCCGTTCCAACGCTCTTCTTCCTCGCTCGACGAGGCCGTAGAACTCACCGCGGGCCAAGCTCTTCCGAGAGCCCTCAAGACTCCCGCCCAACAGGCAGACATTCGCGCAGGCGTTCGCCAACGTAGCGCAGGTCGTTTGTGCTCAGCCCGGCCCATGTGGGAAGGCTCAAGCCGCGCCGCGCCAACCCTTCGGCGACGGGGAACTCTTCGCCGCGCGCCGCTTCGCGGTAGGGCGGGAGTTGATGCAGCGGGTAAAAGACGGGCCGCGTCTCGACGCCCAGCTCAAGGAGTCGCGCCATCAGCGCGTCGCGGCTGACCGGTATCTCCTCTTCGAGGATGACGGTGAACATCCAGTAGGCGTGCCGCGCCCATTCGCGTTCCGCCTGCCACCGCAGCGAAGGTGCGTCCCGCAAGAGTAAAAGGTATGTCTCCGCCACCTCCCGGCGTCGGCTGATATGCCAGTCGGCCCGCTCTACCTGCGCCAGCCCGATGGCGGCGGGGATGTTCATCATCCGGTAGTTGTAGCCGATGACGGGGAACCAGTAGCGCCGCTGTGGGTCCATCCCCTGCCCGCGCAGCAGGCGCACGCGCGAGGCGAGCGCGTCGTCGTCAGTGACGACCATGCCGCCCTCGCCCGTGGCGATGATCTTGTTGCCGTAAAAGCTGAAGGCGGCGACGTCGCCGAGCGAACCCGCGCGCCGCCCCTTATAGAGCGCGCCGTGAGCCTCGGCGGCGTCTTCGAGGAGGAACAACCCGTGGCGGAGCGCGACGGCACGGAGCGTGTCCATCTCGGCGGGGTGGCCGTAGAGGTGGACGGCGATGATGCCCTTCGTGCGCGGGGTGATCTTCGCCTCGACCTGCGCCGAATCGAGGTTCCACGTCTCGGGCTCGGAGTCCACGAAGATGGGCCGCGCGCCGCAGTAGGTCACGGCGTTGGCGGTCGCCACGAACGTCAGCGTGGGGACGATCACCTCGTCGCCGGGGCCGACGCCCAGCGCGACGAGCGCGAGGTGGAGGGCGACCGTGCCGTTGTAGCAGGAGACGGCATGACGGACTCCGCAGAACTCCGCGAAGGCCGCCTCGAACAGTTCGACGTATTTCCCGCCCGAAGAAATCCAGCCGGACTCCATGCAGTCCGCGACGTACTCTTTCTCTCTGCCCGCGAGCACAGGGGCCGCCACCGGGATGAGCGGTTTCACACCCGCGTCCGGCCCCGCGTGCATCTGCGCTGTCTCGTCTTTAGTCTCCAACTCGGTAGCCATACGCTCCTTTCGCCCGGCGGGTCCCAACGCTTCATTTCTTAAATGAGCCCGTTCGTGACGCCTGTACGATAGGCGTACCAGAGGCCAAAAACAAAGCTCAAAGCGCCGATGGCCACCTGCAAGCCGTAGCTGACCCTGCCGACGCGGCGCGCGCCTAAAGCGAAAGGCAAGCCCACCAGCCCGGACATCAACATCATCCCCAGAATCGAGCCCGCGCCGAAGACGGCGAGATAGAGCAGGCCGAGCACGACGGAATCAATCTGCGCGAGGACGAGCAGGGTGAGCGCCGCCGAGCCGGCGAGCCCATGCATCGCCCCGACCAGCACGGGCTTGAGGCCGATGCGCGTGACGGCGTGTGTGTGCCCGGCTGTCTCTCCGGTCAGCTCTCCGGCCTGCTCAGTGCCGTGCTCGTGAAAGTGCACGTGCGCGTGCTCGACGCCGCCGTGCCGGTGCCGGTGAAGGTGCACGTCGGCCATGCCGCGCAGCGCGCGACCGAGCGCGCTCGCGCCGAGCGCGATAATCATCAGCGCGACGCCGAACTCAAGCCAGCCCGCGACCCTCTCGGGGATGGCGATGCGCAGCGTCAACACGAAGACGCCGACGACGACGAGCGACGCCGTATGGCCCGCGCCCCAGAGCCCGCCGACGATGGCCGCGCGCCAGATGCTGCGGTGCTCGCTGACGATGGTCGAGACGGCGACGACGTGATCCACTTCCGTGGCGTGCTTGAGGCCGAACACCAGCCCGAGTCCGAGCAGCGCGAACGCGCCCACTGACGACAGAGACGGCCCCCCGTCCTCAGCGCCGCCGCCCGAGAATGCCTGTCCGATGAGCGCCGGGAGATTGATCCCCGTCTGCGCGAGCGCCTCGTAGCAGATGGCGGCCCCGACGCACGCGATGACGAGCGCGCTCAAGACGGGCAGCGCTTTCACGATGCGTCCCTCGCTCGTTCGCCGCCCCTGCACGAACCGGCTCGCGTAGACAAAGAGCAGGCCGACGGCGGTGAGCGTGGCGGCGAGGCCGACGCTGAACGCGAGGATGAGCGCGAGACCGTAGCCGACACGCCCCAGAGAGACCGCCGACAACATCACCACGAGCGCCGAAGGGCACGGCAGCAAGCCCCCCGACACGCCGAGCGCGAAGAGGCTGCGCCACGTCACGGGGCCGCCGTCCGCGCCGGGCGGGAGGTGCGAGTGCTCGCGCCCGCCGTGCGAGTGCATCACGGCCCCGCCCTCGTGTTGATGTCCGTGCACGTCGTCGTGTCCCGACGCGTCGGCGTGCGTGTGACCGTCGCCGTGCGAATGCTGATGGCCCGCCAACGCCACCGGGCCGAAGGCGGCGCGCAGCCGCCGGACGAAGAAGGTCAGACCCATGACGAGCACAATCGTGCCCGAGACGAGGCTCAGATAGGGGAAGAGTTTTTCGGGCAAAATGTAGTTCGACGCAAAGAGCGTCAGGAGGCCGAGGGCGAAGACGCTGCTCGTGTGCGTCAGCGTCACCGTCATGCCGAGGAATGCCGCGTGCTTCGCCGTCCCTCTGGAGCCGACCAGATAAGCGCCGACGACCGTCTTGCCGTGGCCCGGCGACATCGCGTGCAACGCGCCCAAGCCACCCGCCAGCAAGAGCCCGAAGAGCGCGGCGAGCGGCGTCAGCTCCTCGACGTTGATGAGCTCGGCGAAGCGGTCGCGCGACTGTCCGGCGGGCTGCCCGTCCCGCGTGCGGAGCGCGACCGCGCCCGCCGGCACGGCGCCGCGTGTCCACGATAACTTCGCCGTGCGCTCGTCGAGCGGCGCGGCGAGCATGTCTTCCGGGTAAGTTTTGAGCTCGTCAGTGACGGCGGAGCCGAAGGCGCTGCTGTCGAAGAAGGCGATGCCGGGCGCGGGCTCGGCCACGATTTCTCGCCAGCCGATGCGCTCTCGATAGTTCGTGTCCTCGAAGCGCAACGTGTGCGTGCCGCCCGCCCCGGCGTCTTCCGCCATGAGGCCCACCAAGTCGCACTCGATCCGCATGGTCTTGAGGCCACCCGTGCCCCTCGGCATCGAGATCGTTTTGGCCGCGATGCTCAACGGAATCCGCGCGCCGTCGCCCGTCAATAAGAGGCCTTCGATGAGACGCGGGGCGAGGCGTTCGAGGTAGGCGGCGGCCTCGTCATTCGAGACGCTGCCGTCTTTGTTTTCGTCCATCGCCTGCGACTCCTGAAACGTCGGAATCTCGGCCATGTCTATCACGTAGCGCACGCGGACGCCGCCCGCTTCGACGCGGACGCGCGCGAAATTGTTGACGGAGAAATTCCCGAGCGGGTGCGCGGATACCGCCGCCGCGCCGCCCCACCCGGAGGCGACGAGCCAGACGAGAGCGGAGAGCAACTTCAAAGCCCGGCGGCGCGACAATATTTTAAAAAGGGCCATCAACATCCTTCCGTAGAGCCATCATCTCTGACCCGCGGCGCATCCTCCCGCCCCGGAATGAATTAGCCGAGCGCCCTGAGAGCAACGAGGAGCGCGATGACCACCAATGCGATGCCGGCGAGGTGCGCCCGGCGCAGCAGATACTTTCCGCAGTGGCCGCATTTATTGGCCGACCTGCTGACGCGGGTCGCGCAGCGCGGGCAGTGTTTTCTTCGCCGGGCACCCGCGTCCCTGCTCAACTCTCCACGCTTGGTCATTATTAACGACATTAATTTATCTACTGGTATAGACCGGCGACGGCCAAAATCTTTCAATTACTGTTGAAGACGAGACGGGCCATGCCGAACTTTACGCGCCGCGCCGGGCCGAGCGTGCGGCGCGCCACCTCCGCCTGAAGAACGTCAAACGAAGGGTTGATGGCGAGTGCCTGTTGCAGAAACTTCGCGCCGCCGCGCCGGTCGCCCAAGGCGGCGGCGATCATCCCCGCGTGATAGAGCAGCCGCGGGTCGCGCGTCCCGAGTCGCAGCGCCTCGTCCGACGCCGCTTTGGCCTCCGCGTATCGCCCCTTCTTATACAGGCACCACGCCAGCACGTCGCTCGTGTAGATGTCTCTGCGCGCCGCGCGCTCCCGCGTCGCGGCCTCCAGCGCTTCGTCCAGACGCGTGTCGTGGTCGGCCCAGAAGAGCGCCAACTGGCGCGAGTAGGTTCCGCCCGCGGCGCCTTCGCGCTCGACGAACTCGACGAGCTCATACTGCCGCCGCGCTTCTTCCGCGCGCCCCAGCTTGGCGTAGAGGTCGCCGAGCGCGGCGGCGTATTCCGGCAAGGGGACGCGCTCGACGGCGCGCCTGTAAAAGTCTACGGCGGCCTCCGTGTCGCCCGCGGCGAGGCGCGCACGGGCTTTCGCGGCGAGCGCCAGATGCGAGCCGGGGAACGAGAAGAGAGCGCGGTCATACTCGCGCTCGGCCTCGACCAGACGGCCAGCGTTCATCAACTCGTCGCCGAGATGCACGCGGCACCATGCCACGCCTTCGAGGTTCTGTGGGTTGGCGGACTCCGCCGCGAGCCTCATCGCCTCGATAGCGCCTTTGGTGTCGCCGTGCAGCGTGCGCAGGTACGAGACCCTCGAATAAGAGGCCGTGTCGGGGCGCAGGTCAACCATTCTCTGCGCGGCCTCGACCGCTGCCGGGTAATCGCCGAGTTCGACCAGCGCGTCGGTCATCGCGCCGTACACATCGTGGTCGCGCGGGTTGAGCTGTTGCGCGCGGCGCGAGACTTCGAGCGCCTCCGCGAAACGGTGGTAAGTCAAAAGGAGCTTGGCGCGCAGCTTAATCGAGTCGTAATTCTCCGGCGCGACCTCAGCGGAACGAGCCAGCGCCTGCTCGGCTCTGGCATTGAAGCCGAAGTCGCCGGTCTCGCGCGCCTTCTGCATGAAAGCGTCGGCGAGCTGGTTATAGCCGCCCGGCTGCGACGGCTGGCGCTCGATGAGTCCCTGCGACGTGAGAATCTGCCGGTCGGCGGGCGTTGCTGGCCCCGACCCGGCTGCGACGGGCTGAAGGAGCGAGTCGGAGTTAGTCCGCGAGATGCTCCCCGACGTGGCCCGCGTGCAGGGCCTAAAGTGTGTTGACGGGGGCGTGTGAACTTGCCGCACGCCCCCGCCAGTCGGGCATTCAACTTCGGTCACTGCCGAATGTACCGCACCGCACTGAGCGGAAGCGTTACGGCCTCGGCGTGGGATTCGGCGTCGGACACGGAGCGTCCGGAGTGTCGGAGCACTCGCGCCCGTGGAACGGATTCGAGTAGCCGTCAAACGGCGAGGCCAGATACGGGAAGGTCGTGCGGAACGGTTTGTCGTTCTGCGTGACGCCGTCGCCGAGCTGACTGTTCGGCGCCTGATTACAATTGGCCGTGCCGCCCGCGCACGAGTTGCCCGGCAGCAGGACGCCCGCCGCGACGCGGAACGTGATGTCAACCACGTCGTCGCCGACGCGCCGCCCGTTCGGATAGCCGCCGAGGTCGCCGGCAATCACGCCGAGGCGATTTTCGGAGCCCACCGCGGTCGCCGGGATGGCGGTGTTGAGGCGGATGTACTCAGCCGGAGCCGAGCCGGGTCCAGCGTCCGGATCAGCCGGGTCAGGCTGGAACGGGAAGCGGGTCGCGCCGGGGACGCCCGTCAGGAAGACGCGCACAAGGTCGTTGCGTCCCGAGGTCGGGGCGTCAAGTACCGGCGGGTAGAGCAGGTTAATCAATTTCACCGGCTCGACGGGCCGCCCCGCGGTGCCGCGCACGAAGTCAATGCGGTTCACGTCCGTGGCCGGGAGTTGCGCGTTGTAGAGGTCTTTGTCGTTCTCCGCAACGGTCGGCGAAGTACCCATCGGGATGAACAACTCATTGAAGAGCGGGTTGCCGAGACGCGAGACCTGCACGCAGGTCGCGGACGGGGCTATTCCGCCAGGTGCCGCTGCGGTGCCACAATCAGCGGCGTTCTCCGTCTTCGTGCCGTTGATGTTCAGCACGCGTGTGCCGGGGCGGCTGGCAGTCGAGTAGACGCCGAGGATCGCGGTCGGGTCGGTCGCCCCGGTCGGAAGCGCGCCGGTTTGCGTCAGCAACTGGGTCGGAATCTGAACCGCGATGGTGTGGACGTTGTAGCCGGCGGTGGCATCAACGCCCTTCGAGGTCGGCAGCGGCGCGAGGTGCGCCGAGTTGAACGGGCGCAGGCCGAGGAGGTCGAAAGCGGAGCCGAGGTCAACGTAGAAACCCTCGTCGCGCTGGCCGGCGAAGAGCTTGATGTCGCCCGCGCCGGTCGGGACGGTGCTGATCGAAGGCTCGGCGAGGTTGGTCTCGTAATTCGGTGTCGAGCGCGGCCCGATGTTGACGGGCGGCGTCGGCAGGTTCGTCCCGAGCGAAAAAGTCGCGAACGTCGGCGTGTTGGGGTCGCCCTGACGAACGAGCGCCGTCACATCCATGAACTGCTTGACGTTCCAGTCAGGGTCGGAGAGGTTGTCAATCGTGTTCGTGTTGTAGAGGAACGTGTCACCGTTGCCGACGACGGTTCTGAAGCGGAACTGGATGGCGAGGTCGAGCCTGCCGTCGCCGTTGTTGTCGAACCTGATCTGATAGAGCACGCTGTCGTCGAACTTGAAGAAGTTCGGGCCGCTCGCCGGCTCTTCGAGCGGGATGAAGTTGGCGAGGACGGTGACGGTGTTCGCCCTGTCGGGGCTGATGAACGCGTAGGTGTCCGTGCCGTCGGCCAACGGGTCTTGAGAAATCAGTGGTGCTTCGCGGTGGCTCGACGCCTCGGCGACGGGCAGCCTGAACGGGCCGGCGGCGAAAGTCGCGGCCAACAGACCGAGGGCGGCGACGCGTGTCAATTTTCGTAGAGGTCTTCGCATAACTCTTCCTTATTCTCCCTGTGATGTCCCGGATGGCCCACCGCGCTTCGTATGCCGGGCTTCTGAGTTCACGCCGCGCAGTAATGCTGGTTCTAAGGCGCGCACGCCGCGCCGCACTTTTATTCAACGAGTAGCGCGTCAGGCTATCGTCGTCGCCGAAACGCAAGGTCTCACGTTTCAATGGGTCTTTGGTATATGAAGTACGAATGCCGCTGGAGAATTGGATTTAGCTGGCCCGCTGAAAACTACCCGCTCGGTCGAGAACGCCGACGGCAGTTCGTCAGGGGCTACTTTCACGCCGCTCCTGCGGAAAAATTGAGGCGTCTGGAGGGGACGCACCAAATACGGTTATGGGGACAAACTTGATTGTATGTCTGTTATCACACACTGGTCTGTCGGTAAAATCGGAAAGCGTGTCGGGTAATTCCTGACAAGGGTTGCGGGTCGGTTTCCGAGAGGGGAGCTGAGGCGGGCGGGCAGGAGGCGCGGTTATTCGTCCTGCATCAACCCCTGACGGAGTGCGTAGCGGACGATGTCGGTGCGGCTGCGGAGGCTGAGCTTTTCCATCAGGCGGAGCTTGTAGGTGTCCACCGTCTTGACGCTGATGCTGAGTTTCCAGCCGATCTCTTTGTTGCTGTAGCCCCACGCGATGAGGCGCAGAACCTGAGCTTCGCGTTCACTCAGCTCGCCGCCCGCCGCCTTAGCGTCGGAGGGTTCCTGATTGAAGTAGCTGGTGATGACCTTGTCGGCCAGCGTCGGGTCGAGGTATGAGCCGCCCGCCGCCACCGTGCGGACGGCGTGAACCAACTCCTCCATCACCGCGCGCTTGAGGACGTAGCCCGCGGCCCCGGCCTCGATCATCTGGCGGAGGTAGCTCTTGTCCTCGTAGAAGGTGAGCGCCAGCACCTTGATCTGCGGGCAGTCCTGCTTCAGTCGCTCGGTCGCCTCCGCCCCGCTCATCTCCGGCATCGAGACGTCCATCACCACCACGTCGGGCTTGAGTTCGCTGGCGCGCTGCCACGCCGCGCTGCCGTTGTCGGCTTCGCCGACGACGTGCATGTCAGGCTGCGCGTTGACGAGAGCCTTCAGTCCTTCGCGGATGACCATGTGATCATCGGCGAGGAAGATGCGAAGTTTATCCACGCTGGGCTCCTCCTTCCTCATCACCCGTCTCGTCGCCCGCGCCCACGGGGATGCGCACGAACACGCCCGTGCCCGCGCCGGGTGACGACTCGATGTTGAGCGTCCCGCCGAGCAGCGTCGCCCGCTCGCGCATTCCCAGCAGGCCCATCCTGCGCTCTCTGGCCGACGGCTCCAACAGCGCCTCGACATCGAACCCCTTGCCGTTATCCTCGACGACGGCGAGGACGTGATCGCCGCGCCGCTCAAGGATAAAGCTCACGCGGTCGGCCCCCGAATGTTTGAAAACGTTCGTCAGCGCCTCCTGCGCGATGCGGTAGAGCGCTGTCTCGTGAGAGAAGGGGAGTCGCCCTTCGCCGACGAAGCCCGCGCTGTGAAAGTCAACCGGCACGCGCGAACGCTCGGCCCACTCCTCGACGTAGTTGTAGATGGCCGTGTGCAGCCCCAGATCGTCGAGCGCGGGCGGGCGCAGGCCCCACGCGAGGGTGTGCACCTCGCGCGACAACTGGTCGGTCAGCTCCTGTAGTTGTCTGAGGGTGTGGAGGGCGGATTGCCGCCCGTGCGAGTCGGCGTCCAGCCTCTTGAGTCCCATCATGAGGGCGGCGAGTTGCTGTCCCATCTGGTCGTGCAACTCGCGAGAGATGCGTCGTCGCTCCTCCTCCTGCGCGGTGACGAGCCGGCGCAGCAGCTTCTTGCGCGACTCCTCGGCGCGCAGCCGCTCGGCGTTCTCCTCTTTCAGCGTTGCGTTGGCGCGCGCGAGTTCGGCGGTCCGCTCCTCCACGCGCCTTTCCAATTCGTCGTAAGCTCCGCGCAGCTCCTCCTCGGCCCGCTTGCGCTCGGCGATGTCGCGAACTGCCGTCGTGATGTACGCTTTGCCGCCGACGTTGGATATCGAGACTGACGCTTCCAGGTCAATCATCTGACCGTCCCTGCGCTTACCTTTAAACTCGTACACCGTCGGCGCGGCCTCGCCCCGCATGCGCCGCTTTCCGTAGTCCAGCAGGCGTTCTTCGGCGGCGGCGGAGAGGACGGCGGAGATGTGCTTGCCTTTCAGCTCGTCCGGGTCTTCGTAGCCGAAGAGCCGCGCGTAGGCGTGGTTGACGTAGGCGATGCGCTCGTCGTCCTCGACGATAATCCCGTCGCGCGACGCCTCGAAGATGGCGCGCAGCCACTCCTCGCTCTCGCGCAAAGCGTCTTCGGCGAGCTTGCGCTCGGTGATGTCGCGCGTCACGCCGGCGACCGCTTCCACCGCCCCGTCGGTGGAGATGAGTGGGACGAAGATGTACTCGTATGCACGCGTGCCCGACGCGCTCGTGTAAGGCGTTTCGTCCTTGAGCGGGCGGCGGCTCGTGATGACCTCCTGAATCTGACTCTGAAGCCGTTCGGCTAAATCCGGCGGATAGTCTAGGTCGTAAAAGTTCTTGCCGACGGCTTGCTCGAAGGTTTTTTGCCAGAGGTCGAGGAGCGGATTGTTGATGTATGTGAAGCGCCCCTGTAAATCGAACATGTAAATAAAGTCCTGCACGGAAGACACGACCGCGTCGAACTTGTGCAGTTGGCGCTCGACTTCATCGGCAAGCTGCTTCAGCGAGTCTTCCGCCCGCTTGTGCTCGGTGACGTCCACCCCGTGCACGAAAATATCCGAGACCGACCCGTCGGCGTCGAACATCGGCTGGTAGACGAAATCGAAGAAGAGTTCTTCGGGCGCCCCTTCCGGCTCGCGCTGCACCAGCAAGCGCATCCCGCGCCCGACGTGGGGCTCGCCCGTCAGGTACGCGTTATCGAGCAGCTCAAAGTAGCCCTGCCCCTCGACCTCCGGGAGGGCTTCGCGTGCGGGCTTACCCAACACGTCCCGGTGGCCGACCATTTGCAGGTAGGGTGGGTTGGCGAGTTCAAACACGTGGTCGGGGCCGCGCAGCACGGCGACGAAGGCCGGGGCGTGCGTGAAGAGGTATGTCAGCCGCGCCCGCTCTACCTCCAGAGACCGGAGCAGCCGCTCCCGCTCCTCCTCGGCGCGCTTACGCTCGGTGATGTCCCGAGACACGCCGACGATGCCGATCATTGTCCCTTCCGTATTGTAAATCGGCGTGTCCGTGATAAACGCTCTAAAGGTCGCGCCGTCACGGCGACGAACCGTGAACTCCCCCGACCAGCTTTGGCCCGCTTGGAGGCGCGACATGACTTCGGAAGCCTGCTCCCGCGCGGCTTCCGGCAGGACGACCTCCATGATATTGCGCCCGACAATTTCAGCGGCGGGCCAACCGTAGAGCTTTTCCGCAAAGCGGTTCCAGTAAATGATCGTCCCGCTCAAATCCGTGGCGATCACGGCCTGCTCGACCGTGTCCAGCAGGTGCGAATGAAAGCGGATCGCTTCTTCGGCCAGCTTGCGCGTCGTGATGTTCGCGTGCGTGACGACGGCGCGGGTCTCCCCCTCGAACTCGAACCGCGTCGCGCGGGCGATGAACCAGCGTTGCTGTGTGGGGGAATGGCAGGGGTATTCGAGTGAGAACTCGCCCAACTCGCCACTGATGACGGCGTGGAGTCCGTCGGCAAAGCGTGCGGCGTCTTCCGCGCCCCTGCCCGTCGCGTTGTGACAGGCGGCGAAATAGTTCGCCCCTACGCTGAGCCCTTCCATCGAAAGCGAGTTCGCCACGGCGAACTCTCGCCAGGCCCGGTTGACGGCGACGACGATTCCGCGCTCGTCGAGCACGGCGACGTGTTCGGAGAGCGCGTCGAGCGTCGCGTAGGCGAAGCGCTCAGGGTCGCGCCTCGTCGTCTCGCCCGTCGCGGCATGTTCACCCGCCTGACGAATCAAAATCACCTCTCTCGGCCACTTTCAGTCCTAAAAACCATCACCGCTCATTGAGCCGTAATTTATACGGCAAAGCTGGCTGCCGCGGATTGCCGGCGCTTCCGGCGCCGTCCACCTCGTCGAGCCGTGGCGACAAAATGGTTCTCAAGTGAAGTCGGAATAGTGTTATAAACGCCCTGAAAAGTAAACTCCCGGAAAACCTATGCATTCGACGGATGAGGGAAGCTCGGCAGGCCGGACGGATTTCACGATCCGTCCGCTCGGGGTTGAAGACGCCGGGATAATCTCGGCCCTGCTCTGCGCGCAGCCCCCGGAGTACGCGCGATTTTTCTACGCCTTCGGCTCGGGCGAGGAGGAGATCGCGCGTCTTCTCGCCGGGCGGGAGCGGGACGTCTATTCCGGCATGTTCTGGCGCGGCGAACTCGCCGGCTTCTTCATGCTGCGCGGGTGGGACGCCGGGTATGAAGTGCCTTCTTTCGGCGTGCTGGTGGACGAGAAATGGCGCGGGCGCGCGTTTATGCGAATCTCGCTCGACGTGGCGAAGCTCGTCTGCCGTCTCGCGGGCGCGCCCCGCCTGATGGCGAAGATTCACCCCGACAACGTTTCGCCGCGCGGCGCGCGCCGACTCGGCCTCGTGCAGACTGGCGTCGAGGCCGAGACCGGCAACGTCATCTACCACATCGAACTCTAACCCAGAGGCCCGGCGGGGCGACTGCTGCCGCCGCCGCCGCCGCAAGTCATGCGCTTACTGAAGATCGGGGTTTACTACCCGGCCTACCTCAAACACTTCTACGCCCAGCGCCCCGGCCTCGCCGCGCAGCCTTACGCCGCGCAGCACGCTCCCCTCATTGACGATTGCTTCGGCTCGTCCGACTTCTGGACGAAGGCCCTGTCAGAGTCAGGCTACGAGACCTGTGATCTGGTCGCCAACGCCGAGCCGATGCAAAAGGAATGGGCGGCTGAGCACGGGCTCGCCTTCGAGGAAGGGAACTGGCTCTTTGAGATCACCGCGGCGCAGGTCAGAGACTTCCGCCCCGACGCTCTGATCGTCGCCGACTACTCGACCGTGACCGCCGCCTTCCTCAATCACCTGAGAGCCATCTGCCCTTCACTCCGTCTCGTGTTGGGCTGGTGCGGCGCGCCTTATCGCGACGGCTCAATCTTCGGCGCGTGTGATGTCGTGCTCTCGTGTGTGCCGGAACTGGTCGCGCACTTTCGCGAGCAAGGCCACCGCAGCCGCCACGTCAACCACGCGTTCGAGCCGCGCATCCTGACAAAGCTCGACACGACAGCCGCGCCCAGCGCCGACTTCGCCTTCCTCGGCTCGATCATCAAGTCCGAACAGTTTCACCTCGAACGCGAGAAGATTCTCTCGCGGCTCGTCGAGGAGACCAATCTGCAAATCTGGTCTGACGTCGGGCCGCCGCCTCTACTCCGGCAAGAGGGTGATGCGCCGGAGAGCGGTTCGGCGGGAAGCGTGGGACGGGCGACGGTGCGGGCAGGCGTGCGCCTGCGCGTGTCGTCAATACCAATTTTGGGAGGAGTGGCGCGCCGGGCCTCGCGGATTCTTCGCGGCGGCTCTCAGACACACGCGCCCGCGCCGTCCATGGATGAACGCATCGCGCGGCGCGCGCGCCCTTCGCTCTTCGGCCTTGAGATGTTTCAGCAGCTCCGCGACTCGCGCGTTGCCCTCAACACGCACATTGACATCTCGCCCACCAGCGCCTCGAACATGCGTCTCTTCGAGGCGACGGGCGTCGGCACCTGCCTGTTAACGGACTGGAAGGATAACCTGCCGGAGCTTTTCGAGCCGGACGCGGAGGTCGTCGCCTACCGCGACGCCGCGGAGTGCGTCGAGAAAGTGAAGTATCTGCTCGAACACGAGCCGGTGCGCCGACGCGTCGCCGCCGCCGGGCAGCGCCGCACGCTGCGCGACCACACCTTCGAGTCCCGCGCCGCGCAGATTGACGCGATTATTCACGAGACGTTATCAAATACCTGAGCAGTTTTGCCGCGCCTTCCGTGTGAGTTGATGAAGCCGATGATGAGGGCAGAGTACGTCAGTCAGAACTACCGTCTCGGCGCGCGGCGCGCGGCGGGGGGGCAACTGTGAAGAACCGCGCCGCCTCTCTCGTCCGTCGCTTACTTCGACTTCGCCGCACGACGGCGGGCGAGCCGTCTTCCGCCGCTTCATTCGCGGAGGTCGAGCGCGCGGAGAGGATTTTCTACCTCGGGTATCTGCGCGAGGGGATGACGGTCTTCGACGTGGGTGCGAACGTCGGCGAACTGACGTTGCTGTTCTCAAGGTTCGTCGGCGCGGGCGGGTGCGTGCACGCCTTCGAGCCGACCCGCGCGGGCTTCGAGCGTTTGGAGACAATCAGCCGCGCGGCGTCGCTCCGCAATGTCCGCCTCAACCGGCTCGCGTTGGCGGAGGAAGCGGGCGCGGTGCTCCTCTACGTCTACGACGGTGATTACCTGAGCTGGACTTCGCGAGCCCTGCGCCCGCTGGAGAATTACGGCATTGACGTCAAACCTCGGACGACCGAAGAAGTCGCGGCCACCACCGTTGATCTCTATTGTGAAAGCAACGGCGTCGCGGAGATTGACCTGCTCAAGATTGACGTGGAGGGCGCGGAGCTTCAGGTTCTGTGCGGGGCGTCGCGCATGCTGCGCGAGAAGCGTATCCGCTGCGTGACGTTCGAGTTCGGCCAGACGACTTTTGACATGGGCAACAGTCCCGACCAGATCGAATCTTTATTGGAAGACGCGGGCTACGAGCTGCGGAACGTCGTGGAAGGCGACCCTCTCTTCCCCGGCAGAGAGAGCGTGCAGACCGCGCTCTACTCAATGCATCTGGCGATGCCTGAAAGCCGTCAATCGTCAATCGTCAATCGTGAATAGAAAATCCTGTTCTTTCTATTCACGATTGACGATTGACGGCTCTTATCCATTGACGATTGACGATTCATGGTTTCCGATATGATCCGGCTGCACCCGCTCACAGAGGCCGACCACGAGTGCCCGCACTGCCGCGTGCGTCTGAGCGTCGAGGGCTGGCACATCCCCGGCATGCGCTGTCTCGCCGACCTGCGTTGCGCGAGCTGCCGTCGAGAGTTCTACGGCGACCTCGCGGCGGGGCAGGCGCTCTACACGCCGATGCTGCTGGAGAAGGCGACGGGCGCGGTCTACGACCCGCACGGCGTCGAATGGTTCGCCGAATGGCTGCGCCAGTCCTACGCCCGACGCTCGGAGGCGCCCGTCCCCTTCGACGTCCGCGAGCATCTGCCCGTCACGCGCCGCGTCGTGCTCCTCAACTGCCTCGACACGCTCTACGGCCACTCGCTCCTCAAACTGCTCAACGCGCAGTCTTACCTCGATTGGCGGACGGACGTTGATCTGATCGTGATCGTGCCTGCGTTTCTCGCGTGGATGGTGCCTGACGGCGTCGCGCAGGTCTGGACGCTCGGCCTGCCCCTGCGGCGCGGGACGGAATGGAACGAGTGGCTGGCGCGCGAAATCCGCCGCCGCATTGAGGCGTTCCAAAGTGTGAGTCTCAGTCACGCGCTCTCGCACCCGCGGCCCGATGACTACCGCATCGAACGCTTCACGCGCGTCGAACCGTTCCCACTCGACGAATGGGAGGCACGCCTGAAGAGGCCGACCGTGACCTTCATCTGGCGCGACGACCGACCGTGGAGCGCGCCTTTCGGCGACATGCCCCACACCCGCCGCGAAAGGCTCAAGTTACTGATCCGGCGACCTTCAGACTCAACAGACATGCAACATCGGCACGTGTCCGTGCTGGCCGAGGCGCTCCGGCAGGACTGGCCCGCCCTCGACTTTGCGGTCGCGGGGTTAAGCGAGACAGGAAGCGGTGAGGGCTTGCCCGCGTGGGTCGAAGACCTGCGCCGCCCTTCGACGGACGACGAGGGCGAGCGGCGCTGGTGCGAGCGTTACGCGGCGAGCCACGTCGTGGTCGGCGTCCACGGGTCGAACATGCTGCTCCCGTCGGGGCACGCCGGCGCGGTCGTCGAACTCATCGGCCCAGAGCGCTGGGGCAACTTCACGCAGGACATCCTCTTCCATGAAGCCAACGACTGCCGCGAAACACTCTTTCGTTACCGCTTCCTCCCGGACTCGACCCCGCCCCTCGCGCTCGCGCAACTGGTCAGCCTGCTGCTGAGGGGACGCGAAAGCTTTCGACACCTGATGAACGTCTCGACACGCACCGCCGCCACATGACGAACGCGCACGAACGCAACCGGCCTGAGGCAACCTCAGCGGGAGATGGGCGCAGGCTGATCCCGAACCGGAGCACGGCGCTCAAACGGTTCGCCACCCTCTTCGACGGCAGAATCCCGTCGGGCGGTCGCGGCTCGACCTCACTCACACGGAACGCTGATAACTTCAGGATGACTTGTCAGATGTGCCCTTAATCAATCACGAACATGAGGATATTGATGTAAGGCAAACGAAGGGCGGTTGGGTTTGAATGAGTTGTCGGGCCGATTCATGGTAAAGGTTTCCCGAGAGAGATATTCCGGCTGCCGAATTTGTCTCAACTTCCAATGAAGTGGGCGCACATAACCCTAATTCTGCACATGGCATCAAACGCGAAATCAAGGCGTATAATCCTGCGCCCGGAGGCCGGCTTAGGTGGACGGCCAGCAGCCATTGGTCAATCTCGTCTGTGCGGCGGGCGGAATTAGACGCCCATTTGGGCGTCTTTACCAGCGGCTAGTAGTACGTCTACTATGCGTTATGCTGCTATCATGTTCGAAGAGGAGAAAGGCATGAGACGTTCATTGTTCCAGCACGCTAGTTGAAACTATGCGCTTTCAGCGCAAGACTTTCAGTTGCTACACACTTCCGCCGCGTGGTAGAAGTCGCGCCCGTGAAGGACAACCGGCACAGTGGGCACACA